>JBEKJO010000055.1:0-32900 GCA_050011195.1 Verrucomicrobiota bacterium | reverse complement strand
ATTGCTCAGACCACGGCTCCGGTGAGCGGGCCTCAGAACCGTTGCCGGTTGCGTCGAACCCGACACGACTATGGGCGCAAGGGCCGAAAACCCCCTTGCGCCCCCTCGTGCGAGCGGCAAAACTGACAGGTTTTGCGTTGAGAAGTCTCTCTGCGGCCTGACGCCGCTCCGATGATGGTCTTAATACCTTTCACAGCGCCGCCCGCAGTAGTCTTCGTGCCTGCGGTAGCCCCCAAGGTCTGTACAAATATGGCATAAACTACTGTGCCTGTTTGCCTTACAGGAAATAGTGCATCTTCGAGCTGGAAGTGGTATTAGCTTTCTTTCAACATCTGATGCCCACTACGGCTGGTCACCCCGCCTCTGGCTGCCGTCGTCTCTCCTCCATCCGATGGAAAGGGCTGAGGGGCACGTGCATCTCCGGAATAGTGCGTTTCCATGACGTAATTGGTATTGGCGCCGACTGCCGTCGGCGGCTGCGGTTTTGCGGGCCAAGCGGTCAAAACCGCACGAAAAGGGTTGCTCAGGGGCAGGTTTTGCGCTACGTTTGGGGTGACCGGATGACTGGGCGGATTCAAGGGGCGGTAGCCGCGAACGGCAGTTCGCGCTGATCGCTTCGGCGGGGGAGTTGGGCGCATCGGGCGCGGCTCTTCCCCTGGGATATTAGCGCCGACTGCCGTCGGCGGCTACAAATAAGGCGTTGACCGCCGTCGGCGGCTACGGTTTTGCGGCCAAAGCGGCACGAAAAACGCTGCTCCGGGGCAGGGTCTGGGGCCGGGTTCGGGCTTTACCGGAATTGACTTTAGGACAGCAAAAAAGGTCAAGTCCGGGGGGCAAAAAAATGTTCAAAAAAAGTGAAGAAATCTGTTGACAGGTCCCTCGATATTTGCAATATTGGGCGCACACACGGTAAACACATAACTACAAAATAAGAAATATGAGAACAAAATTAGTGTTAGCAGCGGCCATACTGGCCGCAGGACTCGCCTCCTCAATGGCGCAAAACGTTTATTCGCTAAACGTTGTCGGTTACGTAAATCAAACGGTCACAGCCAACACCTGGTACATGTGGGGGAACCCGTTAAACGCAGTAGGCACTGATAATGGCACTGAGAGTGTCCTGACGAATCTGGTTTCCACCGCCCCGAGCCCCCAGCCCAATGACTGGGCGAACTCCGTGGTTTATGGCTTCGTCAGCGGCTCCTACACTGCTGGTGACGCCTACTACCCGAACTACGGCTGGTTCCCGGGCAACGTTGCTGGGGGAGGCGCCGACCTGACTCCGGGCAACGGCTTCTTCTTCTACCCTGCCACGAATGGCACTGTCACGTTTGTGGGCCAGGTGACGACCAACAATTCATTCCATCTGGCCGGCCCCGCCGGGTGGAGCCTGGTTTCGAGCGCGTTCCCGGCTACAAATACCTTGACCGCGATGGGCCTGATCGGCGTCCCAAACGACGTCGTTTACCGCTTCAACAAGGCCGCTTTCGGTGGCTACGATCAAGGCACCGCCAATTACCCGTCTTATGGCTGGTATGATGGCGATCCTACGGCAGGCCCGGGAGACACAACCACCGCTGGACCTGTGATCAACGTCGGCGAAGGCATTTTCTACCAGAACAACAACGCGACGGTCACTTGGACGCAAAACTTCACCATTCAATGATTTAATGGCGAACCAAAACAAATGCTAACAAACAATTAAACCCACAACAAAACACACACATACAAACACAATGAAAAAACTACTACTCACTACCCTAATCGCCGGTGCGCTGGCCGGAAGCGCCTTTGCCCAGGGCACCGTTAGCCTTCAGGCAAGTTCCGCCGGTCACGGCCTGATTCAGTATCAAACTGCTGGCGGAACCACGAATGCCTTCCCGACCGGCAGCCCTGCGACAATTGGGACCTATGGGAACCTCGACGTCGCGGTGTACTACGCCTCGGCTAACACAGCGGATCCGATCACCTCGAGCACAGCATCGCTGCTGCCTACGGGTTCGACTGGATGGACCGAATCGGCGAACGTCCTGCACCAGATCGCACCGACTGCCGGGAGCACTCCGCTGACTACGTTCACGCTCACGAGTGATGCCGGCGCTGATAGCCAGGAAGTTATGGTCCTGGCTTGGACTGGCACCTACGCTGACTGGAACAGCGCTCTGCAGGCGAGCAGCAGTCTGTACGCCTGGACCGGTAGGTTCGGTATAGGTGGGCTGGATTGGTCAAACGGGACGGGCGCACCGAACGGCACCCCGCCGGTCGCTAGTGTGGCGCTTACCTACAGTGCCACCGCCGGGTTCGACGGGCTGGTTCTGGAGAGTATTCCTGAGCCGACTTCGTTCGCGCTGGCTGGCCTCGGCCTTGCCACGCTGTTGATCTTCCGCCGCCGCAAGTAACCGGCGTTTAAGATCGTTTTCACGAAGCCGCCCTTTCGGGCGGCTTCTTTTTTGTACCCGCAGACGCCAAGAGGCAAAGACTGCAGCGGGCTGCTTTCCCAATCACCAGTCACCAATCACCTGTCACTTTGGTTGCGCCTTTGCTTCTTGGCGTCTTTGCGTTAAATGTGCCAGGCTGTCGCCACTGAAATGAACTCCGTGGCCCTCAAGCGCTTGATCGAATCCCGCCGCGCCGCGCTCGTTGGCCTGGGCCTGGCCCTCGCCACGCTGGGCGTCTATTGGCGGGTCGCCGGCTTCGAGTTCACCAATTACGATGATCATTTCATGCTCGTTCACAACCCGATCGTCTCGGGCGGCTTGACCGGGCAGGGCATTCTTTGGGCGTTCTCCACTTCCTGGTTCGAGTACTGGCATCCGCTGACGTGGCTGTCGCACATGCTGGACTACGAACTGTTCGGGCCGAGTCCGGGCTGGCACCACCTGATAAGCCTGGCGTTCCACGTCGCGAACACGCTGCTGCTCTTCGCTGTGCTGCGCCGGATGACCGGCGTGCTCTGGCGCAGCGCGATGGTCGCCGCGCTGTTTGCCCTGCACCCGTTGCACGTCGAATCGGTCGCCTGGCTCGCCGAGCGCAAGGACGTGCTGAGCGCGTTTTTCTTCCTGCTCACGCTGTGGGCCTACGCCCGCTATGTGGAATGCGAAACCGTAGCCGCCGACGGCAGTCGGCGCACTCTTCCTCAGTCACAGGAATCAGCGCCGACTGCCGTCGGCGGCTACTGCAACGCACCACGCCTCTGGTACTGGGCCGCCGTCGTCCTGTTCGCCCTCGGGCTGATGAGCAAGCCGATGCTGGTGACGTTGCCCTTCGTGCTGCTGCTCCTCGATTACTGGCCGCTGGGCCGGCTCCCTTTCCCACCACTCCACCACTCCACCACTCCATTACTCCGTTTCATCCGGGAAAAGCTCCCCTTCTTCGCGCTGACCATTGCCTCGTGCGCCATCACGTGGCTGAACGTGAAGGCTGGCGGCAACATTCTCTCGCCGGAAAAGGTTCCGTGGGGACTGCGGCTGGCCAATGTCCCGGTGGCTTATGCGCGGTATCTCGGGAAGATGTTTTGGCCCGCGGACCTGGCCGTGCTGTATCCGATGCCAAACCATTGGGCCGGCTGGCAGGTGGGAGGCGCCGTGCTGGTGCTCGTGCTGGTGTCGCTGTTCGTGGCGTTGCGGGCGCGCTCAGCCCCCTATGGGCTTGTCGGCTGGCTTGTTTTTCTGGGCATGCTCCTTCCCGCCATTGGCCTTGTCCCGGTGGGCATTCAGTCCATCGCTGACCGCTATACTTACCTTCCCTCGATCGGCATCTTCATCGCCGTCGTCTGGGCCGCAGCAGAGTGGGGCGGGGCTGCGTCAAGCTTCGACGAAAATGTAGCCGCCGACGGCAGTCGGCGCACTTTTCCTCAGTCAGTGAAGTCAGCGCCGACTACCGTCGGCGGCTACGCGGGAGAGGCCTGGCTCACGGGGGCAGGCGCGGTGGTGCTGCTGCTTTGCGGTTATTTGACGTGGGGCCAAGTGGGGCACTGGCGCAACAGCTTCACGCTCTGGACGCAGTGCCTGGCGGCGACGCGCGACAATGCTATTGCGCATTACAATCTGGGCTACGCCCTGCAACACTCGGGCCAAACCCAACAGGCGATGGACCACTACGAGGCAGCGCTGCGCCTCAAACCGGACCATTTGGAGGCGAACCTGAACCTGGGCGTGGCGCTGGCCGCGCTCGGCCAGCCGGAGAAGGCGACGAACTACTTCGCCAAGGCGCTGCGCCTCAAGCCGGATTACGACAAGGCCCACGAGGACCTAGCCCTGGCGCTGGACGATCTGGGCGACTTTGCCGCAGCCGAAAAGCACGCCCGCGAGGCCGTCCGCCTCGAGCCGGACAATGCGCGGGCGTACCTTGGCCTGGCCCGCGCCCTGAGCGGGCAGGGCAAATCCGATGAGGCCCTGGGCTTTTACGCCGAGGTCTTGCGCCGGAGTCCCCGCGAGCCGATGATCCATTTCTATCTCGGGTTGGAATGGCTCAAGCGCGGCAGGTTTGGCGAGGCCGTCGCGAGCCTCAAAGAGGCAGTGCGGCTGGACCCGGCCTGGGCCAAGGCGCGCGCGCTGCTCGAGCGCGCGACCAAAGACCGCGCCACCAGCGAAGCGATGGCCGGTTACCGCGAGGCCCTGCGCCTTAACCCTGACTCGCCCGAAGCCCTCAACAACCTGGCCTGGATTCTGGCCACGCACCCGGAACCGCAATTCCGCAACGGCGCCGAAGCGGTGCAACTGGCCACGCGGGCCTGCGAACGCACGGCCTGGAAGCAGACGATTTTTGTCGGCACCCTCGCCGCCGCCCACGCCGAGGCCGGTGAGTTTGATAAGGCCGTGGCGACGGCGCAACAGGCCTGCGAATTGGCCGCCTCGCTCGGCCAAACCAACCTGCTCGAACGGAACCGGGAACTCCTCCGCCTCTACCAGAACCGGCAACCGTGCCGCGCAGCGAACTGAGAGTGGTGGAGTGATGGAGTGGTGGAGTGGTGGAGTGGTGGAGTGGTGGAAAAACCAACACTCCACTACTCCATCACTCCCTTCTGGGCTGACTTCAGTAAGACGGGTATGCTGACAAGTCAACCCACTGAAGCTGGTAGTTATCGGCGTTGAGCCCCTCGAGGGCGCACAAGGCGTTCATATCGGCCTGCATCTCGGGGCTGGGGCTGGAGGTGGAACGGCCGCTGTAGAACACCAGTTCACCGGGCAGCGGCAGCATATTGGGCGAGCCTGAGTCACCTGGTTTCCACGTGCTGACGGAAAGCTCCACCAGGCCCGCGCTGACGCGACCCGACTGTTCGGTTCCGAACAGGGGCCAGGGGGCGTCGGGACGGTTGGAGTATTTGGCGAACAGGTTGGTCATGGCCGCCACCCGCATCGGCTCAATGGCAGGCGGCAAATCCTTCTGGAACAGCAGGAGCGTGTAGTCCCTCTCGCGGGTTCGGACCACCCCCCTTGCCACCGTGGCCTCGATCACGACGTTATCAGTGGTGACGAACCAGACCTTCCGGCCCGCGTAGTCGGTCCTGAAACCGTCCGGCCCCATCGAGTGGCCCCGGGTGTAACCATGCCGCCGCGTCAGCGCCGTCACCGGCACCTGCCCGGTGCCCCCCTCGCTTTCCCAGCACGGGCTGAGAGCGGTCAATCCCTTCATGCCCCACATCAGACCGTTGGTATTCCACACCACGATGGGCGGGCGGGCGGGCCATCCGGGCGGACGCGACCGGACCGACCAAATCTCCAGACTTCGACCGTTGGTATGGGCGATGAGATTTGTCCAAACCAGGTTATTGAGCGACTCGGGAAGGTAATGGTCGAAGACCCGATTGGTGACATAGACGGCCTGCACGGGCGGAGAAAGTTGGCCCGCCCCGGAGGGGAGTTGCGGGTTTGTGGCGGCCTGCGAGTTAGTGAGGGCCTGCCGTTCCAGGAGGAAGGGTGGAAGGTGTCTGGCCGGTGGGGGGCGGCGCGGGACGTTCGGGGCAGCAACGCGAACCAAAGTGTACACGGCGGGGCCGTTTGTGGACCAGCCGATGAGGTTAGTGGCGATGCCTTGCGCCGGAGAACCGCGCTGCAGATCCGCCGCGGCGCTGGTCACCGCCCACCTGCTGGCCGCCGCCACTGCCAGCGCCAGCCCAAGAGCTCGGGCTGGCGGAACAAGCTGCCCTCGTTTACGGTTGCACTTCAAAATTAACTCAAGTCCTCACTGCGGCATCGGGGGGGGCGTCCTTACGGCCCCCGGCGACAGGGGCAGGCTGGGCGGCCCCGGCCGGGGGGTGGCGGTGGCTGTGCCCGAACCCTCGCCAAGCATCTGCGCAATAGGAGGCGGGAGCGGGGGAAATGGTCTATCTTTGTTCTCGATCTGCTGCGCCGCCAGCACGGCTGCCTGTCCTTCGCCGGTCAGTGCCGGCTGTTGCTGCTGCTGCTGGGCCGCCGTCGGGGTTGGCGTGGCGCTGGTCGCAAAACCAGGCAGACTTATCCCGCCGGGGGCGGTGGCGCCGACCGGCACTGAGCCATAACTGGGAGCGGCGGACACCCCGCCGAAGCTGGTGGCTGCAGGAGCGCCGCCATAAGAGGCGGATGAGGCCGCGGCGCCGGGCGGACCCGGCGTACGCATGGGCCGCGTGGGGGAATAGGGCTTGCCGCCGCCGCCTTGTGGGAAGGGACTCGCCCCGGGATTCGGGGCAACCCCGGCGGGAGCGGGCGTCGGGCCAGGCCCGGAAGCGGCGGCCGTTTTGATGCCATTATTCTCGAAATTGAGGTTCGTGATCGTGCCGAAGTCGTTGACCTTCACGAACTCGCTGCCTGGCTTGTCGTTGATTTCCAGGACTTCGATGTCTCCTTCCCGTTGTCCCTCGGCCAGGATGAAGGACTCCTCCCCCTTGGGCGGTTCCCCCTTGTGCTGCTCGCCGGGTTTGACCGGCATCTGCGCTTTGAGCAGGGCGCGCTTGACGCCGCCGAAGGTGGTAATTCCCTGCAGAGTGATTTTGGGCGGCGGGGGTTTGTTGGCTTCCGGGTCGGGCGGCGGCGGCGGCGGTTTGAGGCCGAAGACGTTGCGCTCGACGATGCCCTGATAGGGGCTGCCGGCCGGGGCATCACTGGTAACGGCACGAGCCGGCAGGCACAGAGCGACGCCGGCGACCGTGCAGATCAGCATTGTTTCACCGTGCTTCATAATTGCACTATAATGGTTGCTGAGTAAAACACCAGCGCTAATTCTTAGTTTCGCGAAGGAACGGCGAAGATCGAACATCGAACATTGAACATTGAACATCGAACGACGAGTGCCGCGTGGCGAAGAGTGAGGCAAGGATCGGGGCTTGTTCTTACCGTCGCTTGCGTTGGGCCGTCTGAACGCTTCGGACAAAGATACGAATGAGTTCATCGGTTTCTTCCACCAGGGGTTGTGCCAATCTTGGCGGCATGAGCGGCACGCGTTGGATCAGCAGCAGCCACCGATGCGACTCGCGCAGTTCCTTGAGACAGATTCTTAGCTTGTGGACAAAGTCGTTGGCCGATTCGGCTGCCTGAGCCTCACCGTGATTGGGCAGAGGAGAGGTGCCAGATCGCAGCAACTGCCCGGCAACATGATTCCCCGCGCGTGTGTTGGGCAGCTTTTCCACCAGCCGAATGATTCGTGCTGAGTATTCCAGCAGCCGCTGTTCCAAGTCGTACCTCTCGTTCGTAGATCGTCTTGGGTTGGGTTCGATGCTGGTTGTTCCCGGCAGTTCGTGGATGCTCGGTGTTCGACGTTCAACGTTCGACGTTCGAGGTTCAATGTTCATGGTTTTCCCTCCGGTTCATGGTACGGCTTCCCCGCCCGATATAGCTCTAGCAACTGCTGATTTCTTTCCGCCAGCTTTTTCAGGCCCGCGGCCGCCGCCAGATCTTGCGCTCGCTCGGCGGTCTTGACCGCGTCCGGGAACCGTCCTGCCTCCGCATAGGCCGCTGCCAATGTCCCCACGAACATCGGCTCCCGGAACTGGGTCAACTGACAAGCCCGCTCCGCCAGGCGCACCGCCTGGTTCCCGTCCCGGACTTCGGCCCGCGGGTGAGTGGCCAGGACCCAGGCCAGGTCATTCAGGTAAGCCGGCTTGTCAGGGGCCAGGCGGGCGGCTTCCCGATAATGGGGCAGCGCTTCGTCGAGTTGGCGCTGGGCGTGGAGGGCCAGCGCCAAGTAGTAGTGGTTCATGGCGCTGCGCCGGGCCTGGAGCGCCCGCCTCAGTTCCGGCATGGCCTCGGGCAGCTTTCCTTGAAAGAACAGGGCCTGTCCCAGGCTCTCGCGCGCTTCGATGTAGTCGGGGTGCAACCGGCAGGCCTCGGCGAATTGGACCGCCGCTTCGGCGTATTGCTTCGTGGACGCCAGGGCCGCGCCGAGAGCGAAGTGCGCTTTTTCATTTTGGGGAGCGGCACGCAGGCCGGTTCTGAGATGAGCGATGGCTTCATCCCATTTATGCTGGACCATGAGCACTTGGCCGAGGTTAAGGTGCGCGTTGGCGTAATCGGGTCTGAACTGCAAGGCGGCAGCGTAGGCCTGCGCCGCCGCTTCAGCATCGCCCTGGTCGGCCTTTAAGGCGCCCAGGTTGAACCAGGCTTCGACAAAAAAGGGCCGCAGCCGCAGGGCGGCCCGATAGTGCGCCTCGGCCTCCTGAGGCCGGCCTTGGGCTTTGAGCACGTTGGCCAGGTTGAAATGGCCGGAGGGGGTAGGCAGAATGTCCAGGGCGCGCTGGAAGTAGTCAATCGCCTCGGGCACGCGCCCTTGCGCATAACGGCACAGGGCGAGGTTCACCAGCGCGTCGGGGTAATTGGGCCGAATGCGCACGGCCTCGGCGAAGTGGGGTTCCGCCGCCGCCACGTTTCCCTCCTTAAGCAGAGGGAATTGCCGCGTCGCGGCGCTCAACTCTCCCCGAGGCTCTGCCGCCCCGACGTTTCCCTCCTTAAGCAGGCAGGCCCCGAGGTCATTCTCCGCCACTTCATTGTCCTTGGTGACGGCCAGGGCATGGGCGAACAGGCTGGTGGTGGTTCGCCAGCAACCCGCTTGCCGCCAGGTCAGGGCCGCGCAAAGCAGCAGCACCACAGTGGCCGCGCCCGTGCGCAAGACGCTTCCCCCGAGGCGGGGGGGAGGCAAAGCGTAGCCGCCGACGGCAGTCGGCGCTGATTCCACTGACTGTGGAAAAGTGCGCTGACTGCCGTCGGCGGCTACAGTTTCATCGAAACTTGAATCGGCCCTGCCCCACTCCGCTGCGGCCCAGACCAAGGCGATGAACAGACCGATCAGCGGAAGGTAGGTGTAGCGGTCGGCCATGGACTGCGCGCCTACTTGTACAATCCCAATGACCGGCACCAGCGTGCCCAGATACCAGAACCAGCCGACAGCCAGGTACGGCGCCCGTTTGACCTGCCAGAGACACAAGGCGGTAAGGGCCGCCAGGAGCAGGGCCGCGCCGAAGACCCACGCGAGCGGCCACTCGGTTGGAGCGGGATAGAAGGCAGCCAGTCTGGCCGGCCAAATCATCTTGCCCAGATAGCGGGCGTAGGATACCACGGCGTTGGCAATCCTGAAGCCGGGCGAGAACGCCTCCAGCGAACGGACCGCCCCGGCGTTCTGCTGGGTCGCGAAGGTCACCGCGCTCGAGGCGGCCGCCAGAAGCAGGAACGGCAGCTTTTCCCGAAGGAGGGGGAGGAGCGTTTTGAGTGTTGAGTTTTGAGTGTTGAGTTTAAGGCGGCGCAGGGGCCAGTAATCGAGCAGCAGCAGCACGAACGGCAGCGTCACCAGCATCGCCTTGCTCATCAGGCCGCAGGCGAAGAAGAACAGGGAAAGAAGGTAATAGCGTGTTGCGTGTTGCGTGTTGGGTAGCGCTGGATTCTGCATTCTGCCTTCTTCCTTCTTCCTTCTGCCTTCCGCGTAGCGGGCGTAGGCCCACAGGGTCAGCATGAAAAAGAGCGTGCTGAGCACATCCTTTCGTTCCGAGACCCAGGCGACGGATTCAACGTGGAGGGGATGGACAGCGAACAGGGCGGCCACCACGGCGCTGCGCCAGACTGCGCCGGTCATGCGCCGCAGGACCGCAAAGAGCAAGCAGGTATTGGCCAGGTGGAACAGCAGGCTGGTCAGGTGGTGGCCGACGGGGTTCAAGCCAAAGAGCTGCACGTCGAGCATGTGCGAAAGCCAGGTCAACGGATGCCAGTTGGCCACATGCGCCGTCTGAAACGCCCAGGCCGCATTTTGCCAGGTCAAACCCCGCAACACGTAAGGGTTTTCGCTGACGTAATCGGGGTCATCAAAAGTGACGAATTCATTCCGCAGCACCGGCCAATAACTGGCCAGCGTCAGCGCGCCCAGGAGCACACCAATGAGAATCGTGCGCCGCGTATGGTCGGTCCGGTCCATCGAGGAGGGAGACTTTTGCGCAAGGCGGCGTTGAGTTCAACCCAAAAGCCACAGGGACTTGGGCAAGCCACTTCGGGGTTGGCGGGGGGCGCCTGCCGGCGGCGGTGAATCGGTCTTGGTGGCGAGCACGACATGGAGGTTTTTGCGGGCGCGGTCCCCGATTCCAACGGCCCCGCCCATGAATCACGGGCTTGCCGGAGCGTGCTTCCTTCTCAGTGCGCGAGCGAGGTTGTCGTGGGCGAGGGCGTCATCCGGCTTCAGTCGGATGGCTTCCTGGTATTGGCGGATCGCCTCATCCATTTGGCCTTTCTCGGCGAGCGCGTTGCCGAGGTTGTTGTGGACCTCGGCGAAATCGGGTTTCAGGCGGAGGACTTCCTGGAATTGGCGGATCGCCTCGTCCATTTGGCCTTTCCGGCCGAGGGCGGTGCCGAGGTTGTTGTGGGCCAGGGCGTCATCCGGTTTGAGGCGGATGGCTTGCTGGTATTGGTTGATCGCCTCGTCAATTTGGCCCTTCCTGACGAGGGCGAGGCCGAGGTTGTAGTAGGCCTCGGCATAACCCGGGTCCAGGCGGATGACTTGCTGGTATTGGCTGATCGCCTCGTCAATTTGGCCTTTCCTGACGAGGGCGACGCCGAGGTTGTTGTGAGCACCGGCGTCAGCCGGTTGCACGCGGATGGCTTGCTGGTATTGGTTGATCGCCTCGTCAATTTGGCCTTTCTTGTCGAGGGCGTAGCCAAGATTGTTGTGCGCGAGGTAATTGTTCTCCGTAACGTCAAGCGCATGCTGGAACAGCGTTTCACTGTTCTTCCAATGCCCGAGCTGTTGCCGCGTCAACACGAGGCAGAGGACCATCGCCGCACCACCCGCCACCGATAACCCGATCTGCTGATAACGCCTCTCCCTGGCCAACCCGTGCAATCCCCAAATCATGGCCACGAATAGACCAATGGCAGGAACATACATGAACCGATCGGCCATCGCTTGCGCTCCCGCCTGCACCAGCCCAATGAACGGCACGAGCACACCCAAAAACCAAAACCAGCCCACCCACCACCACGGACGGCTTCGGGCCGTGGCCAGAACCAGGCTGGAGATGACCAGCAGCAGCAGTCCGCACGTGACCACTTCCCACATCGGCCAGGCGGCGGGATAGGGGTAAAAGACCGCGAGGCGGGACGGCCAAAAGGTCTTCCCCAGGTAGCGAACATAGGACACCAGGGCATTTTCGATGCGCGTGCCCCAGGGCAACCCTGAGACAGAATCCAGGCTGCCCAGAGCGTGGTGAGCCATGATGGTGATCACGCTGGAGGCGACGGCCAGACCCAAGAACGGGATTTTCTCCCGGAGCAGGAGGAGGAGAGTTTTGAGTTTTGAGTTTTGAGTTTTGAGTTCAAGGCGGCACAAGGGCCAGTAATCAAGGAGCAACAGCACAAAGGGAAAGGTGACCAAAACGGGTTTGCACATCAGGCCCAGGGCGAACAAGACCACCGCGGCGCAGTACCAAAAGCGTCGAGAAGCGGGGGACGCGGGCGGGGAGGGCCGAACATCGAACATCGAACGTTGAACCTCGAACGTCGAACCCGGGACTTCGGCATAGCCCACATAAGCCCCGGTGGCCAGCAACCAGAAAAAGGCGCTCAGCAGGGTCTTGCGCTCCGCCACCCAGGCCACGGAGTCCACCTGCAGCGGGTGGAGCGCAAATAACGCCGCCAGTACCACGCACCGCCAAAACGCCCCGGTCATTCGCCTGAAAACCAAAAACACCAGGACCACATTGACCGCGTGGAGGAGCAGACTCGTCAGATGGTGACCGCCAGGCTTCAAACCGTACAACTGGCAGTCCACCATATGAGAAACCCAAGTCAAGGGATGCCAGTAAGTCCGGTAACCGTGGACCCGCCCGAAGGCCCAAACCAGCCCCTCCCAGGTCAGCCCTGCCTGGACATGGGGGTTGTCGGCCACGTAAAGCGGGTCGTCGTAGTTGATGAAATCAAAGCGCGTCGCCGGCCAATAGGCGGCCAGGGTGACGATGCTGAGCAGGCCGCAAAGCAGAATGGTTGGGCGCAAGTTGTTGGCGCGGTCCATCAAGATGGCATTCTGCCCAATCCGGGGAGCGGCTGCAACTCTTTGACACTCTTTGCCTCGTCGTTCCCGACCGTTCTGGCCACGGATGGGATGGAACCAAGCAACCAAAGAAGCCACAGATTGCACAAAGAAGAATCCTTTCTCCTTCATCTGTGAGATCGGTGCAATCTGTGGCTGGAACTGCTCTTCGCGGTCAAGGCCCGCTTACGGATTTCGGCCGGGGCCTGGACCAAGGGCACCGTCCATCAAGTCCTCACGAACGAGAAGTACATCGGCAACAACGTCTATCACCGCACCTCCTTCAAACTGCCTTTCATTGACACTGCGCGGGTAAGGGGAGCGTTGTCCTACTGATGCCCGTTGCTAGCGGGGTCAGTTTGCCTGGGCTGTCTGTGCCTCGCCCGGGAGGCGTCGTTGGTGGAGCTTACCGCGGAGGTGGCGGCGGGGGTCGTTGGTGTTTGGGCGGCCACTGGCTGTCGGGCCGTGGCAGGGCGCGGTTTTGATGATGAGCCGCCCTCCATAGCGTCCGACACGTCCATTGCATCGTTCACTTCGCCCAGGGGGCCGGTCCCACCGCTATTCGAGGCGGGCTGAGCTTGGGTCGGTTTGGAATGCATGCTGTCTTGTATCTTGCTCAGCAAGGGTGGCAGGAAGATGTAACCTGCCCCACCCAGCGTGGCCAACACGATGGCATACACAGCATATTTCAGCAGAGGGCTTTTATTTCCCGGTGGGCGCGCCGCGGGTTGTCTGAGTGGAATCGTTCCCGGGGGAGTCGAACGCGCGACCTGGGTCGCCCCGGCAGAAAGCTTGGGGCTGTGGGACACTGGAGGTTGAGGGATCAGCGATTTGGGAACGGGCGCAACGGGCGCCGGAGGCGGAAGAGCCTGGGGCACGGTGAGGGTCGTGGCGCAGGTCGGGCATTGGATCTGATGCCCTGACCACTGTTCGCTGCCGGAGATGTGCTGCCCGCATTGGGGGCAGGAGAATTTGATTTCAGCCATAAGCATTTCTCACCAGGTCGCAGGCCGTCGCCTGAGGCGCTTTCACGATGAGGGCGAGCATCCCCCATTTACTACCGGGCCGGAGGGAGGGGTCAAGGAAGTACGTGGCGCGCTGAATGACATACGTGTACTGCGGCGGCTGAAACGATGGCTGGAAGTGCAGCGCCTAACGCTGAACGAGACCAAAACCCGGACGCTCTTCGAGAACGCCAGGGCTTATATCGGCTGCCCACGCCGGCGGCCTGGAAGCAGGCGCGCGCGTAGAAGCGATGCGAGGGAATGACCCTCGGAAGGCCGGCAGCAGGGATCGCGTTCTCAAACGAGAACGGTCACCGGGACGCGGATGGCTTTGACCCCGTCTTCGGTTCGGAGAGAACCGTTTACAGACGAGTCTTGCCTGCGGCTTTGACTTTCGCCCAACGAGCGCGCGCCAGGGCGACCAGTCTTGCCCGGCCGGCCGCAGAAAGCTTCCGTCTGCGCTTCGGGGCGGGTTTGGCTGTGGCGTTGGATCTCTTAATCACTGCCCAGCGTGCTCGTTGCGCAGCGCGGATTCTGGCAATCCCGGCGGCGCTTATCTTTTTCCGCCTCGGCGCTGCGGCGGCAGCCGGAGCCGAAGCCCCAAGCAGTTCGCCGAGTTCCTCCTGCAGGGCATCAATTCGTTCTTTGACGTTTGCTGCCCGACGTAATTGTCGCGGTGTTAGATTAGTGAATCTTTCCATATGGGCCTAGTAACGGTGTTTCCGGCCTGAATGTCAACCCCGGAAAATAAAATTCCTGCCAGCTATTCCCGGGCGCAAGACAGGCCCCGAATCCTAATACCTTCAGTGCGGGGCTATATCTGCACAAGACCCCAGGCGAAGCTATGATCAGCCCAACCGAGAGCCAGGCGAGTGGAGCGGCTATTTTATGCTCAGTGCGGTGTTCAGTTGCGCTATCGCGCGATGAACGTGCTTGAGCGGCTTGCCGGTCAGTCCGGGGACGGCCTGTTCGAGCAACGCTTGAGCGGCGCGCAATTGTTGATCGGATACCCCCTGCTTTTCATGGCCTTTGCCGTCGCCACGGAGATTGATCCCCAGCAGCTTCCCGGCGGCTTCAATTTGCTTCATAGCGGCGATTCGATGCCCCTTATAGTCGTGATCGGCCTGCTCCAGCGCCGTGTAGGCTTGTCGCAGCAGATCGCCCGGCGCTGCCGGGCCGGCAGAAAGTTTCATGCTGAAAGACAGCGCCAGACAGACGACCGCCACCTGCGCCAGGGAGCGGAACCACAGATTGCTCAGATTTGTCATAATATTGTTGTTTCTGTTCATGTTGTTTCGTTACCAGACGTAGCATCACCAGGCGCGGTTACAAGCCATTTCTTTGCATTTCGGTCGTTTGCTCTTGACCCCTGATGGCAGCCGTTTAAGGTCAGTGCTGTGAGTTTTGGCCTGATATTGGGAACGGTCAAGGTCGCCCTAAAGCCGGGCGGAATCCGGTGCGTGAATCAATGATTGGGCCGACCCCTGACGCTATGCGAACACTGCTTCTGCTTATTTTACTGCTGACCGGCTGCGCCCACCACCATGCCTCGCCGGTTGCGCCGGCAGACTTCCGCTCCCCGGGCATCGAGCGTTGCCTCCAGTACTGGACCGCGAATTTCTCCTCGCACGCCACCAACCATTTCTCCGTGTGCGCAACCGAGGTGGATCGCGGCGATTTGGTCGAGGCGCTCGTTTATTGGAAAGAGGGAGGCAGACTGCTGGACTATTGTGAAGCATCCAAAGGCGCAGAAGCCCAGGCCTGGCGCCTCAGGCCGAAGGTGGACCGAACTGCGGTCCTGACCGATGAACGAATCACCGGCAGCAACGATTTGGTGGCGCATCGCGTCTGGGTTCGCTGGGTGAGGCGATGCCTCGCCAGCGGGAAGAATTACATGGTGACTTTGAAGGAAGCCAAAGCGTCATTCCCCGGGCCCAGGTAATGGCCCCGGGGCTTGGGGTGCTCGCCCGAGACCTGTTCCCACCCGGCTCCGGCGGAACCCGTAGAGGAAATACAAGATCAGCCCTACCCCCATCCACCCGAAGAAGCGAATCCAGGTTACGCGCGGCAGCTCGAACATCAGGTAGCCGCAGCAGGCGATGGCGCCCAGCGGCACCCACGGCACGAGCGGGGTGCGGAATGGCCGCGGCCGGGCCGGTTCAGCCCGGCGCAGGATAATAATGCCCGCCGCCACCAGCCCGAAGGCGAAAAGGGTGCCAATGTTAGTCAATTCCACCAGTTCGTTGATGTTGGCGACCGAAGAACAGAGCGCGACGAAGATGCCCGTGAGGATGGTGGCAACGTGCGGCGTGCGAAAGCGCGGATGCACTTTAGCCGCCCAGGGCGGCAGCAGTCCATCGCGGCCCATGGAGAGAAAGATGCGCGGCTGGCCGGCCTGATAGGGCACAAGCGCCGAGGTCGTCGCCACCATCGCGCCCAGGGCGATAATGCCGGCGGTCCATTTCATCCCGAGGGAGGAGAACGCGTAAGCCAGCGGTTCCGCGTTGCCGAGCGTGTTCCATTTGGCCATGCCGGTGAGCACCACCGCTACAGCGACATAAAGCACCGTGCAGATCACTAGACTGGCAATGATGCCTATCGGCATGTCGCGCTGCGGGTTGCGCGTCTCCTCCGCCGCGGTGGAGACCGCGTCGAACCCGATATAGGCGAAGAAGATGATCGCCGCCGCGCTGGAAATCCCTTTCAGGCCGTTGGGCGCGAAGGGAGTCCAGTTTTCGGGCCGGATGTACATCGCGCCGAGCACAAGGAAAAACAGCACGATGCCCAGTTTCCCGATGACCAGGGCCGTATTAAAGCGCGCCGTTTCGCGAATGCCGATCAGCACAATCCACGTGACCAGCAACACGATGCCAAAAGCCGGCAGGTTGAAAATGATCCGCAGGCCGGCCAATTGGGGGGCCCTCTGCCAGGCCAGCGCGTCGTGGAGCACGCCTGGATCAAACTTTGCCGGCTCAAGCTGGGCTGCCTGCGCAGCGGTCACCTGGGCGGCGGCCTGCATCGCCGAGCGAAAATCCGTTCCCAGCCAGGCGGGAAGATGAACATGGAGGCCGTCGAGCAACACTTGGAAGTAGCCCGACCAGGACACCGCCACAGCGGCGTTGCTGATGGCGTATTCGAGAATCAGGTCCCACCCGATCAGCCAGGCGGCCAGTTCCCCCAGCGTGGCGTAGGCATACGTATAGGCTGAGCCGGACACCGGCACCATCGCCGCGAACTCGGAGTAGCACAGGGCCGCAAACCCGCAGGCCACCGCCACGATGAGGAACGAAATCACCAGCGCCGGCCCCGCGCCGATATGCCCCGCGCCGCCGGCCGCGGCGGTGCCGGGCGTTGAAAAGATGCCCGCGCCGACAATGGCACCAACCCCGAGCATGGTGAGCTGCAGCGGGCCGAGCGCGCGGCGGAGTTGATGGCGCGGGTCGGCGGTCTCGCCGACCAATTGGTCGAGGGATTTGCGGCGGAAAAGTCCGGTCGTCAACATCGCAAGGCGTTCTGAGGAACTGGGTTGGCGGCGGACATCCCGGAAAGCAGATTTCACCTACGCACCGAACGCAAGCAGAATTTGCACAACTCCACCTCAATTCCCTGCTTTCATTCGGCAGCCGAGTCTTTAGAATGCGGACATGAGTGCTGAAGTAAATACCCGCCGCCAGTTTGCCAGTGACAATTACGCCGGGATTTGCCCGGAAGCGTTTGCCGCGATGGCCGAGGCCAATCAGGGCCACGAAGTCAGTTATGGCAACGACACCTGGACGGATAAAGCGTCCAACCTGGTCCGCGACGTGTTCGAGACCAACTGTGAGGTGTTTTTTGTCTTCAACGGCACGTCAGCCAATTCGCTCTCGCTGGCCTCCCTCTGCCAGTCGTATCACAGCATTCTGTGTCACGAGCAGGCGCACATCGAAACCGCCGAGTGCGGCGCGCCGGAGTTCTTCGCCAACGGCAGCAAGGTCCTGCTGCTGCCGGGCGCGGACGGGAAAATCGATCCGAAGGCCATTGACCGCGCGGTCAACAAGCGGACGGATATTCACTATCCCAAGCCGCGCGTGCTCAGTTTGACGCAGGCGACGGAACTGGGCACGGTGTATTCGCTCGACGAGCTGCGGACGGTGACCGATGTTGCGCGGCGGTTCCATTTGCGCGTGCACATGGACGGGGCGCGGTTTGCCAATGCCGTCGTCGCGCTAGGGGTCAC
This sequence comes from Verrucomicrobiota bacterium, assembly GCA_050011195.1. Classification (GTDB taxonomy): domain Bacteria; phylum Verrucomicrobiota; class Verrucomicrobiia; order Limisphaerales; family UBA8199; genus PALSA-1440. The sequence continues at coordinate 15,206 of JBEKJO010000055.1, read as the reverse complement.
GCCCAAGGAGATCACCTGGGAAGCGGGGGTGGATGTGCTCTGCTTCGGCGGCTCCAAGAACGGGATCGCGCTGGGCGAGGCGGTCGTGTTCTTCAATCCCGAACTGGCGCGCGAGTTTGATTATCGCTGCAAACAGGGCGGGCAACTCGCTTCGAAGATGCGGTTCCTCTCCGCGCCGTGGGTCGGGATGTTGCAAGATGGCGCTTGGCTGCGGCACGCCAAGCACGCGAACGCGATGGCCCGGCGGCTGGAGGCAGCCATTCGCCGCTTGCCTCACGTGGAAATCGCGCACCCGGTCCAGACCAATACGGTCTTTGCCCGGCTGCCGGATGAGGTCGTCCAAGACATGCACCAGCGCGGGTGGAAATTCTACACGCACGTCAGCCAGGGCAATGCCCGGCTCATGTGCAGTTGGGACACGACGGTCGAGGACGTGGATGCGTTCGCGGCGGATTTGGTGGAAGTCACCGCCACGCACGATGGGCAGCAAGAGAGGCAAACAGGTTAAAAGGGCTGAAGAGTCGAGATGCGTCCCGGTTGATTTCATAGCCCAATGGGGTCTGGACAAGCGGCGGTCACTGCCCCAAAATTCTGGTGAATTTTGTGTTTGCATTAATTGAAGACGTTGTTAGAACTGGTGCCGTTGGGTTTGTTTTTTGGGTCTGGTTGGTTGTTTTTTGACCGAGTTCCGCTTGGGCGCTTCTATTCCTCACGACCAAGTTCGCGGAGTCATAGTCAGATCGTGTCGGAATGAATGTACCTGTTTTTTTAGCTGCCGCCGGTTTCAACACCGATGAAGCGGAATTGCTTTTTATCTGGAGGCGAACCACGCCGGAAGGGAAGGCTGTTGTCTTCTGTCTCCTCCTCTTGTCCATTATCGCGTGGTCCGTCATGATCGCTAAAGCCGTGCAGATGCGGCGCGCCAAAAAGCTCAACCATTACTTCAACTCGGAATATCGCACGCAGAAAAACGTGCTGGATGTCTTTGACCGCCGGGTCCAGGCGGACGGCTGCCCGCTCTTCATGGTGTATCAGGCCGGCAGCCTGGAGCTGGACGCGCGGCTGAAAAACCCCGACGGCAACGGCCGCAAGAAGTTTGTCTCGCTGAAAGGCATGGAGCACGTGAAACGGTCCCTGGAAAACACCGTTGCGCAGGAATCGCTCAAGCTGGAGTCGGGCCTGATCCTGCTGGCCATTGCCGTCAGCGGGGCGCCGTTCCTGGGCTTGCTGGGGACGGTGTGGGGCGTGATGAGCACCTTCGGCCACATCGCGCAGCAGGGCGTCGCGACGATGGCGGCCATGGCGCCGGGCGTGTCGGCGGCGCTCATCACCACCGTGGCTGGACTCTTGGTTGCCATCCCGTCCATGTTCGCTTACAACTGGCTGGTGCACACCCTGCGGGTGCTGACCGTGGAACTGGATAATTTCGCGCAGGAACTGGTGTCGAAGATGGAGACGGAATACCTTGAAGAGGAATAGACAGGTGACAGGTGATTGGTTGCAAGTTGCGACTGTAGGCTGACTATGCGGCGCTTTTCCCAACGCAGTTCGCTGGTGACGTTGAGCGAGATCAACATCACCCCGCTGTTGGACCTGGCGTTCGTGCTGCTGATCATCTTCGTCATCACCACGCCCTTGCTCGAGCAGGGCTTGAACCTGAAGCTCCCCACAGGGGGCAAGCCGGACCGGCCCATCGAGCACAAGGATGTTCGCACGGTCGAAGTCAGTCCGCAGGGAGTCTTGCTGCTCGACCGCCGCCGCCTGTCGCTCGATCAAGTCGAGGCGGCGTTAGCCCGGGACTTCCTCGCGAATCCCAATTTGGTGGTCTATCTTCGCGCCGATGAGAACAGCCGGTGGAAAGATGTGGAAGCGGTGATTGATCGTTGCCAGCGGCACGGCATCACCCGCCTCTCCCCGCGGACCGAGCCGCCCAAACGCCAATGAACAGGCTGCAACAGAAATGCTTCATCGCCTCGGCAGGGTTTCACCTGCTGCTGGCGGTGATTTTGCTGGTCGGCCCGGCGTTCCTCTCGTCGAAGAGCAAGTCGGACAACTCGCCGATCCTTGACGTCATCCCCGGGAAGCTAATTGACGCAGCGCTTTCCGGCGGCGGCAATCCCCATGCGACACCGCTGCCGCCCGCCCCGCTGACGCCACCTGCACCGCCCGTTGCGCAACCTGCGCCTCCACCGGAGCCGCCCAAGGTGCGGGAGCCGGAACCGCCCCGGAAGCCTGTTGAGGAGGTCAAACCGACCAAGCCCGACCCGAATTCGCTGGAGACGAATAACGAGCACAAGCCGAAGAAGCCGGAAGTCAGCCTGACGCCGGTGACCCGCAGGCCCGATACCGGGCAGACCGTGAAGACGCCCACCACGACGCCTAGCACCAACAGCGAGGAGCGGCGACTGGCCGATGCGCGGAAGCGGGCGGCGAACTTGATTGGCCAAACAGCCCGCAACCTGCGCAACGATGTCTCACCGGGGATAACCATCGAAGCCTACGGCCCCGGCGGTAGCGGCGAAGCTTACGCCGGCTACGACCAAGTGGTCCAAAGCATTTACTGGCATGACTGGACACCACCGGAGAATACGGCCAGTGACGAGGCTGTTACCAAGGCAACGGTCATAATCGCGAGTGATGGGACTGTGCTGTCGGCGCGCATCATCACGCCGTCGGGCGATTCCAGCGTGGACAAATCCGTCCAGCGGACGCTCGAGCGCGTGACCTTTATCAAGCCGTTTCCCGAAGGTGCGAAAGACAAGCAGCGCACTTACACGATCAGATTCGACCTCAAAGCCAAACGATTAACTTGATGAAACAGACCAATTCAATTCTCCAGCGGCTTAGTTTTCTTGCGTGCTTCACAGCCGTCACCAGCCTGATGGCCCAGACCGAGCTCGACGTCCATAAAGAGGTCGAGCTTCCCGGGCAGGCCAAGCCCATTTGGGTTTCCATAAGCGGCCTGACCGGCGAGGCGGCCACGGCGCTGCAATTCGACCTTTACGTTCAAGGGTTCGCGTTCACCAACGCCGAGGCGGCGCAATACCTGATTACCGGCAGCAACAACGGCAACCTGCAGGCGCGGGCCACTGATCCGCACAACAAGAGCACGCTCGTTTCCAAGGCCTACTCCGGCGTAGCCCTGCGGCGGCAGGTTCATGCCTTCGCGGATGACTTCGTCCAAGCCTTAGGCCGCAAAGGCATCGCGCAAACGAAGCTCGCGTTCAAAGGCGAGAACAGCCCGACCAGCGAGATTTACGTCGCCGATTTCGACGGCCACAACGCACAGGCGGTGACCAAGGACAACAACCTTGTGGCGGCGCCCTGTTGGGTGCCGGGGCATCTGGCAATTTACTACGTTTCCTACAAACTCAACCACGCCGACATCTTTTATCACGACCTCTCCACGGGCGCGCGCCGGGCTTTCGCCCGGTATGGCGGGTCGAATATAAGCCCGGCGGCCTCGCCCGACGGCAGCAAGGTGGCGATGATTCTGGACAAAGACGGCTGGGTGGACCTGTATGTGTCCAACGCCGACGGCAGCGATCTGAAGCGGCTGACCAAGTCGCCGCAGGATGAGTCGTCGCCCTGCTGGTCGCCGGATGGGAAATGGATTTGTTTCGCGGCCAAGGAGACAGAGCACCGGACGCTGTGCAAAGTGCCCGCCTCGGGCGGAGCCTTGCAGGACATCCCGACCGGCGGCACGCCCAGTCCCACGGAGCCGGATTGGTCGCCGGACGGCAAGTGGATCGCGTTCACGGCGCAATACCGGTCCGGGTTCCAGATCTGCGTGGTGCCGGCCGAGGGTGGCACCGCGATATCGCTCGTCGAAGGCGAAGACCCGTCCTGGGCGCCGAATTCCCGGACGCTGGCCTTCGGGCGGCGGCACGCGGGGCATTATACACTCTCTCTGCTTGACGTGCCGACGAAACAAGTCAAAGATGTTTCCCGGATTCCGGGAATTAGCTCGCAGTCACAACCCAGTTGGGCTAAATAAGCCCGTCCATGAAAGATGAAAATATGAAAGTGAACAAGTTTGCCAACCTGTTGGTAATCGGATTAGTCCTGACCGTCGCAGCCTCCGGCTGCCGAAAACACCCTGTCAACCAGACGCCGCTCCCGAACCCGCGGACGGGGACCGTAGGGGATAATGCGGGTCCCGGTTTCCCGTTCAAGCCGGGCGAGACACCGTCAACGGAACCTAATCCATTCGGTGTCCCAAATGCGCATCCGCAGAACTCAGCCGACTTGCATCAAGGCTGGATTGAGGACGCGCAGGCCCTCAAGACCGATACGGTCTATTTCGACTTCGACCGCGCGGTCCTTAAGACTGCCGAGAAGCCCAAAGTGGCGGCGGTGGCGGATTATTTGAAGGCCAACTCGGGCAAGGCGGTTAGAGTCGAAGGCAACTGCGACGAACGCGGCACGGAAGAGTACAATCGCTCGCTTGGCGAACGGCGGGCGCTGGCGGTGCGCGAAGAACTCATACGCCTGGGGATCGACCCCACCCAGGTCGATACGATCAGCTACGGCAAAGACCGTCCGGTGGACTCGGGCCATGATGAAGCCGCCTGGAAGAAGAATCGCCGCGACGACTTCATCGTATTGACCCCGCCCAAGTAGTCCGGCGCCGGGGCCAGAGCCCCGAATCGCGCGGGCATCCCGGGGCCGTCCCCGGAGGGGCGGTGTTCCATCGGCTTTGCGCTCAGGAAGCCGGCAAGGGCCGTTCCGTCTTTGGCGGGCTGATAAGCCCCGGATGCGCCCGGCGAACGGGGCTCTTTTGCAGCTTTACTATTACTTGCCAGGGGCTTAGGCTGTATCGGCATTGATTGCTAATTTATGAATATTATGTTTGCACTGTTCGACATGGGCGGCAGCCAGATTGTCTTAATTCTGGCGTTGATCCTGATTTTCTTCGGCGCCCGTAAGATTCCGGAGCTGGCCAAAGGGCTGGGGCAAGGGATCAAAGAGTTCAAGAAGGCGACACGGGAAGTCACGGACGAGATTCACAACGCCGCGGAGGCTGATCCCACTCCGGTCAGTCAGACCAAGCAGATCACCACCACTTCGCCGACTGAGAAACCCGTCGCGGTTACCCAGTCCACCGAACAAAAAGCATAAGGCGCCACCGGTTTCTTCCCGCGCATGCCCGAAGAGTCCGAGGAGTGGCGTACTGGCACCGACCAAGACAAGGAGGGCGGCCCGGTCAAGTCTTTCCTTGAGCACCTGGAGGATCTCCGTTGGGTGCTGATCAAGAGCCTCTCGGCTCTGGGGGTGGCTTTTGTGGTTTGCCTCATCGCCGGCGATTGGGTCGTGTCCGCACTGACCTTTCCGATGAGACATGCGCGGGTCAGCTACCCCAAGCAGACGCAAGTGGTGACGTTCCTGTTTGGGACGAACCGTCTGGGTATCTTTCAATTGCCGCCGGCCCAGCAAAAGGCCCTGAATTTCGCCACAAACCGGTTCGTCACGCTCCATCTCGAGCCGGTGGCCTTGGGCACCAACCTGTTTTTGGGTCTGCGCGCGGACTCCGATCCGACCGAGGCGCAGAGGTTTGCCATTCCCATCGTCAGTCTCAGTCCCGCCGGAGCATTTCTGGTGGCGGTGCACGTCGCGATGTATGCGGGGGTCCTCCTCGCCTCACCGTTTATCTTGTATTTTGTGGCGAGCTTTGTGTTCCCGGCGCTAAAGATGAAGGAGAGAAAATACATCTATCGCGGGCTTTTCTACGGGCTGGGACTTTTTCTGGCGGGTGTAGCGTTTTGCTATTTTGTCCTGATGCCCGTGGCCTTAACGGCCTCGGTGAAGTACACGGAATGGCTTGGATTCAGCGTGTCGCAGTGGCGCGCGGAGGACTATATCAGTTTTGTCTGCAAGTTCATGCTCGGGATGGGGCTGGGGTTTGAAATGCCCGTAGTCCTGCTGGTGCTCGTGAAGATTGGGATATTGAATTACACGATGCTTTCCAAGGCCCGGCGTTACGTGATCATCATTAATTGTTTTCTGGGCGCGGTGCTCACCACACCCGAGATTATCACTCAGATATTGATGGCCCTGCCGTTGCAGATTCTCTACGAAATCGCCATCTGGGTCGCCTGGTACTGGGAGCGGCAAGAGAGGAAGCGCGAGGCGGCGGAGGGCGCGGGGGATGTGGTGCGAGGGACGTGACAGGGAAAGAAGCCAGGGATTCATGGTTCACCTTTTTTCATTTCGCCCTTTACAAGCCGTCAGGATTCGTTAAGCTGGATGGCAGAAACGAAGAATTATGCGTAACATACTTCCCTTCCTCGCCACTCTGGCGATCGCCGGAGCCCTGAGTTCCGGCTGCGCCAGCGCAGAAAAGAAATTCGGACGCGGCATGAGCAACATGACCGAATTCGCCCGTCTCGGCGAAATGCGCCGCTCCATTGAGCAGACCGCTTTGTTCGAGCAACCCGGCGGTCATTACGCCACGGGCTTCATTCGCGGGCTGAATAAGACCCTCGCGCGGACGGGCGTTGGCATTTATGAAGTCGTGACCGCTCCCATCCCGCCTTACGATCCGGTTTTCACCGATTACCTCACGCCTACCCCGAGGTATCCGGACAACTATGCGCCGGACGTCATTGACGACTCTCTGTTCGCGACGGACACCAACATGGGTTTCAGCGGTGGCGACATAGCGCCCTGGGTCCCGGGAAGCCGTTTCAAGATCTTCAATACCCAGTAAGGTCCCTTCCGGCTGCCGATTGAAGCTGCGCCAGCATTCCCGTGCTGGCGCTCTTTTTTTGAGGTGGAAGGGTCAACACCCGCACGGACGCGGCGGGTCAACTTTTTGTGTCCTTTTCCGCCGGTTTGTGGCAAATCAATCGGCGTGTCGCTGGAAAAATCATCGCCCTGCAAGGTGAACCTGCTGCTGAACATTCTCGGCCGGCGGGCGGATGGCTTTCACGAGCTGGAAACGGTGCTGCATCCGGTCCGGGTGTTCGACCGGCTAAGGTTCGCGCGGGCGGGCCAGAGCATACAACTGAGTTGCACTGCGCCCGGGCTGCCGACGGATGCGCGAAACCTGGTCTATCGTGCGGCGGCGATGTTTCTGGAGACAACGAAGATCAAGGAGGGGGTCCGCGTGGAACTCGAGAAGAACATCCCGCTGGCGGCGGGTTTGGGGGGTGGCAGCAGCAACGCGGCGACCACGCTGCTCGGGCTCAACGAGCTGTTCAACGGGCCGCTCACGCCGGAACAGTTGCAGGTCATCGCCGTGTCCCTCGGGTCCGATGTCCCGTTTTTCCTGCAAGGCCAGCCGGCGCTGGCGACCGGCCGCGGCGAGCGGATCGAGCCGCTGGGATCCTTCCCCGCTTTGAGAGGCGCGGCGTTTGTGCTGATTCATCCCGGCTTCGGCATTGCCACGGCCTGGGCCTATCAGCAACTGGCGCGGTTCCCGCGCGCGCTGAACGGCCGCCCCGGGCGGGCGCAAAAGCTCATTTCCCTGCTGCAAAGCGCCGACCTCGGGGCGGCGGGAGCGGAGTTCTATAACTCGCTCGAGGCGCCGGCGCTGGAGAAGTACCCATTGCTGGCGTTGTTCCAGGAATTCCTCCGCGCCAACGGCGCGGCGGCCACATTGATGTCCGGCAGCGGTTCGACCACCTTTGCCGTCGTGCCGGGCCAAGCGGCTGGGGAAGAACTCAGCGAGAAGTTCAAAGCCAGGTTTGGCCAGACGAATTGGACGGTCGTGGCCTGCGCCTGACGCGCAGGCGGACTTTCGACGCCAAAGCGCAGAATGAATGAGGCTGGCCGCTCCGGGCAGGTTACGGCTGATTGCGGGGCGCCCCAGGCGATTTGGGGAGGCCTTCGATCTTCTTCTTGAGCTTCTTCAGCCGCAGTTGCCAATCCGCCCAACTGGCCACCCAGGCCTCGCCGACAAAATTGGCGCGCGCGCCGGGCCAGACATCTTCGAGCGCGGCCAGCTCGCGGCGGGCGTTATTGGTTTCGCCCCATTTCAGATAGGCCTCGATGAGGTTTAACCGGTTTTCAGGATCCCCGGGGGCCAGTTCCACGGCGCGCTTCAGATGTTCCCGCGCCTTGCTGCGGCTCCCGATGCTGCCGATGGCCGGGGCGCCGCGGTAAAGCAGCCCCAGATTGCGATCGGGACCGGCCCAGTCCAGTTGCTCCTCCAGGTCGCGCGCCCGCGTAAACTCACGCTGCATCCGGGTCACCAGTCTGAGCGCGGTCAGCCCTTTGGTGGTGGCCAGTTGTCCCAGGTTCATGCCGAGGTAGTAGTGGGCCGGCGCCGAATTGGACTCGCGCGCGATCGCCTCTTGGGCGGCGGCAATTCCCAGTTCCGCCAGGGAAGCGCGTTCCGTCTTGTTGGTGGCCAGGTCGGCCAGGTCAAAACACGCGCGGGCGAATTTCCAGGCTGCGGCCGCCTCGCCCGGCGCGTCCCGGTAGTGCGCCTGCGCTGCCTGGAAGTTCCGCTGCGCGTAAGCGGCGAAGGCCGTTTCGGCGGCGGGGGGATTTGCGAGGGTTTGATGGGCCTGCGCGAGAAGGCCCAGGCAAACCAAGAACACAACCAATATCCTTGAAATAGGAGTTGCGAACGCCATGAATCAGTTTATAATCATCTGGCAGTGAGATTAAACTGGAAAATTGCGTGGTTGGCAATGTGGGGCGGCGTCATTTTGTTAGGTGCCGGCTGCAGCGGCATCAATACATCGCAAAGCGTCTCGCCTGCCTCTTTCTTACTGCCGGGACTGCTGCAGGCCGATCCCCCACCCGCGCACCCGGACCTGATCTTGCCTGCGAACGAACCTACCACCGAAACAGCCCCCTCCTGAGACTGGTTCTATGCGATTTCCGCTCGCGTTGACGGCCAAGATCGCCCGTCACATCATCAAGCACAAAATCCTGCGCACGCCCCGGTTCGCCCTGGTGCTGCAGCTCGAACCTCTCCATACGTGCAATCTGACCTGCACCGGCTGCGGTCGTATTCGTGAGTATTCCACCAGCCTCAAGGACATGATGACCTTGGAGGATTGCCTGGCGGCCGCGCAGGAGTGCGGCGCGCCGATGGTATCGGTCTGCGGCGGCGAACCGCTGATCTATCCCAAGATCGAGGAACTCGTGGCCGGGCTGCTCGCCCAGGGCCGGATCGTCTATGTCTGCACGAACGGCATGTTCATGCGCAAGAAGCTGAAAGATTACCTGGCCAGCATTTACTCGCCGGGGCTGGAGCCAATCCTGGCCCGGTTGCTTTCCGAGAAACTGATTTCCGAGAAAGACGCCGAGGCCATCCGCAAAGGCAAGCACGATGGCCGTCCCGTCATCAGGCCGACCAAGTGGTTGTACTGGAACGTTCACATCGACGGACTGGAATACACGCATGATCTGATCGTGGAACGCGAAGGGGTCTTCAAGGAGGGCGTCGAGGCGATCCGCATGGCGAAGCTGCTCGGCTACCAGGTCGCGACCAACACCACCGTCTATAAAGAAACCGACGTCAAGGAACTGGAGCAGATGTTCGAGTTCTTCTCGTCGCTCGAAGTGGACGGCCACACGATTTCCCCCGGTTACGATTACGATGCCGCCAAAAAGGACATGGCCGCGCGCCTGGGCCGCAAGCCAGAAGACTTTTTCCTTACGCGCGCGATGACGCGGGAGAAGTTCGCCAAGATCCAGGAATGGGGCGAACGATTCACCATCTTTGGCACGGTGGTCTACCAGGAATTCCTGGCGGGCAAACGCGAATTAACCTGCACCGCCTGGGCCATCCCCACGCGCAACGTCAAGGGCTGGAAGGGCCCCTGCTACGTCATGACCGACGGTCATTACGCGCACTACCAGGAGATGCTGGACCAGGTGGACTGGAACAAATACGGCGTCGTGAACGGCGTGGCTCGTGACCCGCGCTGCGAGAATTGCATGATGCATTGCGGCTACGATCCCAGCGGCGCGCTCGGCACCAACTATCAGCCCGGCGACCATTGGAAGAATATCCGATACAACTTCGCGCCCCGGCCCAAACCGTACACCGCCGGCCGCCAGGTCAAGGCCTTCAACGGGGTCTCGATTGGCAAAGGCCATCTCGCCGAAGCCAGGGCCGCGATCAATAACGGCCTGGCGGGCGCCAAATCGGCCTTCCAGAACAACGGGAACAACGGCAGCGCCGGCGGCTCCTGCGGCAGCGGCGACACCTCGCAACGGGATGAGTTGCTGGCCAAGGTGCGCGCGGCAAGGAAGACTTAGGACGGACGGGGGCTGCTTCGGGTCTCCGCTGCGCCCGATATTGTGAACTGAATGAAGACGCTTTTCCTCTCCCCCCCGAGCTTCGACGGCTTCGACGGCGGCGCCGGCGCGCGCTACCAGGCGCGGCGCGAGGTCACCAGCTTCTGGTATCCGACGTGGCTGGCGCAACCGGCCGCGCTGGTGCCGAATGCCCGGCTGCTGGATTGCCCGCCGCATGACATCGACATCAAACGGTGCCTTGAAGAGGCCAAAGGCTACGACCACATCATCGTCCATACCAGCACGCCGTCGCTGAAGAACGATTGCAAAGTCGCCGAGGCCATCAAGCAGAACCGCCCCGAGACCAAAATCGGCTTCGTCGGCGCGCACGCGGCGGTGCTGCCGGCTGAGACCTTGAAGGCTTCCGGGGCCATTGACTGGGTTGGGCGCAAGGAGTTCGATTTCACCTGCAAAGAGGTGGCCGAAGGACGTCCGCTCGAGACGATTGCCGGCCTGAGCTATCGCGACAAAGAGGGCAGGATCAGGCACAACCCTGAGCGCGAACTCATCGCCAACCTGGACACGCTGCCGTGGGTGGCCGACGTCTATAAGCGCGACCTGCAGATTGAGAAGTATTTCATCGGCTACCTGCTCCATCCCTATGTGAGCCTTTACACGGGGCGCGGGTGCCCCGCCCAATGCACCTTTTGTCTCTGGCCGCAGACCATCGGCGGACATAAATACCGCGTCCGCTCCCCGCAGAATGTCGCGGACGAAATGGCCTACATGAAGAAGCTCTTCCCGCAGGTGCGGGAGTTCTTCTTCGACGATGACACCTTCACCGCCAACCTCCCGCGCGCCCGCGAGATCGCCAAAAAGCTCGCGCCGCTCGGCGTCGCGTGGAGCTGCAACAGCCGGGCCAACCTGGACTACGACACGGTCAAGTCCTTCAAAGACTCCGGCCTGCGCCTGTTCCTCGTCGGCTACGAGAGCGGGAACGAGGACATCCTGACGCGGGTCAAGAAGGGCGTGACGCTGGAGGAGATGCGCCGTTTCACCCGGGCGTGCCACCAGGCCGGCGTGGTCATTCACGGTACCTTCGTACTCGGCCTGCCGGTGGAGACGCCCGAGACCATCGAGCAAAGCATCCGCTTCGCCCAGGAACTCGATGTCTTCAGCATTCAGGTGTCGCTCGCGGCACCCTATCCCGGCACCGAACTTTACGAAATGGCCCGGCAGAACGGCTGGTTCGTGAAACGGGACAAGACCGACCTGGTGGAAGACGACGGCTTCCAGCAAAGCGCCCTGGAATATCCGGGCCTGAGCAAGGAAGCCATCTTTGAGGCCGTGGACCGCTTTTACCGCGCCTATTATCTGCGCCCCAAGCCGATCCTCCGCATCATCAAGACCATGCTCGAGGACAAAGACGTGTGCGTCCGCCGCTGCCGGGAAGGCTACGAATTCTTCAAGAGCCTGCGGCAGCGCAAAGAAGACCTGGCCGCCGCACAAGCCGCCGCCAAGGCGGTCGCGGCGACCGCTTGAAGAACAGCCGCTCCGGCGGGCCATAGCCAGAAGCCCTCGCCACAACCGAATACGAAGCTGCCGCTTTTTGAATGGCGAAAACGCCGCGCTTGTGGGATGGTTTGGTGCATGGGAAAGCAACAAGCAACAAGAGGATAGCTATGAAACTTAACGTAAGCCAAACCGACACATGGGCGACGGTCATTGATGATCGGCCGGGCGGCCTGGCGGACAAGCTGGCGGCGCTGGCGGCGGCGGGCGCGAACCTGGAGTTCATTATCGCCCGCCGGGCGCCGGAGCAGCGGGGTAGCGGGGTGCTGTTTGTCACGCCGCTGAAGGGCGCCAAACAGATCAAGGCGGCCGAAGCTGCCGGGTTCCAGAAAACCGAGAGCCTTCACTCCCTTCGCGTCGAAGGGTCGGACAAGCCGGGAATGGGCGCAAAACTAACCCAGGCACTGGCCGAAGCGGGCCTTAATCTCCGCGGGCTATCGGCTGCCGCCCTCGGCAAACGCTACGTCACTCATCTAGCGCTGGACACGGCCGCAGACGCCGCGAGAGCCGCCGCGGTCCTGAAGAAGCTGTCTTGAGGACACCCCTGCCCCCGACGACCTGCCCACAGAAGAGCCGGGGCGCGGGAGATACGTGGGCATGGGCGGGTGGGCTGAAGTGAGCCCAGCCCACCGGTGGACTAATGCCTGGCGTAATCTTTCATGCCGGAGATGTCCACGACCACGACTGGGTCACTGCCGACGACCCAGGCATCGTGGCCCGGCGGGAGGCAAGACACGTCGCCGGGACCGAAGTCCTGTTCGGTGCCGTCATCCATGACGACATGTATGCGGCCCGCGATGTGGTATTGCAGGTGAGCGGCCTCGCAGCTTTGGGTGTGCACCAAAGGTTTGACGCAGGTGGACCATTTCCAGCCCGGTTGCAGGGTCGCGCGCCCGAAGGTGACGCCGTTGACGGTTACCAGTTCAATCTTGCCTTTGTCGAACGAACGGGTTTCATCCGGCCGCGAAAGGCTCTTCTTTTGCATTCTTTCAGTAGTTGCTATCATAATATTCTCCATCACCGTAGCTTACGACTGGAAGCTCGATTTGTCAAACTGGAGGAGAGTGGGAAGTCCGAAGTTCGAGGGGGGCGAGGGACCGGCTACGGCAGGAGGAGGACGCGATAGAAGCGTTGCGGGGCGGAGCCGGGTGCGTCGGTCGTCGAGGCGGTGGAGGCGGTGGCGGTAATGTCGGGCAGCAAGTCGGTCCAATGGGTGGCGGTCAGGGTCGGCTTGTATTGGACGCGGTAGGTTTGACCGGGAATCGCGGTCCAGGCGAGCCGGGCGATGCCGTTGGCGAGATGGGGCGGCTGCAGGACCGGCGGAGAGACGGCGATGAGGGAGAAATTGCCGGGCGAGATCGCGAAGAAGATGTTGCCGGCGGCCTGGACTTCAATGCGGGCGGCTGAGGAGGCAAGCATCGGGAGCAGAACGGTGCTGGCGCCGTTGTTGGGGGCGTTGCTGGCGAGCACAATCGGGAAAGAGAGGCCGCCATTGGTCGAGAGCAGAATCGTGACACTGGCTGCGTTGACCGGCGCAGTGGTGGTGCCGGCCACGTTCCAGGTAATGGTTTGCCCGCCCGACCACGTCACGCCGGCAGCCGGGGAGGTCACCACAAACGGGCCGGCGTTGGTGGTTACGGTGACCTGCATATCGGAGGAGGCTGTGGTGCCGCCGTCGGCTGAATTGTCGCGGGCTGTGACGCGGAAGTTCATCGTCCGGCTGGTCGTCGGCAGCATTTCGCCAGGCGTGGTGGTGCCGCTGAGAATGCTGGACAACTGTGGGAAGGTTCGCGCTGAGTTGGTCGTCGGATCGAACGAACGGAACAAGGGACTGCTGCCGTTGTCCGGAGTCTGCAACGTGGTGGAGGGTCCGAGGTCGCGTTCCTCCCAGCAATAGGTCAGCGTTTCTCCATCGGGATCGCTGCCCGTCGCCGTAAGCGTAAAGGGAGTGCCCATGGGAATCGTGAAGCTGGGCCCGGCATTGACGGTCGGCACGCCGTTGCCGGTGGCGCTGACGGAGGCGGAACTGTTGCCGGCGCCGGTGGTAATGTAGTTGAGGATTTGTTCGAGGCTGGCGGAGTGGAAGTAGGGGTCACTGTGGGACTGCAAGTTGTCGGTGCTGCAGATTCCGGCGTAAGACATGATTGTGGAACCGCTGCCGGGTTCGTAGGCGGTGGCGGCGCAGCGATTGCCATAGCCGCAAGCATTGACGCTGCTGTTGAACGGGTGCGTGGCGCCGAACTGATGGCCGATCTCGTGGGCGACGTAGTCAATGTAAAACGCATCACCCACGGGCGGGTAGGTGCCGGTTTCACCCTCGGCCTTGAGGCCGGCAACGCCCACGACGCCGACAGCCGCCAGGCCGCCGCCCGCCGTGCCGAAAACGTGGCCGATGTCGTAATTGGCGCTGCCGATGACCGAGTCGAGGTTCGCCTGGTTCTGCGTCAGCAGGGCCGAGGGGTTGCCGTTGCTGTACGGTTCGGTGGCGGCATTGGTATAGATAACCAAGTCGTTATTGGCGACCAGCACCAGGCAGATGCTCACTTCCGTTTCATAAACCCCCGTCACCCGGTTAATGGCGGTGACCATGGCAGCCAGGCCGGCGGGCACAGTCCCGCCGAAATACGCGGTGTATTCGGCCGTGGCCGCGCAGGCGAGGCGATAGGTGCGGAGATTGCTGCCGGAAACCGCCAGCGGGACCGCCGCCGCAGGCGCCGCCGCCACGCTGCCGGAGGTGAGACACTCGAAGTCCGGCGCCGCCGGGCGATAATCGCGGCGGTAGAAGGCAACATGAAGATTCGTGTTGCCGCGGAGATACGGCTCGATATAGACCGCGCCCCGCGGCGAGAGAATCTGGGCGTGAAAGCCCGCCGGGGTGAGGTCGAAGCGAACCGTTGCCGCCGGGTCAGCGACGCCGCGCCCGCGGTAGGTCTTGATTTCAGGGAACCGGGCGGCGAGCTCGGGATGCATGACCGGCGATTCGACAAAGCGGAATTGCGCCTGCGTCCCATCCGGCAAGGGCAGGGAGATGAGCGCGCCCGAGGAGGCCAGCGGTCGCGCGGATTCCTTTGGCGCCTGGCCGAGCAGCGGGCGGAGCCGGGAGTGCTGGAGGTTAAAGGAGCGAAAAACGTCGGGCTGGACCCAGGCGTCCGAGGGCAGAAGGTTCTGCGGGATTTTACCGACCTCCTGCCACAGGTTGGTTTCCGGTGAATCCTGGGCGCCCGCCGGGCAGGCCAATAACAGCGCCCCAATGAGGAGGGCTGGCAGAGCGGCAGGTCCTAAGATGCTCGTGGGGTTTCTGTTCAATCCAAATCCAGCGCAGGCCGTCTCTGGACCAACGAGTGGGCGGCGCCGCGGGCGCGGCACGCCGCCAAACTCAACAGAGCGACAGAGTTGTTCACCATTTTAGTCTCCCAGAGGCGCGGCGAAACACA
>JBEKJO010000054.1:0-32908 GCA_050011195.1 Verrucomicrobiota bacterium | reverse complement strand
AAAACATCGATTGGGGCCGTCCGGAACAGGGGCAGTTGATCTTGGCCCGCAAGAGGCCAAGAAAGACCGCCCCCGACGGCCGCTGCCGCACGCGCATTATCACCCAGGGCGTCGTGCCCTCCTGCACCTGCCTGAGCGCCGGTAGTTCAGAGCCATCAAGGGACAGGCCGACTGTAGACCCACTGGTCCAGAAAGTCCCCCTTCCGCGTCGCTGGATCGATCCACAAAACGACGACCAAAAGCTTCAAACCCCTTGCCTGTGGGCGACAACCAAGTCTCGAACTCGTTGCGGGTTGGGAATGCCTTCAATGCACTCGGTACCGTCCATGCTGGCAGCGGTGGAGAACGTCAGGTTACCGATGCCGACCAACTTGGCCAGTATCCCCTGGTCAATATCAATCGATCGTACGTCGCTGATGAAAAACTCACGATAGCACTTCTTGAGCAAACCGCGTTCGAGGGACACACGGTCCGCATAGACACGCACCAAGGTCTGGCGGCGTTTGAACCACGCGATAAGCCAGGGGATCAACAACCAGGCAAAGACCAGGTACCAGAAAAAAATGCCACCACGAGGGCCGGGCTTCCAGCAATGGCTCCGTTGACTTGGCAGACGCTGGAGTCGCGGAGGGCTGGACTGGCTGGGCGGCACTTTCGGCAATGGGGTATCTGCCCACAAACGGCAACGGCAATGGTCAGCGTGGCGGGAACGGCAACGGTGGCAGAACCAGAACCAGCCCGCCGACAATGGTTCCTGGAACTGGTCTGGCAAACAGAAAGATCTCATCCTCAGATAACGTCCCAGAATTGGGGGGTTAGAGGGTTACGACCTTGGCTCCCCGGGACTGGATCCGGACCTTTCCGGTAATGCCTAGTTTTTTTTCAGTAGGCTGCCCACTGCTGCGGGTCGCAGATTTTCTTGATGAGGATGCGAGCCATCTTGGCCGCGCCAGCTTGAGACCAGCCAAAGGCGATTCGTTTTAGACGTCGCCCCAACTCGCGCATCAAACGCTCCAGCAAAGAGGTCGTCCGAGCGGCAGCCACGCCGGTCTGGAGCCAGAACCGCACATAGCTGAACAGACGGTGGGTCGCCGAGGCCACGTAGGTCGCCGCCTGGTGATAGCCCTTATGGGCCAGCATCCCCGCCAAACGCTCCAGTTCCCCTTGGGCCTGATTAATTCTCTGCCGACACTCGGCTTGGTCCTGCTCCCGCACCGGTTCATATTCTTGGGCGGGCAGTTCGATGGCCAAAAGCCCCGCCAACTGTTTCTGTCCCTGGCGGCGTTCCGTCAAGGGCGCTCGATCAAACCACATCAACCGGTCCAAATCGTGCGTCCTGACATTCTTGAACAAGCAGGAACGGTCTTGGACAGCTTTGAACTTGTTGTAACTTTTTGTTGTAACTCTACCCCTTGTATTCAGAAAACCCTTTATTTGCAAGATGGAGCGAGCGAAGGGATTCGAAACCTGATCGGATTTCGTTCTCATCCTGCTAATTTGCGTGGTATGAGCGCGTTTTGTCAAATCTGTTTGATGGCAATCTCGCACCAAAGCGAACGAAAACGAATCGGGACTGGGTCAAATTGTGCCAAAAGCAGAACCTACACTCATCCCTGCAGAGTAATCGGAGGCGAAGGTCGTTATATGGACATCGCATTGATATGCACCAGTCGGCGAAGCAGACTGCGGGCGCGGCAATTCGTGAGGTGCAAGTTCACATAACCACAAGTTCGCCAAGAATTGGAGCAGCTTGTCATCGGGGCAGGCGCGAGGGACTTTGGCCCATTAAAGCAGAGCTCCCGGTCAAACGAGAAGCCGGATTGAACGAGGGCTCGATGTCGCCAGCTTCCGAAATCTCCAAGCTCGGCGGTGCTGCCCACTTGCTTCCCAGATCACAAAAGTGGGTCACAGGTCCGGAGTCTGGCGCGACGCTCGAACCGGTCGAGCATGTTTCCGTAGTCTGGCCCTCTGATCCTTTATCAGAAGACTGTGGCTGGATCTAGACTTCGCCCCGAACCATTTTCGAAAAGGCGAACGGCCTGATTTGTGACAGGATTGGTAACTATGTTGACTGGGCGGGCGAATTGCTTGAAGGGAGGATCCAACTTCGGTCTCGGAATTGAACCTCCCGTTCAAATCCAGCGGCTGGAAAAGCGCTCTGCAGCAGAAGACTGGAAATCCTTAAGGGCTGTCTTCTTTTCCATTTCGCCCCGTTCAGCCCCGTTCACACAATCCGCGTCTAATCCAATAGGCAGCATGAGCCTTGCCATGAGTAGCCGGGCTGGCAACCGACGAATCAGCTTGAGGATTCGGTCGAGCCGGAGGTGCCGCTTGGCCAGTGATGGGCAGGTCGAACTCCAAAACCCCGCCGCGGAACTCTTCCATCCGGAGATTAAGCAAGTCCAGCGGCGCCTTCAGCTCCAACAGTGGCGACAAAGCTTGGGTAGTGCATCTGGCCTGCATCAAGCCCAAAGAACTGGTTATGCCGCTGAATTGTGGACGCGCAAGACCCGGGTGGCTCACGTGCGCCAACAGGCGCAGAGCGCTGGCCATCACAATTTGGCTCGCACCGCCAAGTCCACCGTGCAAAGAATTCTGGACGAGCACCGGTTGCAGCCTCATAAGGTGAAGTATTGCCTCCCGGACGAAGATTCGTCGGTCATGTTCACCCCAGGCCGACAAAGAAAAAAGGTCGTCAGCTTTCACGGCAGCGGAGGGCCGAGTTTGATGCGGTAGAAACGTTGCGCCGCATTGGTCGCGGCGTCCGCCCAGTTGAACGGCAGCACGGGCGAATTTGTGATGAACACGCTGCTCCACTGCGTAAGGTTGGTCGAAGTCTCAATCGCGTAATCCGGGCCGCCCTGGCCGCTGACGCTGAAGCCGAATTTCCCGCCCGCGACGGAAATGTTGTTGATGCCGGGAGAGGAAAGCGGATTGACGGACACGGAAAAACTTTGCGTGGCGCTTAGGCTAGGCGTGCCGTTGTCGGAAGCTTCCAGCGTGAAATTGTTGGTCGAGTTCGCCTGGGTAACGAGCGGGCGGAAGCTGAACGCGCCGCTGTTCGTGTTCACAGTCCCGTTCGCGGGGCCGGCCAATAGCGTGAACGTCAGCGTCTGCAGCGGTGTGTCCGTATCCGTGGCGCCGGCGGTGAAGGCAACCGTCTGGCCGACGTTCACCGTGCGATTGCTGATGGCCGCGAGCACGGGCGGCGTGTTGCTCAAGATCGGAATGGTCAACACGCTCATCGTGTAAGGCGGGATCGTGACGCTCAATGAATTGCCGGAGACGGAAACCGTGTTGGTCGTCGGCAAGGCGATGGGAACGGTTGACCCACCGCTGAAATGGTTTGTGCCGAACTGGATTTGGCTCGCGGAACTGGCGAGGTTCACGTTGGGAATCGAAACGTTCACCGTCAGGCTGTTCGTCCGGTTTTCGTTGAGTAACAGCACGCCGATCTTTCCGCTTTGCTGCACGGCGGCGTGAGCGCGGATTGCCGTCACATCCGACGCGGCGCTGACGAGTTGGTCGCCGGAGCCGGCCATGGCGTGCGTGAGTTGCACCGCGTAATAAACGCCGCCTGGCGTTGCCACAGTTCCGAGGAACGAGTCCACGGACATCTCAAGAAAATCTATGTTGGCCACGCCCAATTCGAGCCACGTCGCGTAACTGTCGGCGGCAAAGAGCGTATTGACCGGGCCGGTGATTGGTTCGCCGTTGATCGAATTGGTGAGGCTGCCGGTGTAGCCGAATTCCGTGATGAAAAGCTGGACGTTCGTGCCATCCGAGCGATAGGGAGTGAGATAATCCCACGGGCCAGAGTATTGGCCGGTGTGCGGACTGGTGCCGTTCACCATCGCGGGATAGATTGATCCCGGTATCGGCAACGTTTGGCTGCCATCGTCGAGGCTGCCGTTCCACAGATACGAGTGAGCAATCATGAAATCAATATCCGTGGCGCATTGCGCGAGCGTTTCCGGCGTCCAATGCTGCCCGTTGTAGTAGTCCCAACTGTAATCGCCGGGCGGCGTGGTGATCACTGCGCCAATCTTGACGGTCGGGTCCACCTTCTTCATCAGTAGCGAGAAACTTTTCACGCCGCGTCCGTAGGCGGCAGGCGAAAGATTCGTGTTTCCGTAACGCGGATAAGTCGTGTAAGGATACGGCACGGCGTAGTCCAAACAATAGCCGTTGTCACCGCCGGCATCGTAATAACCGGTACCGAAAGTTTCATTGCCGATTTCCCAATACTTAATACCGATGGGGGCGGTGCGACCAATGCGAAGAAAATTATATCCGTCGTCCGTGCCCAGCGGCGTGGCGGCGCGCATCATCGCCCAATACCCGGCGGTTTTCCAGTCGTTGCCTTGCGAATCAGTGCCGAGCGTCACGTCGTTTGCCGTGCCGTAATTGTTCGTGCTGGCGTTGGCGTAGGCGACCCACGCGGCAGCTTCGGGCGGTTCGGCGTTGGTCGTCGGGACGGTCAGCTTGGTGTGGGCGGACGAATCCCATTTTTGCCCGCCCCCGAAATTCACCGTGATGAGCGCCTGGCACTGCGCGTTGGTGACGAGTTTTATGAAACTGGCGAAGTCGGTGTTTGGCCCCATGTACCCAAAGGCATTGGTATCACCACTCCATGGCGTCATGCCGTAACCGTTTGGCCAGCCTAGCTCGGGCCGCGAGACCGACCAGTGAAATCCGTCCGCATATCCGCCGCCGGGATAGCGCAACATGCTCACGCCGCCCTGACTCAATTTGCCCGGCAACGCCGGATCGTCAAATGTGAGGGTGTAAACCGACGTGTGGAGGCCATAGCCCGTCGCCGGCACGACGGCGAGATTGCTCGAAACGTTGACGGTGACGTTGGCTGTGCCGGGCAATGCCAGCACGGTTACAGTCGCGACTGAACTGGTGAAGCTGCCGGAACCATTTGTCACCACCAAAGCGTATTGGAAAGTGCCCGTGAGGGCCGGCGTGTTGGTCAAAGATAAATTCGTTGCGCCGGGAAGGTCCGTGAGTGCGCGGCCGCTGCCGCCATCCGTCCGCCATTGATAAGACAACGGCGCACTTCCTGCGATGGACGACGTGATAGTCACCGTTGAACCGAGGTAAATCACGTTTGTCGAAGCCACCGGTGCGGTGGCGACGGGCAAGTTCGTCGCGCGCAGGCCAAGAGCAAAAACAGCGTCAAAACTGTGGCTTCCGCCCGTGCTGATCGTGCCGCCGCTGATGGGGACGAGCGCACTTTCCCCGCCGGGGTAAGCGTTTGTGGCTACGTCCAGCGCCGCCCAGCCGCCGCTGGATGGCTTGATGCCGAACGAAAATGCGCAGGTCTTGTTCGCCGGCAACGGCACGATCAGCCCGCTCCATTGCAGCCAGTCGCCGTCGTTGAAACCGGGGTTCGGCGCACTGAACGTGTTGAGCAACGTCGCCGTGTTGCCGCTCATCGAATAAATGCGCAGGTAATACGTCGGCGTGCTCGCGGGCGTGCCGTAACCGTTGCCAGAATTCAGCCCCGCTGTTTTGACGGCGACCGACACGAGATTCATAGCGTTGCTCCGGGTGGTGAACGTTTGCCCGGCGGGTGCGCTGTTGTCAGTGAAGTAATTCAATCCATCAGGCCAGGTCTGGCTCCCGTTGGTGGACAGTTGGAAAATGTCGTTCGTTCCCGGACTGGGCGCCGCAGGGGTGATGTCCGAAAAACTTTGGCCGTATAAACCGCCGGCCAAGCCTATGGCGAAAAGATGCAAAACAAAGCCGTCGGTGGCGATCTTCACGGGATTATTCTAACTCAAATTCGCTCAGAAAGCTTGTCGGTGGTTTTCATGACGCGGCTGTGGCTTGCTGGGATGGGAACTCGCGCTCGAAAATGTGAAAACTCAAGCGGCCGGGTGAGTCTGCTTGCGCGTGGGTAACTTGGCCTTAATCGCCTCTTTCGCAACCCTTCGTAGGATTTCGCAGAACTTCTCACCCGCCGGCGTGAGGTCTCCGTTCTCTGCGCGAGCAATGCCGAATGACGAAAGGTCCATAGACCATCATTGCCCTCCACTGCCGCCATTATGAGAGGATGATAGCCGTGTGCTCATTCCAGACCACTCGGAGTCCTTGAGCGACCAGCCGCCGCCCAAGGCTTTGTAAAGTTGCACGATCGTGAGCCGGCGCGCGGCTTCGATCCGCGACAGGGTGTTCTCGGCAGGGTAAAGTTGCTGCTGCGCCTCGAGGACTTCGTAGTAGCTGGCCTTGCCTTCTTTGTAACGCGTCGTCGCCAACTCAACCGCTTCGCGTCCGGCGCCGACGCCCTGGCTTTGCTCGACGCGCTCGTCCTCGTATCGGCGATGCGAGATGAGTGCATCGGAAACTTCGCGGAAAGCGCCGAGGGCCGTTTGTTGGTAACTGAGCTTGGCTTGCTCGAACGCGGCTTTCGTTTGCCGGTAACGGCCGGTCAAGCGGCCGCCGGTAAACACCGGGCCGGCGGCGGTGGCGGCGGCTGACCAGATGTTCGCCTCGCTTTTCAACAGTTTGTCGAAGTCGGTGCTCGTGCCGCCATAAAAGGTCGTCAGGCCGATGCGCGGGAAAAAGTCGCCAATGGCCACGCCGATTTCTGCGTTGGCCGCGCGGACTTGCTGCTCGGCCTCTCGAACGTCGGGCCGCCGCTCCAGCAACGTCGAGGGAAGTCCGGCCGGGATTTCCACCGGCATCTCCTCCGCCAGCAGGGTCGAGGTGCGGGCGATTGGGCCGGGGTTGCGACCGAGGAGCATGTTGATTTCGTTTTCCTTGAGCGCGATCTGGCGCTCGATTTCCGGGACGGTCGCCGTGACCGTACGCAGCGCGAGTTCGGCGCGGGAAACCTCAAGCTTCGATGCCAAGCCGCCGGCATGCTGGTCGGAGAAAAGTTTGAGCGTCCGTTCGTAGGAATCCCGCGTGCGAGTGGCAATCGCAAGTTGGTCGTCCAATTCCAGCAATTCAAAGTAAGCCCGCGCAACGCCACTAACGAGTGAGATCATCACAGTCCGGCGGCCTTCCTGGGTGGCCATGAAGTTGGCGCGGGCGGCTTCGTTCATCCGGCGGACGCGACCCCAGAGATCAATTTCCCAAACCGCTCCGAAGCCTGCCAGGTAACTATTCATGGTCTGACCGCCATTAGGAACGGGCAAGCCCAGATACTCGTTCTTGCCCCGGTTGGCCTCACCCCCGTAGCCAACTTGCGGCAGGAACTGAGAGCGCGCCTGTGCTTGAATCGCCCGGGCCTGATCTACTCGCGTGAGCGTGATTCGCAGGTCGTAGTTGTTGGTGAGGGCAACTTGAACCAAGTCCTGGAGCACCGGGTCTTTGAACACGCTCCACCACGGCAAATCGGCGAACGAGTTGGTTGAGACTTGATTGGTGGCATCGCGGAAGCCGACCGGCGCATTCACCGCGGGACGCTTGTAGTTCGGGCCAACGGCACAGCCGGCTAGCGTCACCACAACGACGGACCAGAATGGCAGTTTGAAAGGAAATGAACGCATAAAGTGGTAGTTATTTGATGAATTTCAGCTTGGCGCAGAAGACGTAGTAGAGTGTCGGCAACATGAGCAGGGTCATCACCGTGGCCAGCAGCAGGCCAAAGATGTGGACCGCCGTCAGCGGATGCCAGAGCGCCCCGCCGGTCAAGAACAGCGGAACCAGCCCGCCGACCGTGGCGAGGACAGTCACCAGCACCGGCCGCAGGCGCGCCAGGCCGGCCTGGACCAGCGCTTTTTCCAGGGGCAGGCCCTTGGCGCGAGCGTGCTCGATGAAGTCGCTGAGCACGATAATGTGGCTCACCATGACGCCGGCCAGGCTGACCATCGCCAGCAGCGCCATGAATCCCAAGGGCGAGCTAGTAACCGTCAGTCCTAGCACGGCGCCAATGATGCCCAGCGGCACCGTCAGCATGACCACCACCGATTTGATGACGGATTTGAATTGAATGACCATAGTCATGCAAATGAGCGCCAGAGACATCTGCATCACCAGTCCCATTTCGGCTCGGTTTTTGCGCAATTCCTCGTCCTCACCGGCAAACTTCATTTCGTAGCCCGGGTCCAGGTGAATCTTGGCCAGACCCGGCCGGGCGCGGGCCAGGATCTGTGAGGGCAACTCCCCGAAGGGCGCATAGGACTTGACCGTTACGGTGCGAAGCTGGTTGTAGTGCGGGATGGTGACAAACTCCGGCTGGACTTTGATGGTCGAGAAACTCTCGAAGGGAACGGCTTTCCCGTCTGGGGTTGGGGCATAAAGACCGCGAATCTTTTCCGCCTCGCTGCGCTCCTCAATACGGCCACGAGCCAGAATCGGGATGAGCCGGTCGCCCTCGCGCAATTCGGACAGTTTCAACCCTGTAAAGGAGGATTGGGCCACCGCGCCGATTTGCTGATTGTTCAAGCCCAGCGAATTGGCGCGGTCCTGGTCTATGGCGATTTCAATATTGGGCATGCGCAGGCCCAGGTCATCGAACACATGGTAGCCGCCGGCCGCGCGCAGTTCGGCCGCGGTCTGGTCGGCCAATTGGCGCAGTTTATCCAGGTTCTCGCCGCTGAGACGGATTTGGATCGGTTCCTTGACCGGCGGTCCCTGTTCGAGCTGTTTGACCACGCACCGCACGCCGGGGACGGATTGGTCCAGCTCCTGGCGCAGTTTGACGAGCAAGGGCTCGACGTCCTCGGCGTGGCGCGTGTTGATGAGAATCTGCGCCAGATAGTTGGCCGGTTCCTTGGGTTCGACGTTGTAGTAAAAGCGGGGGGCGGTGCCACCCGTAAACACCGCCGCGCTGGCGACCTCCTGGTGGCGTTTGATCAGTTCTACCGCCTGGTCCATCGTCGCCCTCAAGCTGGTCAGCGAATCGGTTGAAGGCGCCTCGATATCCACCAAGAGTTGGTTGCGCTCGGCCGGCGGGAAGAACTGGTCGCCCAGGAACGGAACAAGGAGGCAACTGAGGGCCAGCACTGCATAGCCCACGCCCAGAACCAGCCAGGGACGTTTGAGGGACCCTTCCAGCGCGGCGCGATAGTGCGGCAAGACAGCGGCTAGCGCCTGGTCCACATACCGGAACGGAATCATCGAGCGGACTTCGCCGCCTTCATCAAACCCTTTCTGACCACGCAGGACGTAATAGCTGATGAGCGGCGTGAAGGTAATCGAGACGAGGAAGGCGGCGGCCAGGGCCAAGGTGACCACCGTGGGCAGGCTCTTCATAAACTCGCCCTTGTCCCCGCTGAGCAACAGCAACGGCAGGAAGGCGAAGATGTTGATGAGTGTGCCAAAGACCATCGGGTGCCGCAGGCGCAGCGGACCCAGCCAGGCCGCGCGCAAGCGCGGCTCGCCCAAGTGCAGTTCGCGGTTGATGCCGTCGGAAGCCACCACCGGCACATCCACCAGCATGCCCAGGGCGATGATGAGCGCGGCGATGGAAATCTGTTGCAAGGGAATGTGCAGCATTTGCATGCCGACCAAGGTCATGGCGACGGTCAGCGGAATCGCCGTGGCCAGCACCAGCGCCGAACGCCAATCCATCAGGAACAACCCCACAATAATCACGATCACCACCGCCTCCACAAAACATCTGACGAAGTGATGGATGCGATGCTCGACGGCCGTCGGTTGGTCGGAGAGCACCCGGAATTCGAGGCCCTCCGGGATGCGGGCTTTCATGGCCTCGGCCACCTTCATCGCGTCCCGGTTGAAATCGCGAATGATTTCCCCATCCCGCATCTCGACGGCCACCATCACCGCCCGGCGCGTGTCCAGCGACCCGCTCTTGCCCGTGCCCCCGAGGATATCCACCTTGTAAGAAATGGGCGACTCATACATGCGGCGGACGTCAAAGATGTCGCGCAGATACACCGGCGCGCCGCCTTTGCCCATGCCCACCACGGTGCCGAGCATGTCCTTCTCGGTTTTGTATTCGCCGGAGAGCTGAACCGGGAAATTGCGTCCCTCGGTACGCATCGTGCCGCCGGGAATCACCGCGTTGCGGGCGGCAATCGAGTCTTTCACCACCTCCGGGGTCAACCCGTAGCCGGCCAGATTGGCATCCGAAAACAGCAGATACACCGCTTCCTGCACGATGGCGACCTTGGTGACTTTGCCGACGCTAGCGACTTGCTTGAGCTCATCCTCAAAATCGCGCGCCAGCAATTCGAGCGTGCGATAGCTATAGCGCGATGGAGCCGTCGCGCGAATCTGGGGCAGCGGGTCCTCGTCGCCCATCAGCAGGATCGGCTTAGTGAAATCGGGATGGTATAATTCACGGTCGGTGCCGAAGAACGTTCTGATGAAGTTGGCGAGAAAGCGCTCCAGGTCGGCCCGGGAAGCTGACGTTTCCAGGTCAATCAGAATGAACGATTGGCCTTGGGTCGTCCGCACCTCTTTGGCCAGCCCGGCCGCGCGGACCGCCACCCCGAAGCGGCCGCGAAGCACCTCCATAGAACCCTCATCCATTGATGGCAAGAATGCCGCCACAGCAGCATGATTCGTCGCGGGCACTCCCCGCCGGAGCTCGACCAAGCGCTGCCGCAGCAGATTGGCGCGCGCGACGCACTCGGCATCGGTGATCGGCGGACTGACCAGGCCAAACAACAGCGTGATCGTATTGCCGAAATCGGTGTTCAGCCACGGCTGGCGCGCCCCCTCGGGCAACTGCACCTCGGCAATCTTGGCCCGCACCTTGTCCCACTCCTGGTCAATGGTGGCCGTGGGGGCGGGAATTTGCTTGATCGTCATCGTGGAGATGCCGGGCCGGGACGTGGTCTTGATCTCCTCGATGGATTTGAGCTCACTGATCTTGCGTTCGATGGGTTTGGACACCAGTTCCTCCACCTTCGAGGCCGTCGCTCCCGGGAACACGGTGACCAGCATGGCCGTTCGCTGGGGAATTGTCGGATCCTCCTGCTGACCTAGCTTGGTATAAGCCACGGCCCCCCACACCAGCACCGCAATCAGCGCCAGCCAACTTACCTCCCGGTGCTCGACGCAGAACTGGGCCAAGCCGCCGGACTTAACTTCATTTTCAATCGGTTTTGACATCAGATCCTACCTTTCGTGGATTACTTCGCAGCCGGGCTGTCGGTGGCGACTTCGATGGGCGCCCCGTCATACAGGAAACTAGCTCCCGAGGTCACCACCCGCTCGCCCGCCCGCAACCCTTCGGTAATAAGAATCGAGCTGTTGAGAATATCGCCGGTCTTCACGGCTCGCTGCACCGCCTTGCCGTCCTGGACCACAAAGACGCCCAACTGCGCTGGGCCGCTTCCGGCCGAACGGCCATCCGAAGCCAGGGTCACCAGCGCCGAGAGCGGAACGCAGACCGTGCCCGGTTTGGCCACCGGCGTGTCTCCGACGTGAATGCGGGCCGTCATGCCTGAACGCAACAGGCCGTCCGGGTTGGGCACCTTAATCACGACTCGAAACAACCGCCCTTCGCCGCTGGCCGCCACCCCCACCTCCGAAACGCGGCCTCGAAACGGCGGCAGGCCCTCCAACCCGGATACCACCACGTCCACCTCCTTGCCCGGGGTGAGTTGGCCGATCAACCGGTCGGGCAAGCCCAACTCAACCGACATCAGGCTGGTATCGGCAAAGCGCAACATCTTTTGGCCGGCGCTGACGGTGACGCCCGAATTGACATGGCGCATCAGCACCACCCCATCTTTGGCTGCCATCAGCCGCGAATCGCGAAGATTCTGTTCGGCCTGGTCCAGTTGGGACTGCGCTGTTTGCCAGTCCGCTTCAGTAACATCGAGCTCCTGCTGGGAAATGGCATCGGTCGTGCGCAGCTTGCGAAAACGCTCAACAGTCTTGCCCGCCAGTTCCGCCTTGGCGCGAGCCGAGTTCAATGCATTCGTGAAGTCGGCCTGCTTCAACTCTGCCAGGACCGTCCCGGCTTTCACCGGTGTCCCCTCGTCCCAGTCTGTGCCGGCCACCGGCCCGATGCTGACCAGAATGCCTCCCACTTTGAAGCTCAAGTCAGTTTCGTGGTCGAACCGTACGGCTGCGAGGTAAGAAGCCTCGCCGTCGGACCGGACATGGTTCATCGCCTCAACTACGGCTGTGCGCACCAACGTCTTCTCGGGTGGCCGGACCGGCGGTTTTCCGCAGCCAGCGAGCACTAGGACCTGGCCTAGCAACGTCAAACCGGTGCAACCGACGCGCGCCCAGCGGCGCCCTACATTAACAGTATTGATCATAAGCATTCTTCGATTTTTCATCTGCAATTCCCACTAGAAGTTTGAAACAATTCGCCTCCGGAGACCCTCGCCCGCATTTGGGTGATCAACGGGACGAACCCCACTTGCTGCCAACGAGCGACGCGAGGCTGCACGGGCCATCTCATCGGCGAACCTGGTCTCCGTGTTTGCTTCACCGACGGCGCCTCCGCCGAGATGGGTGGATGCCTTCTCATGAATTCGAGACCTCCAGCTCCGCTCGTTCCCGTTGAAGAGCCCCCAGCACACGCTGCGTAAGAAATCCCGCCAAACACGCCCGAGTTGGCGAACTTACCGCCAGTTGTGCCAGGGGGTGGTGAGGGTTCACTGCAGCGAGAGAATAAGAAACACACTCACCGATCACGCTCAGCGCATGAAGCCGGATGGTTTCGCTGTTGGCTTTCGTGCCGAGCAAATCTCTCATCACCGCTTGGAGCAGGATAAAATCCCGCTCCAGCCCGGAGGCCGCGTAATTGTGCGCTCCGCAAGCCGCGTCCACCAATTCGCGAGCCAGGAGCTTGGCAATCCAAGCGCGCCCCGCGCTGAGCCTCTTCAGTAACGACTCAACGAGCTGGAGCAGCCTCTGTTCGGGCGGCAAAGGCCGGTAGGCGGCGAAGCCCTCGCCCTGGTCGGAAAGCCGCCGGCCGGCTTCCATACTCACTGCTTCATAAAGCCCCTCCTTGCTGTGGAAGTGATAACACACCCCAGCCACATTGGTTCCAGCGCGTTTGCAGATTCCCCGAAGGTGCGTTCCGTGAAAGCCACCGTTTGCGAACAGTTCACAGGCGACCTTGAGCACGCGATCACGGGCGGGCAATGGGCACCCTGTCAGAGTGTTCGGCCCATCGGCTTCCAGACTCGGCCTGAAAGAGGTTTTCATAACACCTGGAAGTTCCTCCGCCCATTGACGAAGGGCGCTCTGAGCTTTGAGCCACGATTTTGGTTCATCTTGTTGAATGCAGTTCGCATACAAACCTGGGTTTGGCAGTAACCGTGCCAACTGCCTCCGGAATGCAGAAAGTGCTCAGCTTCAGTGGATAATGGCGTGGAAGCGCCTCGTTGCACGGCGTTCGAAATTTCGAGGGTTCGAAAAACAAACAATTGTTCTTCCGACTCCCCGTACAATGCAGAAGTTCATGCGGCCTGCTTTCGGTGGCACCCTTGGCAGCTTCGAGGTGCAGCAAAATTCCGGCGCGGTCCGGGACAAGCATGTTGTGGATTTCGGTCGCCTGCCGGTTGCGTTCTTCGGTCATGGCAACCTGCCATGAGACCGGCTCGTGTCCGGGCCAAAGGCCGTTTGTTTCCAAAGGTCGAAAACGTGTGTCCATTCCTCCCGTAATGCGCCAAGGAGGTTCCAACCTTCGCCAAAAATCTTGTCCGCTACGGTCCTCGCATGCGTTTTACTGTGCCCTGGGCGATAAACGGCTGAACGCCCATTTCTTTGTTAAGTTCCGAAGAACAATTGTTTTGCGAACCTTCTAAAACTCGAGCTTCACCCTACGAATCACTTATAAGGCGTTATCCATTGAAGCTCAGCACTTCCTGCCTCGGGAAGGCAGTTGGCGTGCGAGCTGCGTAACGCGGGTTTGGATGCGAGTTGCATTCAATGATACGAACAAGAACCGCGCCCGATGCGCTGGAGTGGCCGTCGCGAATGTGGGGGGCAAGACTTTTGGCGAACCGTGGAAGCTTTCCGTCGCATTAGGGGAGGAATGGACACAAGGAACTGAATCTAATTCTCGCTTTTGAAATCCTGAGAAACTTCGGAACGAGTATGAAAACTTCGACCTGGCCGATTCGCAAGCCGGACGGATTTGGTTGCTTCCGGCAGATTGCAACTCACCTCGGCGGTATGACCCGGGCGTGGTTGCGGCACCGCCCAATCCATTTCGCCTTCCACTGGCGTGGTATTTGCCGCGCCCTCTTGGCCGGGGTCCTGCCTCACTCACAAGCAGCGGATCGATCATGGTCGCAAAGGCCCGCGACCTAAACCATAAGCTGCTATGAACCTCACCGTACCCGAGACGGTGATCTGACGATACTCTGCGTGGAGATTCTACGGCGCGAGGCACAGAAGCTTATCCGCCTTGCTGGTGTCGTAAATGAGCGCTGCGTTTTCATCGTCAATGACATTCGCCTGGCGGATTTAGCGAAGCGCGGAGCCCCGAAAGCCAACA
Organism: Verrucomicrobiota bacterium; assembly: GCA_050011195.1. GTDB lineage: Bacteria > Verrucomicrobiota > Verrucomicrobiia > Limisphaerales > UBA8199 > PALSA-1440. The sequence continues at coordinate 18,510 of JBEKJO010000054.1, read as the reverse complement.
AGCGGATGCGTTCATGGCTCTTTCCTTTAGGGGGTCCGCATCCTTCAAAGCGAGGCCTCTCATAAGCTGCCAAAGAACGATTGTTTTTTCGAACCTTCCAAATTTCGAGGTTTACTCCGCGAGTCGCTTCTAAGCCGTTTCCACGTGAGAATCAGCACTTTCTGCATTTGGGAAGTAGTTGGCCTGCTAGCTGCGTAACTGGGGTTTGTATGCGAATTGCGTTCAACAATATGAACAAGAGCCGAGTCTCAAGCGCCAGAGCGGTCGTCACCAATGTAGGGCAAGAATGTTGGCGAACCTTGGGAGCCGTCCGTCGCATTACGGGGGGAATGAACGCAGGCTTTGCAGAACGACAATAGAAAATGCACAACATGGAAATTCGAATTCACACTCAGTCAGGTTCGGTCGAGACTTTTTTTCAGGACACCCCGGCCCTGGTAGCTTCGATATTGAAGGGCATTCAATCCACAAAAGTGTTCGCCACCAACATCATTACCATTGCCGGGGATTATTCCCTGACGACCTTCGTCACTTCGCGGGTCAACCGCGTTGACCTTATCTCCGAAGATCTCCCTCTCTGGAAACATCCCGACGACATTTTGGACATGGTCGAGCTGGCCGAGGACGAATTCCAGGAGCGAAGCCACCTGAACGACCCGGCGCGGCTGGAGCGTCGCCGGAGCCCCAAACAGGCAGGCGAATTCGCCGTGGTCTTTGTGGAAGTGGAGATGACCGGCGGAACCCGAATATTTCTGGCAGCCAAAATCAAGGTGGGATTGCCGGCGGAACGGCTGCAGCGCTTGCGCACGCTGTTCTGCGCGGCCGCGGCCCACTTCCGCATGCGTCAGGGTGGCACCGCGATCCTGAATCTTAAAAACCTCGTGCGGTTCACACTCAATCCCGGCCCCGATGTTACGCCCATTGATGCCTGGCCCGCGCACCACCTGTCGCGGGGAGTAGAATCCCAACGCCTCGCCCATGCCCTTGACTGAAGGGATCCAACGCTATGAAGACTCTGATTTGCGCCGCAAGGAAACCACAGCGGTCATTCGTGCCGATTACTCCGTTCGAATTCGAAAGCTTCGAAGTTCGTGTGCGGCGGGTAACGCGCCACAGACCTCTTCCGATTGGAGTCAGTTTCAGGAAGGTGAATGTTCATCGCGGTTCGAGGCAATTCAAAACCATGCCCGGACCCATCGATGCTGTTCATCGTACGAAGATTTTCCTGCCGTCGCCCTCGCTCCAGGGATATGGGTTGATGTGCTCGCGCGTAGGAGCGCGGCCGGTTGATCGTCCGGCCGCGCTCTCTTCCCGGCAATTGCACGCTCCCGTTTCTTATCCTATCCCCAAAGCGGCGCGAGAGCCCGAGATAATCTCCTTTCAGTCTCGCAACTGGAATGAATCGACAGAGGAAACCGTAAATGAACACCCCAGTCACCATGAACGAACTAACAAGACAAAACAAGACAATCAACAATCAAGATTACTAATCGCGATGGTCCGAAAGGATTGATCGCGAGGAGGACAAATTATGACTCAATCATACAAATTCGGATCGTGTTTGCTCACCGTTTGGGCGGCCACACTGGCATGCTCGCATAGCGCTGAACTCCTGTCACTGGCACCAGCCGAGAATTCCACCTCTGGACCTGCGCTCGAGTTTCAGCAACCTGCCGCGAGCATCTGGCAAGATGGTGTGGGGCAAGGCTTTCGTTCCACAACCCACACGTTCAGCGTGGAGGCTGGCGTTGGCGTGGGGATGGCGGCCTTCGGGAGTACCCAAGCCCACGACCTGGCTCTGACCAGCCTGTCGTACGGCCACATGTGGGGGCCTGTGCTCGGTAAGAACCACTGGTATCGTGGCAACTTCGAATACCGAATAGAGCTATTTGGGGGCGCCCAGTACTCTCCGTCCAGCGAGTGGCTAGTGGGACTTACGCCTCATTTGCGCTACAACTTTGCGACTGGAACACGCTGGATTCCGTTTCTTGATGCCGGCGCCGGTGTCACGGCGACCGGGATTAAGCATCCGGACCTCGGCGGCACATTCGAATTTAACCTGCAACCGGGCGTGGGTATGCACTGGTTTGTGCGCGACAACCTCGCACTGACTGGTGAAGTCAAGTACATGCACATGTCCTGCGCAGGGATTGACAAGCCGAACCTTGGTTTGAACGACGTCATCGGGTGGATCGGCCTGACATGGTTCTTCGGAAAATGAAAATCCTCGTTTGCTGAATGAACATTACCGTATTCGTAACGTTCTGGCTTATCGTCCTGGCCCGGATCACAGACGTTTCCTTGGACACCATTCGCATGGTCTCGGTCATCCAAGGCCGGCGCGCGTTCGCCGCAGTTCTCGGGTTCTTCGAGGCGGTGGTCTATATTTGCGCGGTCGCCCAGGTCTTGCTGAACATGAACCAGCCCGTGTATGCTCTGGCCTACGGGCTGGGGTTCGCGGCGGGGACTTACCTGGGAATGGTCATCGAGCAACGGCTGGCCTTTGGCAAGCAACTGGTGTTTCTCCTCACCCCCAAAGGACCAGAGTTGGCACAAGTCCTACGCGCCGGGAACTATCGCGTGGCTGAAGTCAGGGGACACACTCACGAAGGCGATCTGACCATACTCTGTGTGGAAATTCTGCGGCGCGAGGCCCAGAAGCTGATCCGCCTTGCCAGTGCCGTTGATGAGCGCTGCGCCTTCATCGTCCACGACATCCGCCTGACGGACTTTGCGAGGCGCGGAGCCCCGAAAGCCAACCAGCATAAGCGTTCGTGGCTCTTTCCTTTAGAGGGGCTCGCATCCTTCAAGAGAGGCATCTCATAACCCCGGAGGAACAGATGCTCATACTGCTTTGGTTTTTGGCCGGTTACGTCTTCATCTTCACTGCAACGTGGGATGACGGCGCTTCCTGAAAATGATCCATGAAAATCCTCGTTTGCAACTCCGGTTCCAGCAGCCTCAAATTCAGCCTTGTTGAGGCGGAGCAGGAACTGACTCTGGCCGAGGGCAGCATTGATTGGACGACCCGGCCGACACGACTGGTTTTCCGGCGCCCCGGCCAGCCAGAGATTCGGGAGGAACTGCACCTGCACGAGCATACCGACGCGCTTGCGCGCATTCTGGCGGATCTGCAGGCCGGACCGTCGGCCCCTTTGCAGGGCATCCAGGACATTGACGCGGTCGGGCACCGCGTGGTTCACGGAGGCAAGCGGTTCACCGAGGCGGTAAGGATTACGCCCGAGGTCAAGTGCGCCATCAGCGAATTGAGCGAACTGGCGCCGCTGCACAACCCGGCCAGCCTGCGAGGCATTCAGGCCATCGAGCAAGCTCTGCCTTGGGTCCCACAGATCGGCGTATTCGACACCGCTTTCCACACCACTCTGCCTGCGGCAGCGCAAACCTACGCCCTCCCGCGGGCCTGGACGACAGCGTGGGGAATTCATCGGTACGGATTTCATGGGTTAAGCCACGCCTACTGCGCCAGGCGGGCCGCTGAGATGTTGGGTCGCAGCGGGTCCCGGCTCGTCATTGCGCATTTGGGCAATGGCGCGTCCGTCTCAGCCGTCCGCAACGGCGTTTGTATGGATACGTCCATGGGCTTTACGCCGATGGAAGGAGCCATCATGGGTACTCGCAGCGGAAGTCTTGATCCGGGCGTGCTGCTCTATCTCTTGCGACGCAAAGGACTCACTGTGGAACAACTCGACTATGCATTGAACCATGAATCGGGCCTGCTCGGCGTCTCGGGGATTTCCTCGGACATGCGCCAGATTCTGAAGGAAGCCCCGAACAGTGCTGACGCTCGGCTGGCCTTGGAGGTCTATATCCACCGTCTCGTGCAAACCATCGGAGCGATGGCCGCGACCCTGGGCGGAGTTGATGGATTGGTCTTCACCGCCGGAGTGGGCGAGAACTCCGCGCAAGTCCGGGAGCTAATCTGCGAAAACCTGGGCCATTTGGGGTTGGAACTCGATACTACCGCCAATGCGCGCTCCAAGCCCGATGCCGATGTCGCTCGTCATGGCGCCCCCGGGCGGATCCTGGTCATTGCGACCAGGGAAGATTTGACGATTGTGCGCGAGACCACGCGACTGATTCGTTCCGAAGGAGGAACCGAGAATATCCCCCCGAGACAATTAACAGCAACGACCAAAACCGTTTAACACCAAAACAACCGGTTCGGGTCGATGATCCGAACAGTAAGAAAGAAAGCATGAATACGAGAGAAACCGCAATTGTAATAGACGATCGAAAAGTGACTCGGCGCGACAAAACAAGCCTGGCGCCGTCACCCGTATTGTCCAAGGATGAACTCAGCAAGATGGACGCCTACTGGCGGGCGTGCAATTACCTGGCGGCGGGGATGATCTATCTGCGCGCTAATCCACTGCTGCGCGAACCGCTAAAACTGGATCATATCAAGCAGCGGTTGCTCGGGCACTGGGGTACCAGTCCAGGTTTAAGCTTCATTTACATCCATCTCAACCGGCTGATCAAAAAGTATGATCTGAACACGATCTTCATGGCCGGACCGGGGCACGGCGCGCCCGGCGTGCTGGCCCCGGCCTACCTCGAGGGCACTTATTCGGAGGTTTACCCCAATAAGGGCGAGGATGAGGTAGGAATGCGCGAGTTCTTCAAGGAGTTTTCTTTCCCCGGTGGGATCGGCAGTCACTGCACACCGGAAACTCCCGGTTCGATTCACGAGGGCGGCGAGTTGGGCTATAGCGTCTCTCATGCCTTCGGCGCCGCGTACGACAATCCCGACCTGCTGGTGGCCGTCGTGGTTGGAGATGGAGAATCCGAAACCGGTCCACTGGCCGCCGCCTGGCATTCGGACAAGTTCTTGAACCCGATCCGGGATGGCGCGGTGCTGCCAATCCTGCAGCTCAACGGCTATAAGATCAACAATCCCACCGTGCTTTCCCGCATCTCCCACGACGAGTTGGAAAGTCTCTTTGTGGGGTATGGGTGGATGCCTTATTTCGTCGAGGGCACCGATCCGCAAGACATGCACCAGAAGATGGCCGCGACCCTCGAGAACTGTGTGCTCGAAATCCGGCGCATCCAGCAAGAAGCACGCACCAACGGCAAAGCGACCCGCGCCCGGTGGCCCATGATCGTTCTGCGGAGCCCCAAAGGCTGGACGGGCCCCAAAGAGGTGGACGGACACAAAGTCGAAGGCTTTTGGCGGTCGCACCAGGTGCCGTTGGCGGGGGTGCGGGAAAATCCGGCCCATTTAAAGCAGTTGGAAGATTGGCTGCGCAGTTACCGGCCTGAAGAGTTGTTCGACAAGACCGGTCGGTTAATCCCGGAACTCAAAGCCCTTGCGCCGCAAGGCACCCGCCGCATCAGCGCCAATCTTCATGCCAATGGCGGATTGCTGCGCAAGCCGCTCCGCTTGCCGGATTTCCGGGACTACGCGGTCAAAGTGGATGCCCCGGGTAAGACAACGGCCGAGAACACGCGGCCTCTGGGGCGCTTTTTGCGGGACATCATGCGCAACAACATGCAGAGCTTCCGCGTCTTCGGACCCGACGAAACCGCTTCCAACAAGCTCGATGCCGTTTATGAGGCCAGCAAGAAACTATGGCTGGCCGATTACCTGCCTGAAGATGCCGACGGCGGCGAACTGGCGCCGGACGGCCGGGTCATGGAGCTGCTTTCGGAGCACACGCTCGAAGGCTGGCTCGAAGGTTATCTGCTCACCGGACGTCACGGGTTCTTCTCCACCTACGAGGCTTTCGTCCATGTGATTGACTCAATGTTCAACCAGCACGCTAAGTGGCTGGAGAGCTGCCGCGGGTTGTCCTGGCGGGCGCCGATCTCATCGCTCAACCTGCTGATTACCTCAACGGTTTGGCGGCAGGACCACAACGGTTTCACGCACCAGGACCCGGGCTTCCTTGATCTCGTGGTGAACAAGAGCCCCGAAGTTTGCCGTATCTATCTGCCGCCGGACGCCAACTCGCTGCTCTGCGTGGCGGATCACTGCCTCAAAAGCACCAACTATATCAACGTGATCGTTTCGGACAAACAGAAGCATCTCCAATACATGACCATGGACCAGGCCATTGTGCACTGCACTAAAGGGCTCGGCATTTGGCCCCAGGTGAGCAACGACGAGGGAACGGAGCCGGATGTGGTGATGGCCTCCGCCGGAGACATCCCCACCAAGGAGTCGCTAGCGGCCATCATCCTGTTGCGGGAACACTTCCCCAACCTGAAGATTCGATTCGTCAATGTGGTCGACCTCTTCCGGCTTACCCCGTCGAGCGAGCATCCGCACGGTCTGTCCGACCGGGACTTCGACACGCTGTTCACGGAGGACAAACCCATCATCTTTAACTTTCACGGCTATCCCTGGCTGATTCACCGGCTCACGTACCGCCGCACCAACCATAAGAACTTGCACGTCCGCGGCTACAAAGAGAAAGGCAACATCAACACTCCGCTCGACCTGGCCATTCGCAACCAGGTTGACCGGTTCACCATAGCGATGGACGTAATTGATCGGGTGCCGGCCCTGCGCGTCTCCGGCGCTCACGCCAAGGAAAAGCTGCGTGTCATGCAGCTCGAATGCCAGGCCTACGCCTATGAGAACGGCATCGACAAGCCGGAGATGGACGGGTGGACCTGGCCAGACAACCGGTGATCCGCAGTCGCCTCCATGTTGAAGACAAACTGAAGAAGAAAAATATGGATAACTCGAAACTGAAACCTGTTTCCCCGCCGACTCGAACTCCTGGACGGTTGCCCAAATCTGAAGGATCTGCGCCATCTGCCAGATCAAAACCGCAACCTCCGCCAGTCGCGGACAATCCAGTTGCGGACGGACCCGACAGGCTAGCCAAGCTCGCCCAGTATTATGGCTGTGGCCCGATCCAATTCTCAGGTTCACCCAACGCCTCGTATCAGCGACACCTGGTTTTTGACAATGTGATCGCTCCCCAAGCTGCGGGCCCGCGGGAGCGTTTTGAAGCGCTGGCCCGGTCATTGCGCGATGTCTTGTCACAACGCTGGGTCCGGACTGAAGAACAGTACACGCAAAGAAATCCCAAGCGGATCTATTACCTCTCGATGGAGTATCTGATCGGGCGCTCACTCGCTAATAACATCACCAATCTTCTGCTCGAGCCGATCGCCCGGCAAGCAGCGAAGCAGGAGCACGTTGATCCGGTGGAAATGCTGGAACAGGAACCGGACGCCGGCCTGGGCAACGGCGGGTTGGGACGTTTGGCCGCGTGCTTCCTGGATTCCATGGCCACGATGTCGCTGCCAGCAATGGGCTATGGCCTCCGGTACGAATACGGCATCTTCAAACAGAGCATCAAGGACGGCTGGCAGCAGGAACAGCCGGACAATTGGTTGCGCAACCCGGACCCCTGGGAGGTGGCCCGGCCTCACGAGAAAATCGAAGTGCCGTTGAACTGCTCGTTCGAGGTGCGTGGCGGGAGCTTGCAACCCGTTCCTGGCCGGCCCTCCAAGTTAATCGGTGTGCCGTACGACCGGCCGGTCGTGGGCTTTGGCGGCAAGACCGTCAACACCCTCCGCCTCTGGGCGGCAACTACCCCCGACTCCTTCGATTTCAAAGTATTCAGCCACGGCGACTTCGTCAGCGCCGTCGCGGAGACTTTGGCGGCGGAATCGCTCACGCGGGTGCTGTATCCGGATGATTCAACCAGCTTCGGCCAGGGCCTGCGCTTCATCCAGGAATACTTCCTGGTCGCCTGTTCCCTTGGCGACCTGGTGCGGCGCTTCCGCCAGACTAACGACGACTGGAATCAACTGCCCGAAAAAGTAGCGATTCAGCTCAACGACACTCATCCCTCGATGGCAGTACCGGAGCTGATGCGAATCTTGCTGGACGAAGCGCATCTGGACTGGGACCAGGCGTGGAACCTAACCAGGAAAGTCTTGGCTTACACCAACCATACCCTGCTTCCGGAAGCGCTCGAGAAATGGCCAGTCCAATGGTTTCAGGACATGCTGCCGCGGCACCTGGAGATTATTTTTGAGATCAACCGCCGGCTCCTGGATGACGTTCGGTCGCGCTACCCTGGGGATGAAGCGCGGGTGGCAAACGTCAGCCTCATCGAAGAAGGACCCGTTCGGAAAGTCCGCATGGCCAATCTTGCCATCGTCGGCTCGCACAGCACCAACGGCGTGGCGGCGATTCATTCGGGCCTGCTGCGAACGGTCACAGTCAAGGACCTGGCCGAGCTCTTCCCCGAACGCTTCAACAATAAGACCAATGGCGTCACACCCCGGCGTTGGTTGTTGTTGGCCAATCCCCCGCTCGCCCACGCCATCACCGAGGCCATCGACGACCGTTGGGTTGTCGATCTGAACGAGTTGCGCCGGCTCAAACCATTGGCCGCCGATTCGAGCTTTCAGCAGTCGTTCCTCCGCGCCGCTCGCGAAGCGAAGGTGAAGTTCGCCGACTGGCTCAAGCAGGCCAGCGGCCAGGTTGTCGATCCGGACACCATATTTGACTGCCAGGTCAAGCGCATCCACGAATACAAGCGGCAACTGCTCAACGCGCTGCGCGTGGTCGTGCTCTACAATCGCCTGCGCGCGAATCCCAAACTGGATTTGCCGCCGCGGACCTTTCTGTTCGCGGGAAAAGCAGCGCCCGCTTACCAGTTCGCCAAGGTCATTATCAAATTCATCAACAATCTTGGCGCCGTCATTGATGCGGACCCGGCCATGCGTGGACGGATCAAAGTCCTGTTCCTGCCGGAATATTGTGTGAGCCTCGCTGAACGGCTCATCCCGGCCAGCGATGTGTCCAATCAAATCTCGACTGCCGGTTATGAGGCCAGCGGCACCAGCAACATGAAATTCATGATGAACGGCGCCCTGACTATCGGCACCCGGGATGGGGCCACTATCGAAATGGCCCAGGAGGCGGGCGAGGAGAACTTTTTCCTGTTCGGCCGGACGGCGGAGCAGGTGGTCAATTCGCGTGGTTGGTACAATCCCCGTTGGCACTACGAGAACGAACCGGAAACGAAACAGGCTCTGGATTTGGTCGCTGCCAACCACTTCAGCCCCAAGGAGCCTGGCATCTTCTCGCCCATCCTGGACGCGCTGCTCACCCACGGCGACTACTATCTGCACCTGGCGGACTTGAAGTCCTACCTGGAAGCCGATCAGCGGCTCATGGATTTGTTCCGTGAACCCAAGGCCTGGGCCAGCAAGGCCATCCTAAACGTCGCCGGCTCAGGGAAGTTCTCCAGTGACCGCACTATCGCCGAGTATGCGAGCGAAATCTGGAACGTGCAACCATGCCCGGTGTCATGAACAACTCGTTCTTCGAGCATCAAGCCACGCTTCCGCCGTTCAGGCCTGGGCGCCGTAGCTCCGGGGTGCTGGTGCATGTGACGTCGCTGCCCTCGCCATACGGCATTGGAGACCTGGGGCCGGCCGCCTTTGAGTGGGTGGGCCGGCTCCACGATGCCGGCCAGAGGTGGTGGCAGGCGCTGCCGCTGGGGCCAACCGGGTGTGGCAACTCGCCTTACTCGTCCCTGTCCTCGTTTGCGGGCAATTCACTGCTGGTCAGCCCGGACCTTCTGATCGAAGATGGATTGCTCAGCCCAAGCGATTGTGAAGCGGGCCGGCGCCTCCCAGAGAGCGCGGTTGATTTTGACGCGGTAATCGCTTTCAAGCACCGGTTGCTCGGCCAGGCCTGGCGCAATTTTGACTCCTCCGGCCGCCCGGAGCTAAGGGCCGATTTCGAGCGATTCGGTTCGGACGAGGCTCATTGGTTGGACGACTACGCGCTATTTCGTGCTTTGAAGGCGCGCATGGGAGGCGCTACGTTCCTCGATTGGCCCGAGGACCTGGTCAGGCGCAATTCTTTGGCCATGGCGCGAGCGCGTCACGACCTGGCCGGCCAGATCAACGAAAGTCGGTTCGGGCAGTTTTTGGTGGCCCGCCAGGGGAACCGGTTGAAGGAGTATGCCCACGAACGCGGCGTGTTCCTCATCGGAGATCTGCCTTTCTTCGTGTCGCTCGATTCCAGCGATGTTTGGGCCAACCCCGAGTGCTTCCAACTCGATGCCAATCTCCGGCCACAGTTCGTGGCCGGCGTGCCTCCTGATTATTTCAGTGCCAAAGGTCAGCTCTGGGGCAACCCGGTATATGACTGGGAAGCCCTTCGTCGCTCGGGTTATCGTTGGTGCATTGACCGCCTGAAGTCGTTGCTGGCGCACGTGGACCTGATCCGGCTTGACCATTTCCGGGCGTTTTGCGCCGCCTGGCATGTTCCGCCCACGGCTAAAACCGCTGAACCCGGGCATTGGATCCCCGGCCCCGGCGCTGCTTTCTTTGAGGCGGTCCGGGCGGAGTTGGGCCATCTGCCTTTCATTGCCGAGGATCTCGGCATCATCACTCCCGATGTGGTTGCGCTTCGCGACAAATTCGAGCTGCCGGGTATCCGCGTGTTCCAGTTCGGCTTCGATGGCAATCCGGGCAATCCGCATCTTCCCCACAATTACGGCCCGAACACAGTTGCCTATACGGGGACGCACGACAATAACACCACTCGCGGCTGGTTCGAATCTCTGCCGGAGAATGTGCGCCAGGCCGCCAGGAGTTACGCGGCAAAGGCAGGCGGCGGGACTGGCGAAGTCGCCTGGGACTTTATCCGGTCGGTGTGGTCCTCGAAGTCGGGCCTCGCCATCGCTCCACTGCAGGACTTGTTGAATCTGGGTGTGGAGGGCCGCATGAACGTGCCCGGCACACCCGCTGGCAACTGGCGCTGGCGCTGCACCGAGCAAATGTTGAGGGGGCCGATCTTTGAGCGCTTGCGCAACTTGACCTTGGCGTGTGGCCGGGCCGTTGATCTGCGGAATGCCATTGGAAACCAAACCGAAAGGGCTGTGCCATGAGTAAATCCTCGCCCATGGTCTTCCTGGTGGATGTCGATGACACCCTGTTGGAGAACGACCGCATTCAAGCCGACCTTAAACATCACATTGAGCGCGAGTTCGGCACCCAATGCCGAGACAGGTTCTGGGCGATCCAGGAGGAGCTATTTGAGGAGTTGGGCTACTGCGATTATCTGGGGGCTCTCCAGCGCTTTCGCATTGAGCACCCCTACGAGCCCCACCTGGTAACGGCCGCCAACTTCCTGGTTGATTACCCATTCGCCAACCGGCTTTATCCCGGCGCACTCGACGTGCTGGAACGTTTCCGCGAGTGGGGCCGGACGGTCATCCTCACGGACGGCGATATGGTGTTCCAGCCGCGCAAGGTCCAACGTTCCGGCATTTTCGAGACTGTCGAAGGCCACGTCCTTATTTATATCCACAAAGAGGAGGCCCTGCAGAATATCGAGCAGCGGTATCCCGCTGAGCACTACGTGCTGGTGGACGACAAGCTGCGCATCCTAACCGCCGTCAAGAAGGCTTGGGGTAACCGCGTAACGACAGTGTTCCCCCGGCAAGGACAGTTTGCCCTCGATCCGATAGTCCTCGCCTCCTATCCGGCGGCGGACGTGACGGTGGAACGCATCTCCGACCTGCTGTCTTATGATTTGCCCGACCTGATTCCTGGCCGCCCATTGGCGGCCCCCCAGGTTCGGTCATTAACTTCCGAGCGAACGCTCCACTCACATTAAACAAAACAAATGAAAGCGACTAAACTACTGCACAACCTTGGCCAGAGCCTCTGGCTCGACAACATCACCCGCGACTTGCTTAACACCGGGACGCTCAAGCGCTACATTGATGAGCTCTCCATCACCGGTCTGACCTCTAACCCGACGATTTTCGACCACGCCATCAAGACCAGCAGGGCCTACGACACGGCGATTCGGGTCCGGCTCGCCCAAGGGAAATCCGGTGAACCGCTGTTTTTCGAGCTAGCGCTCCAGGACATCAGCCGGGCGGCCGATCTTTTCCGCCCAACGTTTGACGAGACCAACGGAATGGATGGATGGGTTTCCCTGGAAGTGTCGCCGGTCCTGGCCTACGACGCCGTCACCACACTGGCCGCCGCCGAGGAACTGAGCGCCCGTGCAGGTCGGCCCAACGTTTTCATTAAGATTCCCGGGACAAAGGAGAGCCTGCCCGCCATTGAAGAAGCGATCTTCGCAGGCATACCCGTCAACGTGACGCTCTTGTTTTCGCGCGAGCAATATCTCGCGGCGGCGGATGCATTCATGCGCGGAATCGAGCGGCGCATCGCAGCGGGACTCAGGCCGGATGTCGGTTCGGTCGCATCGATATTCGTCAGCCGTTGGGATGGCGCGGTAGCGGGCAAAGTCCCGTCCGATTTGAACAACCAACTCGGGATTGCGATGGCCAACCGCACTTACAAAGCTTACCGGGAGCTGCTGGGCTCGCCTCGCTGGCAGCGCGCATTTAACGCGGGCGCCCGGCCGCAACGCTTGCTTTGGGCCAGCACCGGCACCAAGGACCCTAAAGCCTCGGACGTGCTCTATGTCAAAGCGCTGGCGGCCCCGTTCACCGTGAACACCATGCCGGAAGCCACGTTGCTCGCCCTGGCCGACCACGGCGAGCTGGGTTCGATCATGTCCGCTGATGGCGGCGATTGCGAAACAGTGCTGGCACGGTTTAGCGAAGCCGGTGTCAAACTGGAAGCGCTGGCGACTCAACTCCAGGTCGAAGGCGCCAAAGCCTTTGTGAAGTCCTGGGAGGAATTGCTTGCGGTGATTGCCTCCAAGAGCAACGCGCTCAAACGGGCGGCTTAAGAAACCAGGGCAACGTTAAGAGAAAGAAGAGCACCATGCCAGCTCTGCCAATAAAGGTCCAACCTCTGACGAAGCGCAAAGCCTGGAGCGCTTTGGCTGCACACTTCAGACAGTCGCGCAATTTGCACCTGCGTGACTTATTCGCACAGGACCCAAAACGCGGCGAGCGGATGACCTTGGAGGCTGTGGGACTCTATCTGGATTACTCGAAAAACCGCATCACTGACGAAACCCTGAAGTTGCTCCTTCAATTGGCAGCCGAATCCGGATTGAGGGAACGGATCGACGCCATGTTCCGAGGTGACAAAATCAACGTCACCGAAAGGCGAGCGGTGCTGCACGTAGCGCTGCGGGCGCCCAAAGAGGCCAGCATCCTGGTGGATGGCAAGAACGTCGTGCCAGAGGTCCATGACGTGTTGGAGCGTATGGCGGACTTTGCGGAACGGGTCCGCGGAGGCGCCTGGAAGGGCCACACGGGGAAACGGATTCGCAATGTCGTCAGCATCGGCATTGGTGGCTCAGATCTCGGTCCGGTTATGGCCTACGAAGCGCTTCGGCACTACAGCAAGCGCAACATGGTCTTCCGGTTTGTTTCCAATGTGGATGGGATTGATTTCATCGAAGCCACCCGCGACCTCGACCCGGCGGAAACGCTCTTCATCGTCTCATCGAAGACTTTTACGACGCTGGAGACCATGACCAATGCCCAAAGCGCGCGCGACTGGGTACTGCAAGGACTGGGCGAAGACCCCAAGGCCATCGCCAGCCATTTTGTGGCGGTTTCCACCGCTGCGGAGAAAGTCGCTGACTTCGGCATCAACACCGACAACATGTTTGGCTTCTGGGATTGGGTGGGGGGCCGCTACTCGATGGACTCCGCCATCGGCCTTGCGACCATGATCGCCATCGGCCCGGCCAACTTCCGCGCCATGCTGGCCGGCTTCCGTGAAATAGACGAGCACTTCCGCACGGCTCCTTTCGAGCGGAATCTGCCGGTGCTCATGGGATTGCTGTCCATCTGGTATAACGACTTCTTCGGCGCGCACACCGTGGCGGTCCTTCCCTACGAGCAATACTTGAAGCGGTTTCCGGCTTATCTCCAGCAGTTGACCATGGAGAGCAACGGCAAACACGTGACGCTGGACGGCCGCACGGTGGACTATGACACGAGCCCCATTTATTGGGGCGAACCGGGCACCAACGGGCAGCATTCCTTTTATCAACTGATTCACCAGGGAACCAGGTTCATTCCGTGCGACTTCATCGCCTTTGCCCGCGCGCTGACCCCGCTCGGCCCGCACCATGATATGCTTCTGGCCAATGTGTTTGCCCAGGCCGAGGCGCTCGCCTTTGGCAAGACTGCCGACCAGGTCAAGGCCGAGGGCACGCCGAACTGGCTGGTCCCCCACCGGGTTTTCGAGGGCAACCGTCCATCGAACACCCTCCTTGCCGAGAGGCTCGGCCCCGAGACCTTGGGCAAGTTGATCGCCCTCTACGAACACATCGTGTTTACCCAGGGCGCCATTTGGGAAATCGACTCTTTCGACCAGTGGGGCGTCGAACTCGGCAAGGTTCTGGCGCAACGGATTATTCCCGAATTGGAAAGTATCGTGGAACCAAAGCTTTCCCACGACAGCTCGACCAACAACCTCATCCGGCGTTACCGGAGATTAAAGAAGACATCATGAACGCACTTGGCTTCAACGAACAACAACTGCAGAGAATGAAACATCAGCCCGGCTTTGTTGCCGCGCTGGACCAGAGCGGTGGCAGCACGCCCAAAGCATTAGCTGCCTATGGCATCAAAGAGGGATCGTGGTCCAACGAAGAGGAGATGTTTGCGATTGTGCACCGGATGCGCACCCGCATCATCACCAGCCCCAGCTTCAATGGCGACAGGATCCTTGGCGCCATCCTTTTTGAGAACACTATGGATAGGGACATCCAGGGGCGGCCCACGGCGGGCTATCTCTGGAATGTGAAACGAATCGCCCCGTTCCTGAAAGTGGACAACGGCCTTGCGGAGGAGAAAAACGGCGTGCGCTTGATGAAACCTATGCCTCAGCTCGCTGTGCTGCTCAAAAAAGCGAAAGCAAAGGGCATTTTCGGCACCAAGATGCGCTCGGTGATCAACAAGCTGAACCTCGCTGGAATCAGAGACATCGTAGATCAGCAGTTCGAGGTGGCCGCGCAGATCCTTGCAGCGGGCCTGGTGCCCATCGTCGAACCGGAAGTGGATATTGATTGCCCCGAGAAAGCCAGAGCCGAGGCCTTCCTTAAAATCTTTATACTCGAAAAACTCGACCGGCTGCCTCCCGGACAACTGGTATTCCTCAAACTCACTCTGCCGGAGCAGGACGATTTGTATGCCGATTGCGTCAGACATCCCAAGGTGGTGAGGGTGCTTGCGTTATCGGGAGGCTACCCGCGGGGCGAAGCCAACGCGCGGCTGCGGCGGAATCACGGGGTAGTCGCGAGCTTTTCGCGGGCTTTGGTCGAGGGATTGACAGCGCAGCAACCCGATGCCGAGTTCAACGCCCTTCTGGATGGCGCCGTTCAGAGCATCTTCGAGGCCTCCACGGTGAAGCAGGAACCAAAGAAGCGAATCACAGCCGATAGCAAGGGTTTGAAAGCTGCCGCGTAAACCAACTGGACCAAGCTCCCATGCCTCAAAACGCGGTCAAAATTGCCCCTTCAATCCTCGCCGCCAATTTCGCCCGCTTGGGCGAGCAAGTGGCCGAAGCTGAACGCCGTGGAGCGGACCGCATTCACGTGGATGTGATGGACGGCCATTTCGTGCCCAACATTTCGATGGGCGCGCCAATCGTCAAGTCGCTTCGCCAGGTGACGCGCTTGCCACTGGAGACCCATTTGATGATTTCCGACCCGGACTTCTTCTTCGACGAATTTGTGGAGGCCGGCTCCGATTCCTTCATCGTGCATTGGGAGGGTAATAACAATCTGCACCGCACGATTCGCCGGGTTAAAGACTTGGGCAAACGGGTCGGGTTGGCCATCAATCCCGCGACGCCGGCCGCGGTGCTAGAGGAGGTGCTGCCTGACCTAGACCTGGTACTGGTGATGACCGTGAATCCTGGCTTCGGGCATCAGCACTTTATCCACTCGATTTTGGCGAAGATCCAACGCGTGCGGCGCATTATTCAGCAAGTAAGGCCTGTATGCGAACTCGAATTGGATGGCGGGATTGATGAGACAACGGCTCCACTGGGCGTGGCAGCAGGCGCGAACGTTTTAGTGGCCGGGACCTCGATCTTTGGTTGCAGTCAAGGAATTGAAACCGCGATGAGGCGGCTGAAGGAAGCCATAAAGTGAAAGGAAGATTATGAGGGTAGGAATCGCCACCGATCACGGCGGTTTTGGTTTAAAAGAAGAGTTGGTTGCCCAGCTTCGCGGCGCGGGCCACGAAGTAATCGATTTCGGCGCCCACAAGCTCCAATCCGACGATGATTACCCGGACTATGTCACTCCGCTGGCCAAGGCCGTGGCGTCCGGCCAGGTGATACGCGGTATTGCCATTTGCGGCAGCGGCGTGGGGGCTTCCGTTTGCGCCAACAAGATTCCAGGCGTCCGCGCCTCCCTCATCCACGACCATTTTTCGGCCCGGCAAGGGGTTGAAGACGACCACATGAACATCCTGTGCATGGGCGGCCGGACGGTTGGCCCAGCCGTCGCGTGGGACCTCGTTCAGACCTTCCTGGCGGCGGGGTACAGCCAGGCCGAAAGACACTTGCGGCGGCTCGGCAAAGTGGCCGCGCTAGAGAAAGCGAAGTGATAAAAGGCGAATCCCAATGACAGACGAAAACACAATTCAACTGGCGATCAACACGATCCGCACGCTCTCCATTGACGCGGTGCAGCAGGCCAAGTCCGGCCATCCGGGCACGCCGATGGCGCTCGCGCCGTTAATCTACACGATTTGGAACCGGGTGCTGCGGTACGATCCGCAGGACCCAATCTGGCCTAACCGCGACCGGTTCGTGCTCTCCAACGGGCACGCCTCGATGCTGCTGTGGTCTATTCTACACCTCACCGGGGTCCAGGCGGTGGATGCCGATTACGAGCGGTTGGGCGAGCCGGCGGTGACGCTGGAGGACATTCGCCGGTTCCGCCAACTCGGCAGCAAGGCGCCCGGCCACCCCGAGTACCGCTGGGTATCCGGCGTAGAGACCACTACCGGCCCGCTCGGGCAAGGCGTCGCCACGGCGGTCGGGATGGCCATCGCCCAGAAATGGCTCGCCAACCGTTACAACCGGCCCGGGTTCGACCTGTTTAATTACAACGTGTATGCCGTCTGTGGCGACGGCTGCCTGATGGAGGGCATCTCCTCGGAGGCGGCCTCGCTCGCCGGCCACTTGGGCCTCGACAACCTCTGCTGGGTTTTCGACAACAACCACATCACCATCGAAGGCAACACGAGCATCGCCTTCACGGAGGATCTGGCGGCCCGTTTTCTCGCTTACGGCTGGAACGTGTTGCGCGTCGGTGATGCCAATGACGTGGATCGCATCGAACGAGCGCTCCAGATTTTCCGCCAGACCAAAGGCCGGCCTACGTTCATTGTTCTGGACAGTCACATCGGTTACGGCTCTCCCCACAAGCAGGACACCGCCGAAGCCCATGGAGAACCTCTGGGCGAGGAGGAAGTCCGGCTGACCAAGCGCAGCTATGGCTGGCCCGAAGACGCCAAGTTTTTCGTGCCGGACGGCGTCTATGCCCACTTCGCCGCGGGGATAGGCGCCCGCGGCAATGCGGCCCGCCGCGAGTGGCTGGAGCTCTTCTCGGCCTATCAAAGCAAGTTCCCCGAGCTGGCGGCCGAAATCGAGTTGATGCAACGGCGCGAGTTGCCCCAGGGGTGGGACCGCAACCTCCCGGTCTTTCCAGCCGATGCCAAAGGATTGGCGGGCCGGGAAGCCTCCGGCAAGATCCTGAATGTCTTAGCGCAAAATATCCCCTGGCTCATCGGCGGCTCGGCGGACCTTGGACCTTCGAACAAGACCACGCTGACCTTTGAGGGCGCAGGTCACTTGCAAGCCAGTAATCCCGGTGGCCGGAACCTCCACTTCGGTATCCGCGAGCACGCAATGGGCGCGATCGTCAATGGTCTGTCGCTGTCGAAGCTGCGCGGCTTTGGCGCCAGCTTCTTTGTTTTCATTGATTATGCACGGCCAGCCATCCGGCTCTCGGCCCTGATGGAACTGCCCACCCTTTTCATCTTCTCGCACGACGCCATGGGCGACGGCGAAGACGGCCCCACCCACCAACCCGTCGAGCATTTGGCCTCCCTTCGTGCCATCCCCGGGTTGGTCACTCTGCGACCCGGTGACGCGAATGAGGTCGTGGAAGCCTACCGGCATATTATGAAGTTGCGCCACAAACCTACAGTCCTTGCCCTGTCTCGGCAACCGTTGCCCACTTTGGATCGAAGCAAGTACGCGCCGGCATCGGGCGTGGCACAAGGCGCTTATGTTCTAGCCGACGCGCCGGACGGGAAACCCGAGGTCATTCTGATTGCGTCCGGGAGCGAGCTGATTCTCGCTGTCCAGGCGCACGAGAAGTTGCTGACCGAAGGCATTCGGTCACGCGTAGTTTCGATGCCCTCCTGGGATATCTTCGAGCACCAGAGTCGGGAGTACCAGGACAGTGTCCTGCCGCCCGAAGTCGAAGCTCGGGTGGCGGTGGAACAGGCCTCGACATTCGGCTGGGAGCGCTATGTAGGCGCAAGAGGTCGGGTCATCGGCATGCACACCTTCGGTGCTTCAGCGCCG
>JBEKJO010000053.1:0-33105 GCA_050011195.1 Verrucomicrobiota bacterium | reverse complement strand
AGGTGCGTGGGTCGTGCCGTTCGGAGAGGCCACGGCGGAGGAGCCGTTGGTAGGCTTGGGTGTAGAACAAGGCGGTTTTGAGGCCGAAGGTAGTGAGTCGATAGCGGTGGGTCTTGGGGGTGCGCTCAATCAGACCGTGGAGGCGCAAGCGGCGCAGGTCCGCCAGCGCGCCGTAGGTCTTGGACAACACCGTGTTATGGGCGTCGTACTTCGACGCCTGCGCCGAACGCGACCCGTTCCCGTTTCTGAGCAACACTTTGGCCATCTTCCGAATACACCCGTTTCAGCGTCTATCATCTCGGCACAGAACGGCATTCGGGTCAATGAGAATCGTGAACATTTTCGTGTGACTTGAAATTCGCCAAATCTCTGTAACCTTGACAGCCCTGCCGCAGTCTATATCATATGCCCGGGTCTTTCGGGACGCCCCGCCGCTGAGCGGCTGGCCCGCACCGCTGCCCCGCCCGGGCGGCAGAAAGACGGACGGGGGAGGACGAGCGTCCCCCTGAGCCTTTGGGTGCTTGGCCCAGGGGCAGGGCGGGAGAGAGAGGTGGAATCCCTGAATGGTCCCTGAAACGACATAAGCCGTGGGATGGCGGTGTTCCGGCCCTGGTCTTGGGCCACCACCGCCTTCCTCCAGCCAGTCGGCCTGGCGGCGGCGGGTGTCTGCCTCCCTCTGGACACGCCTTGACCCGCGCCGTACGCACTGCCGCCAGCCAAACCTGCCAGTCCGGCGCGTGATGCCTTTGCCGGCTTTATATCACTCCTCTTGCCCAACGCAAAAACCTATTGCTGAGCATCAAAACCGGGAATACGCTCGCCCCATGACGGCTTACATCACGTCCAATATGACGCCCATTACTTGTTAGGCCATTGCAGCATGACAACACCCCTGAAAAGGTTATTGATGCTCGCCGCGATGGCGGTGGTTGTATTCATGGGTATGAGCCTCTTGTTCGGTGATCTGTCTTCGACGACCACGAGCGCTGGGACTGAAGACGATCTTGGTCTCGGAGTGACCGGTTGGCTAGAAATTGGCCGGCATAGAGACGGTTGGCATGTTCGGAACTTCCACTTCTGGTCCATGCTTTTTGAGATTGTTGTGGCAGCCGTATTGACGTGGATATTGTCGAGAGGATACTCTTTCGTTAGGCCACCTCCGCCTGTCACAAAGAAGCGCACATTTTATCCGGCAGCGGTTCTTTTTGGAGTTACTGCTCTGGTTCTCAATTCCGTTGGGCACGGCCTGGACGTGGAGTGTTCGAGTCGTCGCGCTCATGCCATATCCGGGGCCTACACGCAGCACGTCAATTACGTGCGCGATGCAGAGACAGTCCGCTTGCTCCATACGGGATACGCTCTCAGCACGATCGGTCTGGTATTCACGCTTTCGGGTATCGCGTGTTTGGTCGTAGCTCTTGCTCGGCGCGAGCATGGGTGGTATTTGATTCTGACGGGATTACTTGTTTTAGATATAATAGTGCTGATGCTATTATGAACTTAAAACCGTGGCCTAACACGGCTGCTGCAGGCAACAGCGCGATTACGCGTCTGTTCGATGTCGTAAGCCCTCAGCGCTCCGTGCCTGAGCGGCAGTGTTAGTTGCTTCCCTTGTACGCAGCACCCTTTCTAAAGGACGGCGGAGTAGAAATTTTTCCGGGCGCTTGCAATCGTGCCACAAGTGCGCCATAATTGTGGCATGACTGCTACCGTAAAATTGGATGCGTCGAACCGAGTGGTGCTTTCCCGGGACCTGCGCCGGGCGGCAGGCATACCGCCGGGGCAGAAGCTGAAAGTCTTGGCTACGCCTGGTCGCGTGGTCCTGGAGGTGGAGCCCAATCCAGGCAGGGTCGTGAAACGCGGGAAACTGAAACTGTGGTCCGGGCAGGTGCCCTCCACGCCAATCGAGGAAGCGGTGGACATAGTGCGTCACTACGAGCGATGACGTTTCTAGACACCTCCACGCTGGTCGGGGCGCTGCTGGAAAAGCATCCCCAGCAGGCGGCTTGCCTGCGCGCTTTGCAGGAAGCCGCAAATCCGGTCAGCGATGCCCACGCGCTGGCGGAAACCTTTGCCACGCTCACCGGTTTCTATAAGGTGCCGAGCGAGGCGGCGGCTGAGTTGACGTTGGGTTTGAAGGCGCTCGTCCAGGTTGACCCCTTGTCGTTGGCGGACTACGAGACCGCGATTTCTGAGGCGCGGCAGCGCGGCATCATGGGGGGCGGTATTTACGATTCGCTTCATGCAACCTTTGCGCGGCGCAGAGGCGCCAAACGCGTGGTCACGCGCAATCCCTCGCACTTTGCTCATACGGCGCCCGAGTTGGAAGTGGTTACGCCTTGAGCCACGGGGCTTGCTGCGATTCCAAGTGTTGAGGCGGCAACCTGCTATTTCTCGTACTCCTTGATCACCTTCAGAATTGCATTGGCGATCTGTTCCATGTCGGATTCGGTGTAGGTCGGGAAAGCGAAGCAGGTGAAGGTGTGGGTTTCGTGCCAGCGGGCGTTGGGCACGTCCACGTTTTGGTAGTTCACGCTCGCCGGGTCGGCGTATTCTTTGGACTTGAAGGGGAAGCCGGTGCGGCCAAAGGCGTTGTGCTCCTGAAAGGCGCGCTCGGTGTGGCATTGCGGCCAGAAGACTTTCCAGACCGGCGCGCCCTCGGCGCTGACGGCGGCCACAAATTGCTGGATGTCGCACTTCATGTTTTCCACGTCCAGCGAGAAGGCCAGCACATACCACCCGTTCTGCCGCTCCGGCGTGTCAACGGGGAAATACTTGATGCGCCGGGAGGTCTTGAGGGCGTTGACCAGAATCTGCGCGTTGCTCCGGCGGCGCGGCATGTTCCAGGTGTCCATGCGCGCCAGCTCGGCTAGGCCGATAGCGGACTGCATCTCCGTCATGCGATAGTTCCAGCCGACCATGTTGTGGATGTAGGGCAGCTTTTGCTCAAGTTCGAGCAGGCTCAGCCGCTGCTTCACGTCGTAGCCGTGGTCCCGGAAGCTGCGCGCCTTCCAGGCCAGTTCTTCGTCGTCGGTCGTGACCATGCCGCCCTCGCCGCCGGTGGTGAAGGTCTTGTTCTGGCAGAAGCTGCAGCCGGCGATGTGGCTCAGGGTGCCGGTCTTTTTGCCCTTATAGACGCCGCCGAAGGCCTCGGCGTTGTCTTCGATCACGAACAGGTTGTGCCGTTTGGCGAGCGCGTTGACCTTGTCCATGTCGCAGACGTTGCCGTACAGGTGGACGGGCATGATCGCCTTGGTCCGCCTCGTCACCAGCTTCTCCGCCGACTCGACGCTCAGGCAATGGTCTGCCAGGTTCACGTCCGCAAACCGGGGGATGGCGCTGGCCTGGACGACCGAGAAGCTGGTCGCGATAAAGGTGTAGCTCGGCACAATGACCTCGTCGCCGGGGCCGATGCCCAGAGAGGTCAGCGCGACGTGCAGCGCGGCGGTGCCGGTGGCGACGCTGATGGCGTAGCGGCTGCCCTGCCACTCGGCGAACCGCCGCTCGAATTCCATGCCGCGCTTGCCGGTCCAGTAATTCACTTTGCCGGAGCGCAGAACGGCCTCGACCGCTTTGATCGCCGCTTCGTCGAACTGCGGCCAGCCTTGCAGTTTGTTGGTCACGGCCTTGGGGCCGCCGTTAATCGCCAGTTGGTTGCTCATATCAAGGGGCTCTCGTTCTTTCAGTGGTCGTCAGGTGGCCGGCAACCTTTCGGAGTGCCGGCACACTCGGCGCGCACACAGCTATCGCACCCGGACAGGAGCAAATCGTCAAGGGCGAAGTTTGAGTCGCCCAAGAGCGCAGCTCAGACAGACCAAAGGCTGAAGTCTTTGGCTGGAAACGAAATCTGTTCCGGGCGCGGCGGTGGAGCCGGGGGCCAGTCAAGAGCGCAATCCACGATCTGGCGCATCCGCTGGAACCACCATTGCGGGTTGCGGATGGACGAACGGCGGCTGGTGGTCAGCGTCGAGCGCACGCGCCGGGTGCCGAAGCTCAGTTCTAATTGTGCATTAGTCATAGGCGGTCTTTCATTTTTTGCGCTCAGGATCGCAGGCAGGGTTGGACAAAAGCGGTCTAATCCGTATAAGTACGGGTATGCAGGCGTCAGCGGGCGTACGGGCCAAGGCCCGCAGCATGGTGGCGGTTAATGGAGTCCGAACTCGCCTGGTGACCGGGGTGGCGGTGGCGGATCAGTGTGCAGGGCGTTTCAACGGTTCGAGTGTCCCGTCGGAGCGGAGGCGCATTCGTTGGCCGCGCCACTCGATGCGGTTGCCGAGAAAGGCCAGCAGCCATAGGGCCGCCTGAAGGAGGTCTTTGAGGGGGATGAGCCAGGCGTAGCGCCAGGGCGTTTTGGGCGCGGGAGGGCGAGCGTCCTCGCGAGCCCAAGCATCTTCGGAGAAGTGGGCTCGCGGGGACGCTCGCCCTACCGAGGATGTTCGCCCTACCGGGGTGGAGTGATTCAGGAGCCGCTGGAGGTCCAGGGCGGTCAGGATTCGGACGAGGAAGCAGACGAGGGCACAGGCCGCGACTGGCGCGGCGGGTCTGACGATGAGCCAGAGGAGGGGCCAAAGGGTTGCGTTGCTCAGGAGGCTGAAGAAGTAGGGCGCGGGCTGGCAGACGCGGATGGTGCGGGCCCAGCGAAGCTGGTGTTTCCAGACATCGGCCCAGCCCATCGGCGCCGACCAGCACTCGACCACGACGGGCGAGAGGGCGATGGAGTAACCGCGGCGCGCGATGCGGTTGCCCAACTGGTAATCATCGGCCAGGCAGTCCACCAGGGGTGCGAAGCCGCCGATTTCCTGGAGATGCTGGCGGCGGGTGGCCATGACCGCGCCGAGGGCGAAATCGAGGGGCTTAAGGCTCCGAGACTGCAAGACTTGACTCCAGAAATCGGCGTTGACGGCAATGGCCTCCCACTGCATGGCCAAGGTGGTGGGGTTGGCCAGGCGATAGAAGCAGCACACCAGGCCGGATATTTCATACGAGTGGTAGGGCGCGCAGTCCTCTGCGCGCCCTGCCTTGCCGCCCATCAGGTCGGAAAGAGGGACTCCGCAGAGCGGGGCGACGATGTTGGCGAGGAGGTCGGGGGGCACGAGGACATCGGCGTCGCTAATGATGATCAAGTCATGTTTGGCCAGCCGTTCGAGTTCCACTAACTTGGCGACCTTCGCATTCGCGCCGGGCAGGCGGTTGCCCACGACGAGTTGCGCGTCGCTGCCCGGGAACTCCTGCAAGAGCTTGTGGACGATCCCGCAAACCGGGTCGTCGGCCGCGGTCACGCCGAAGAGGATTTGGATGGGGCCGGTGTATTGCTGGGAAAACCAGCTTCGCAAGCAGTGTTCGGTGGCGGGATCGCACCCCTTGAGCGGCTTGAGCAGGGAGATGGAGGGGTGAGGGGCGAGGGGCGAGGGGCGAGGGGAAGAAGCTGGAGCCGCCTCAGATCGGCCACTGCCTGGGGTGGGAGACGGTTGGATCTCTGCCATGCGCTGGTGAAGGGGAAAGCGCCGGGCGACGAGCCATTGCCAGAGCGTCAAGGCCAAACTCAGCAGGGCGAGGGGGCCGAAAATCAGGTTCAGGATCACTGCTTGTTCCTTATGGTCGTCGTCAGCGCAATCCTAATCGAGCCTGCGGCAGAAAGGAAACGGAAATCCGAAAGCCGAGGGCATAAAGAGATGAATGGGAATTGCACGGCAGGGCGGATTCAAGCAACGGTAGCCGCCGACGGCAGTCGGCGCACTTTTCCCTATTCAGCGGAATCAGCGCCGGCTGCCGTCGGCGACTACGATTTAGTCGGTTGCGAGGGATGAATTCGGGTTTGGGCTAGACAAATGGGGCGGCGAGGCGCGTCATGTTTGTTAATACATGGCCCAGGCCGATATTGAGCGGTTGTACGATGAACACGCGCAGGCGGTGTTTGCGTTTCTGCTCAATTTCACGCGGCAGGAGGCGGATACGCGCGATCTGCTTCAGGAGTTGTTCGTCAAACTGGCCAAACGGCCCGAGTTGCTCGAAGGGGTGCGCGACGAGCGGGCGTTCCTGCTGCAGTTGGCGCACAACCTCGCCATTGACCTGATCCGCCGGCGGGGCGCACGGGAGAAGCACTACGAGCAATTGGCCGGCGAGACGGGGCCGATCTTTGCGCCGGCGTCGGAACCCGATGAAAGCGCTTTCCGGGAAGCGCTTTCCGCCGCGCTGGGCGAACTCCCGGCCGAGCAACGCGCGGTGGTTCACCTGAAACTCTGGGAGGGGCTGACGTTTGAACAAATCGCCGAACTGCTGGGCATTCCCCTGAACACGGCGGCCAGCCGCTATCGTTATGGCTTAGACAAATTGCGCGAGCGGCTGCGTCCTCTGTATGACGAGATAAGATGAGGTGGTGACTGGTGACTGGTAACTGGTGATTGGTGAAAGATGATTGTATGAACCTTGACGATTTCGAGAAACGGCTTGAGCGGCAGCCCTTGCGGCAGATGCCCGGTGAATGGCGGGAAGAGATTCTCTCCGCCGCCCGCCAGGCCTCCCTTGCTCAACACGCAACACGCACCACGCACCACGTCGCCCCATCGCCTTCCCTGCTATCAACTATCATCTATCAACTCTCAACTATCCTGTGGCCTCACCCGACGGCGTGGGCGGGTTTGGCGGCGGTCTGGGTGGTAATCCTGGGGATCAATCTGACGACGCGGGATGCCTCACAGGAGGTCGCCGAACGGGCATCGCCGGTGTCCCCGCAGGTCTTCCTGGCTTTTCAAGAGCAGGAGCGGCTGTTGACTGAATTGATCGGGCCGCGCGAAACGCCGGTGGCGGAACGGCCCAAGCCCGTCGTGCCGCAGCCCCGGAGCGAGCGGCGCAAGGGAATGATGATGGCCTAGAGTCTGACAGGGAGGGGCCGGGAAATCCGAAGCCCGAAAACCGAAAGCCGAAAGGAATCCAAATGAACGAAGTCCAAGACTCGACAAAGGAACATAGCCCGGCGAAGGGAGTGTTTGCGCGTTTCTTCCGGCGGCTGTTTTGCTGGCGGGTGCTGCGCCGCAGCGTGTTTGTGCTGGCCTGCGTGGCCACGCTGATCGGGCTGTTCTACGCGGTGGAGGATTGGCGCGGCAAACGGGCGTGGGAGAAATGCCGGCGTGAACTGGAGGCCAAAGGCGAAGTGCTCGATTGGAACGCCTATATCCCCGCGCCGGTGCCGGACGACCAGAATATCTACAAGGCACCCAAGATGACCGAGTGGTTCGTGAAGGGGTCTATTGCCGCGGCTGTCTCCGGCGGACCAGCCAAAGGAACGAATGAGGCGCAGCCCTTTGCGCTCAAGGGCCGCGACCCGGGCACCGACGCCGTGATGGTTGCCGAGGTCAAGGTGGTGCGGCCCGATGCGCCGCCCGGTTCGGAGCCGGCGGACGCCGTGCTGCGGCTGGATGACCCGGCGGCGCGGGAGCAGGCGGAAAAGCTCATCCTGGATGCGATTGGGCCTTGCGTTGAAGGGATTGGGAATAACCTGGTCATCGCCCGGCAACGGGATCAGATCAAGCCGGTGCGGCTAGTGTTGCAGGCCGAGACCGCGCCGGACCGCCAGGCGCTGACAAATTTCTTTCCCCGCAGCCCCTTGCCGAAACAGCCGGAGATTGGAGGCCCTTCCATCAATGTGAACTACTTCGACGTTGGCGCAGCAGGCAGCAACGCCTTTCACGTGTCGCTGAAGCCGCGGGTGTATAGCGCCGCTGATTATCTGGCGTGGACTCAGCCGCTGGCGCCGGACTTCGACACCATCCGCAAGGCGCTGGAGCGCCCTTACGCCCGGATAGACTGCGATTACACGCGGCCTTACCAACAGGCGATCCCCTATTTCGTGCGGCTCAGGACGGTGGTGCAAATCCTGTCGCAGCGGGCGCAATGCTACCTGCTGCTCGGCCAACCGGAAGCGGCGTGGCACGAGTTGGCGCTGGTCCACGATATCTGCCACCTGCTGGAAGTGAAGCCGACCGGCCAACCGATGACGTTGGTGGCGGGCATGATCAATGTGGCCATCAGCGGGTTGTATGTGCAAAAGGTTCACGACGGCCTGCGGTTGCAGGCGTGGCGGGAGCCGGAACTGGCCGCCATGCAGCAGCAGCTTGCGGACATCAAGCTCATTCCCGAGCTTCACCGAAGCTTCCAGGCCGAGCGGGCGGCGACTTGCCGCGCGTTTGAAATCGCCCCCCTGCCGGAGCTTTTTGGCATCTACCGACACGGTTTTTGGGAGAAGCTCAAGCATCCCCTGAGCTGGCTTTCTTTCCAGATGCCGCGCGGCTGGATCTATCAGAACATGTGCGTCGGCGCCCCGCTAGAGCAGGGAATGGTCGAGGCCTTCGATGTCGCGGATGACCAGGTGCGGTCTGACACATTCCAGGAGTATAACCGCAAGATGGAAAGCACCCTCAAGCGCCACTCGCCTTATACCTGGCTGGTGGCGATGGCGATGCCCAACTTCACCAAGGCCGCGCAAGTGACGGCGCAGAATCAAACGCTGGCCAACGAGGCGTTCATCGCTTGCGGGCTGGAACGCTGCCGCCTAGCGCGCGGCCAATACCCGGAAACCCTCGACGCGCTGGTGCCGCAGTTCGCGGAGAAGGTGCCGCACGACGTCATCGGCGGCCAGCCCCTGAAGTATCACCGCACGGCTGACGGGCAGTTTGTGCTCTACTCAATCGGCTGGAACGGAAAGGACGACGGGGGAGTGCCGGGCAAGACGATGGCGGAGGGCGACTGGGTCTGGCCATGAGAAGGCGGAGGATTGGAGGATTGGAGGATTGGAGTGTTGGAGTCATGGAGTAACGGGTTCCGCATCACTCCATCCCTCCACCACTCCATTACTCCATTACTCCATTACTCCCTGGCCGCAGCACTCCCCTTCCGATTGAACCTTCTCTCGCCTTTGGCATTCCACTGGTTGTCAATGCTGGTAGTGGCTGAAACTGAACAACTGCCCGTGCCACAGGCCAGGACGGGAAACCTGGCGGCCTGGGATACACTTTTCCGGCGCTGCCAACTGCCTTGGTATGTGTAACCTTTTGCGAATTTCGCTTAAGTAAGAAGTGGAAGACCATGCGATGTGCGGACACCAGGCAAATCAGAATGTTGGTCGCAAATCCCCTGCCAGGGTCACTATAGGGAAGAAGATGCCCTGTGTGGACACCGAACAAGGCTGCGGAGCCGGCGAAGACCCTGGGATGGGCAAAGCTGGCTGGGAATCGTCAGGCGGGCTTGTCAGCGCGAGACGATTCGCCCGCAGCGTGGTCAAAAGAGATGTATGAAGACGGAGCGAAGTGACTGCGGGGATTGCCACAGAGTGGGTGCTCCGGCCCGATTTAGCATAGGGGTGACAATGCTGCGCCCGCCGTTTTCCATCATCCGAGAAAGAGTAATGATATGAAGACACAATACATAAAAACTGACTGGTTAATCCCCTGGCTGGGGATTGCGCTGGTTGCCGCCGGCTTCGCGGCCGCGGCGACCTATCTCGACCTCGAGCGGAAGACTCATTCCGCCGAGGCCTTTTCGGGGACGCTTGATCGCTTATACCAGAATCAGATACTCAGCGCGGCGCTGAAGACCCTGCACGACGGAGACGTCGGCACAGCGGCGCAACGGCTGGATCTTTTGTTGTGTGACAACATCCTGCTGCTCAATTCAGAGCTGGCGTCCGCCGACGATCGGCAACGGGCTTATGTGAAGGGTGCTTTCACGAAAGTGGCCCGCCTGCGACCGAACAATTCCAGCACCACTGCCGGCGACGCCCAGAAACTCAACAACGATCGGATAAAGGCGGAGAAGATACTCATGGAGGCTTGCGCCGGGAACACCAGCGCACGTGAAGGCGCCATTGCCGCACGATGAAGCTGGTTTCGCGGGGTAACACCCCGGGCGGGCGGCACGACGAGCCCGCCCGCCCCGTTGACCCTGGTAAAGCGGGGTTCACCAGTGGCCCAAGACGCAGAGTTTCAATCTGCCGTATCGCGTATTTGCAATCCACAGAGCGTCGGCAGCAGCCCCAGCGCCGGCAGCTTAGGAACCTGCGATACAGCAGATTGAAAATCTGCGCTACAAGGCAGGCAGCTTTCCGGATGTGAAACATCCCCGGTTAAGGGGGCATCTTCTGCTTCCGGGTTGAACCTTTTCTCGCCTTTGGCATTCCACTGGTTGTAAATGCTGGTAGTGGCTGAAACTGAACAACTGCCCGTAGCACAGGCCCGAGCCGGAGAGCCATCGGCCTGGGACACAGTTTTCCGGCGCTACCAACTGCCCTTGTATGTTTATGTCTTTGAGTTGGTCCGTGACGAGCAAGCGAGCCTGGACATCGTCCAGGAGACCTTCATCAATGCGGTGCGGCATATCGGCAGCCTGCGCGAGGACACGAAGTTCGGCAGTTGGCTGTTCGGCATCGCGCACCAGAAATGCCTCCAGCGTTGGCGCAAGCAGGGCCGCGAAGCCGCGGCGCTGGAGGAATTGGGCGCCGCGCCGGGGGAGTTCGTGGACGACCCGGCGGAGTTGCTCATCCGGGAGGAACAGGAGGCTGCGTTCATGAAACTGCTGAGCCGGCTGCCGGCGGCGCAGCGCTCTGTTCTGCTGCTGCATTTTGTGGAGGATTTCCCGCTCGAAGAAATCGCCCGAATCACGGGCACGGTGCTGGGCACAGTGAAGTCGCGGCTGCATTACGCCAAGCAGGCGCTCAGGAAGCTATTGGAAGAAGAAATGGAATGAAAACACCACGCGAAGTCTTATTTGGGCAGCATCAAGCTGCCGAACCTAAACTCGACGCCATCCGCGAGAAAGTGGTGGTGGGCCTGGCCCCGGACGCCCCGGTCCGCTCGAAGCGACTGCCGCCAGTCGTGCCGCGGCGGGCATCCGCGCTCGAAGCCGGCTGGCGCCAATTCTGGTGGTCGCTGCGCTGGCACCTGGCCGGACTAAGCGCGGCGTGGCTTGCGGTCGTGGCGCTTAACATCGGTTCTCCCCCCGCTCCGGCAGCTAGGGCGGCCCGGCAGGATGAGACGTCCCCGCGGCAACTGTTGGCGGCGCTGCGCGAAAACCAGCGGCAATTGCGCGAGCTGATCGAGGCGCCCGCCGCAGAACCAGCCCCGGAGTCGCAGACCCCCGCGCCGTCGCCCCGGAGCCAAATCCAACCATTGTCCCCTGCACCAGCCTGATTTGCTTCCGACCCCGAACCTGAGACCTCGAACTTCACAATCCTATGAACACACCGGACAAATCCTCGATGATGGAACGCAGCACCACCGTGCGCTTCTGCCGCTGGCTGTTCAGTTGGCGGGGGCTGCGGCGCCTGCTGATCCTGCTGGCCTGGTTCGTGACACTGGTCGCGCTGTTTTATGGGGAAGAAACCTGGCGCGGGCGGCACGCCTGGAACCAATACCGCCGCCAACTCGAAGCGCGGGGTGAACAGCTTGATTTTGCCGCGCTGGTTCCCAAACCGGTTCCCGACGAGCAGAACTTCGCCGCCACGCCCTTCGTCAAGTCTTGGTTTGAAAAGAAAACCGCCTACGACTCCGACCACCCATGGAATGACCCCTACTCACGTGTCGCCCGCAGAGTTCAATTCCCGTCCAAGCCGAAGGACGCGAGATACGAGCGGCGCTTTGAGGACCTCGTGGCCTGGCAAACGGCCTTTGCGGCGGTGCGGTCCGGTGAATTGACCCCGCAGCAACGGTTTTATTCAGCTAAGCTCGATGCGGCGTCGCGCGCCCAGGCGGCGCCGGCGGTGCTCGAGGGGTTGAAAACCAATGAGGCGCTTTTTGCGGAACTTCGCGTCGCCGGCCAGCGGCCTTATTCACGCTACCCGGTGAATTATGACTTGGAGATGCTCTTTTCAATCCGGCGGCCGCATCTCCAAATGGTGAAAGGCGTCTGCCAGCGGCTGCAACTCAAGGCCTGCGCGGAACTGGCCGGCGGCCAGAGCGGCCCGGCTCTGGAAGACCTCGAGTTGATGTTCCGCCTGACGGATTCGCTGAAAACAGACCCCTTCTTGATTTCCTATCTGGTTCGCATCGCTTGCGGGCAAGTCGCGACCCAGCCGATCTGGGAAGGTTTAGCCGAGCACCGCTGGTCGGACGCTCAACTGCAAGAGCTGGAAACGCGCCTCCAGCAATACAACTTCATCGCGGACCTGAAAGCGCCCCTGGCCGCCGAGCAGGCAGGGAGCATTGCGATGATGGAGCTGGTGAGAAAGAAAGGTCTTGGGTATGTGCTCGCACTGAACGCAGCGGGCCGCCCCGAGGCCACGGCCGCGGCTGCGGATGCGAAGAAGTTGAACTTCATCGGGTCCGTTATCGTCCCGCGAGGCTGGTATTATCTGGAGGAACTGAACCTCTGCCGGGGCTTTCACGTCGAACTGGCAACGGCCCTGGACAACAACAAGCAGCGCGTTTCACCCGCCCAAGTGAAAGCGGACACTCAGGCATTTGAGCAGATGATGGCCCCCCCTGGCTTCGCAAGAACAACGCCCGGCACAATACTCGGCCATCGGGTCATGGCGCGGCTGCTGCTGCCGGCGCTCGGGCGGGTGATCCTGAGATCGGCGACGGCGCAGACGGCCTTTAACCAGGCCGCCATTGCCTGCGCGCTGGAGCGTTACCGTCTGGCCAACGGACACTTCCCCGAGGCGCTGGCGGCCCTCGCGCCACGGTTCATTTCCCCGTTGCCTGACGACGTGCTGACGGGCGAGCCATACAAATATCGCCTCAGGGATGACGGCCAATTCGTGCTCTACTCCGTCGGCTGGGATGAAAAGGACGACGGCGGTGTGCCCGGCAAAACGCTCTTCGACGACCAGCAGGGCGATTGGGTGTGGGAATACCCCGCCAAGTAGGACTGGCGTCCCGCCGCTGGTAGGGCGCGTCACTCCGTGCGCGCCGCCGACCACGCGAAAACCACCCCAATTAGACCCGCTATCGACAGAGGAGAGAATTCAGGTAACTTGCCAGCGACTGCACCTGTCTCCTTAGAGACAACCGGCCCGGTCGAGAAAATTATGGCAAGAGATAGCAAGTCCCAGTTGCCCGCGGCCCAAGTGGCCGCCCCGGCGCCCACCGGGACGAGTCCGTTTGGCGGACCGCCGCTGTCCCGTTAATGAACCATGCCGCCCAAACCGGACAACGCCGCCGCCGCAGTCGCGACCGTGCCCGAAGAGGTGACCGGCCAGCCCCGGCGAGTGGTGACGGGGGCATTGCCGTGGCGGCAGACGTTCGCCGCGCTCCACCACCGCAACTTCCGGCTCTTCTTCTTCGGCCAGTTGATTTCGCTGATCGGCACCTGGATGCAAAACACGGCCCAAAGCTGGCTGGTCTATCAACTCACGGGTTCCAAGCTCCTGCTCGGCATTGTCGCCGCTGTCGGTTCCGCGCCGATGCTGCTCTTCTCGCTGTGGGGCGGGTCCGTTGCGGACCGCCATCCGAAACGGACCGTGCTGCTCTTCACGCAGAGCGCCATGATGGTGCTGGCGTTTGTGTTTGCCGCGTTGGTTTGGAGCGGGTCGGTGCGGCCCTGGCACATCCTTGTGCTGGCGGCGCTCGGGGGAGTGGCGATGGCCTTCGACATGCCAGCGCGCCAGGCCTTCATGGTCGAAATGACCAGCCGCGAGCACCTGATGAATGCCGTGTCGCTCAACAGCTCCATTGTCAACGGCGCGCGCGTGGTCGGGCCGGCGGTGGCGGGGTTTCTCATGGCGCAGGCAGGCCTGGCCGCGTGCTTCTTCTTGAACGGGCTGAGTTTTGTTGCCGTGCTGGCGGGCCTCCTGATGATGCGGTTGCCCAGGTTCGTGCCGCCCGCCCAGCCCGAATCCAACTGGCAACACGCCCTCGACGGGTTTGCTTACGTGGCGAAGCACCGCCGGGTGCGCACCCTGTTGCTGCTGTTTGCCATCGTCGGCGTTTTTGGCTGGTCCTATTCGGTGCTGCTGCCCGCCTTTGCGGCCGACCTGCTCCACGTCGGGGAGCGCGGGTATGGCGGATTGCTCAGCGCCAACGGGATCGGCGCGCTGTCCGGAGCGCTGGCGGTCGCCACCTTTGGGGATCGTGTTCCCCGGCGGCTGTTGATCTTCGGCGGGCTTGGGCTTTTCTCGCTGATGCTGCTGCTGTTGGCGGTGACGCGGAATTACTATCTGGCGCTGGTCTTTCTGGCGATCGCCGGCTGGGGCATGTTACTTTACTTCTCCACCACCAACACCGTGATCCAGACCAGTGTCGCCGACGGCATGAGGGGGCGCGTCATGGGTATATGGGCGCTGGTGTTCGGCGGCATGTTGCCGGTGGGCGGTTTGGAGGCCGGCACGCTGTCAAATTGGTTCGGCGTGCCGTGGACGGTTGCCATCGGCGCGGTTGTCTGCGGCGCCGCGGCCTTGGTGACGTGGTTGCGGGTTCGCCGCAACCCATCCACGCCAGCCTGAAATCCAGCAAACGACGTTTCTTGCCAACGGGGTGCGCCTGCGCGCGAGTGGACACCGCACCTCTTCTTGACGGCTGCCGTCCCTGCCGCCTAAGCTCAGCCACGGTGCTAATGAAACATTGAGTTAACGCAACGCTTCTCCCTCATGCGTGTTTTGCCCGCAACTGGACGGGAGTGGTTGAGCTTGGTGCTGTTCCCATTCAAGGCATACACGGCATTGGCATACATTGCGGTACGGATTTGGAGCGGCTACCTGCCTCCGCAGGCGGATTATTCAGACGGAGGTGCAGTTGTCACACTCGGCTATCTTCTGAGCTTTGCAGCTTTATGCTTGGGTGGTATGATTCAGAAGAGTCTTGGACCACGCAAAACATATCTGACGACCTGTGCGTTCGCAGCGGCAGATTTACTTTTCGTAGTCCTAATGTTGCCCCATTTGGCGCACACATGAAAGAGTTGTGCCATATTTTCTAACCACGGCTGCCTGCGGGAGCGGACGCCTTTGCCCTCTTCTTGACGGCTGCTGCCCCTGCTGCCTAAGCTCAGCCACTGGGCTAATGAAACATCGAGCTAAGAATGAGCATCACCCAGCCACACATTGAAGGCGCGAAATTGATTCTTTGGACACCGATTGATGACCGGCATCGTGCTACCGGCGGGTGCCGCCACTACCACGATGGCCAGATCGCAGGTGTGGCATCCTGGATGGCGATTTGCAGGTTTGATGAGGGCGAGGCGTGTTATCTTTTCCGGTACCATCCCGACAGCAACCGTTACTCCGATACATTTCACGAGTCAGTTGAGGAGGCGAAGCACCAAGCAGAGTTTGAGTATGAAGGAGTTAGCAAGACTTGGGTTGACGCAGCTTAACTGGTCGGATCCGCAGTCTAAAACCCATCGCTCCGGCTCGAAAGCAGCCTAGGCCGAATGCCACGCAAGCCATGAAGGGCATCTTCCGCGCGATGAGACGCCAGCGGTCAGTCTGGCTGGCCTTCATGCTGGTGAGCGCCGGGCTGACAGGTCTCGCCGAGGGGCAGCCCGGGGAACCCATCCCGATTGTTCTGGCCGCGCCGGCCACGCCGGCGGAACAGATCGCCGCCCGGACGCTCGCGCAGCGGCTCGGCCAACTCTACCCGCGCGAGAAGTTCCTGCGGACCGAGGCGCTGCCTGAATCCGGTCAGTGCATTCTGCTCGGCCAGGCGGCCAGCGCGCCGCGGGCCAGGGCGTGACTGGGGGCGGCTTCGCTGACGAACGCCGAAGCTTACGTCATCGCCACGCTCGCCGAGGGGCCGCGCCGGCTTGGCCTGGTGGCCGGGACAGACGCGCGCGGTGTTGCCTGCGGGGTCTATGCACTGCTCGAAAAGCTGGGGTGCGGCTTTTATTTGTCCGGCGACGTGCTGCCGCAGCCGCGCGCGGAGCCGTTCTCATTCGGGGGCTGGGCGCTGACCAACTCGCCGCTGGTCGCCGACCGCCTCGTGTTCGAGTGGCACAATTTCCTCAGCGGCTGTTCGACGTGGAACCTGCCGGAGTGGACCCAATGGATCGAGCAATCCCACAAGGCCGGGTTCAACGGCATCATGGTTCATGCCTATGGCAACAACCCGATGGCAACCTACGAGTTCAACGGCAAGGCCAAGCGTGTCGGCTACCTCAGCACCACCGCCCGGGGCCGCGACTGGTCCACGATGCACGTGAACGACATGCGGCGGTTGTGGGGCGGCCAGGTGTTCGACGCGCCGGTCTTCGGCGCCGAAGCCGCGCTGGGACCGGAGGAGCGGCGGGCCGAGGCGGCGCAACGGCTCATGCGCGACGTGTTCGCTGCTGCGGAGCAGCGCGCCATGAATGTCTATTTTGCCGATGACGTGGACACGGTCTCGGCCAACCCGCAGGAGTTGATTCAAACGCTGCCCCAGGCGGCGCGCTTTGCCACCAGCGGCGGCAAGTTCTGGCTGGCCAATCCTGACACGCCGGAAGGCTACCGCTACTACCAGACGCAGGTGGAGGCTTTGCTGGCGGCGTATCCGCAAATCGCCTGCCTGGTGCCGTGGTTCCGCACCGGCGGCACGCCCTGGATGGACTTTACGCCCGCCGAAATGCCGCCGCGCTGGCAGGAGGAGTTTCAGGCCGAAGTCGCGCGGACGCCCGAAGCCGCGAAGCTCTGGCACGCGCACAACCTGTTCGGCCTCGGCAAGATCATCCGGGCCTGCCAGCGCGCGCTCAAGGAGACCGGCCACGACCGGGTGCAAGTCGCCGCCGGGACCTGGGACTTCAAGTTTCTCGCGCCGGCTGACCGCTTCCTCCCGCCGGGCGTCAAGCTGATTGGCCTCGACTATAACGTCCTGCACGGCCAGCCGCAGCTTGGCGACGCGGCCTCCCGGCAGGTCCTGCGCGAGGTGGGCGCGCATCGCCCGGTGTTGCCCGTGATCTGGGCGCATCACGACGACGGCAACTACCTGGGCCGGCCCTACACGCCGTTCGCCGGGTTCGCCTCGAAGCTGGCCGACGCCCACGCCTGCGGCTTCGGCATCATTCACTGGACTACGCGGCCCCTCGACCTTTTCTTTGCCAGCCACGCCCGGCAGGTTTGGAGCGACTCAAAAGACGAGCCGCTCAGCGTCACCTGCCTGGATGTGGCGGCGAAGTCCTTCGGCGAATCCGCCCGCGACGCGCTGGGTGAATACCTGGAACGCTGGGTGACCGACGCGCCCAAGTTCGCCCGTGAAACCGGCGACTTCTTCATTGACCGGCCCATGACCAACGTCGAGCAGGTCGTCGCCGGCTGCCGCCAGCGGCTCAAGCTGCTGGCGGCGGTGGACCAGGCCAGTCTCACGCAGGAGCAACGTGACCGCGTGGCTTATTTCCAGGGGCTGGAGGAATTCATCGCCGCCATCCACCAGACGCACAGCGCGCTGCAACGCTCCCAGGCTTTGCTCAAATCCGGCGACCGCGCGGGCGCGCGCGCGGCGATGGCAGAGTGTTACCCGGAGCCGGTAATCGAGCAGTTTGCGAAGTTCAGTTCCCTGGGCGGCATCACTCGCGGCGAGCAAGGGTTGGTGGTGAGCCTGAACCTCCGCTGGCTGCCGCATTTCCTGCGGCAGCGCCAGGCCCTGGGGATCGAGGCCGTGCGCTTCAACTTCGCCCCCACCTCGCATGACACGCTGGCGCAGTCCCCCGGCAAATTTACCTGGCACTTCGATGCCAGCCAGCAGATCTGGCAAACCCTTGGCGCGGAGGAGACCGGCGCGAGCACCTTTGTCCTGCCGCCCGAAGCGAGGGTCACGTTGAGCGCGGACCTGCCCAAGGTGGACGAGGAGATTTGCCGCGCTGGCATCGAGAGCGACCAGCCCATCCAAATCACGTTGGGGCCCGTCATGGGGGGAACGGCGCTGCCCCAGGGCGGCTACCGTATAAGCCTGCTCTTCATGGAACCGTCTGCCACTGCCGAAGGCCAGCGGGTGTTCGACCTGTCCCTTGGCGGGGACCTGGCTTCGCCGGTCCGGGAACGGCTTGATATTTTCTGCCTCGCGGGAGGCCGCCAGCGTGTCGTCGAAAGAAGCTACACTGTGAAAGTTCCCCGCCCGGGCAAGCTGGCCCTGACGCTCACGCCGGTCACCGGCAGAGCGCTGATTTCCGGCGCGGTCGTGCAACTGCTGGAGAGAGCGCCCCCGCCAGCACCAGCCGATTCGGGGCGGTGACCCAAAGGGAACGGACCGCGAGCCATCCTCGGCTCGCAGGACCCACCCGCGCGACAGGACGCTCCCATTGATTCCGCCGTGCCTGTGCATTCAAAACCGCTGCGAGCCGAGGACGGCTCGCGGTCCGGCGGTGGCACGTAGCCGCGCAGCCACCCAAGCCGCCCTCTGAAATTGCCTTGATTCTCGGATCATGGCAGGCCATGAATGCGGCGCGATGTTTCACACCAGAACGTCCCACAGCATGACGAACCGCCTCAATCCAATGAAGCCCAACAGCCCTCATGCAGCCCATGCGACTCGTGTAACTCGTGTAACCCATTTAACCCATGTAACCCCTGTAACTCATTTAACTCATTTAACCCATTCCACTCCCCCCCGCTCCCTCCTCTGCCTTCTCCTCGCCCTCAGTCTCCCCGCCCTCGCCAGCGTCTCCCCCGACCAGCTCCGCTGCGAGTACCTGGACAACCCCCTGGGCATTGATACCCCGCAACCGCGGTTGAGCTGGGTCCTCGAATCAAAGCAGCGGGCGGAAAAGCAAACCGCGTATCAGATTCTCGCCGCCACCAGCGAGGCCCTGTTGAAATCGGATAGCGGCGACCTTTGGGACACCGGGAAGGTGGCGTCGGACCAGACCCTGCACATTGTCTATGCCGGCAAGACGCTCTCCTCCTGCCAGCGTTGCTATTGGAAAGTGCGCGTGTGGGATAAGGACGGCCAGGCCTCCGCCTGCAGCCCGCCGGCTTATTGGGAGATGGGTTTGCTCTCCCCGCAGGATTGGCAGGGCCAGTGGATTGCCCGCACCACGGACACCAATTCCCTGCCCGCGCCCCTGCTCCGCCGCGCGTTCACGCTCGATGGCAAGATCAAGCAAGCCCGGGCCTACATCTGCGGCCTCGGTTATTATGAGCTTCATCTCAACGGCCAGAAGGTCGGCGACCATCTGCTCGACCCGGGCTACACCCGCTATGACAAACGCGCGCTCTACGTCACCTACGATGTCACCGACGCCCTGCGCCGCGGCAAAAATGCCGTCGGCGTCATCCTCGGCAACGGCTGGTATAACGTCCAGACCCGGGCGGTCTGGGACTTTCACAAAGCACCGTGGCGCGCCGCGCCCAAGCTGTTGATGCAATTGCGCGTGGAATACACCGACGGACGCATTGAGACCATCGGCACGGACAGCCGCTGGACGACCAGCACGGGCCCAATCACCTTCGATAGCATCTACGGCGGCGAAACCTACGACGCCCGCGCGGAGAAACCCGGCTGGGACACCCCGGACTACGATGAGTTGGTAGGGACGCGTTCCACCGCGTCCCTGACACCCTTGCCGAAGGATGGGACGCGGTGGAACGCGTCCCTACCAGAACAGAGTTCCGAGTGGGCCATGGCGCGGGTGGTTTCACCTCCCGGAGGCAAGCTCGTCGCGCAGATGATGCCGCCCATCAAAGCCGACCGGAGCATCAAGCCGGTCAAGCTCACCGAACCAAAGCCCGGCGTCTTCGTGTTCGACATGGGCCAGAACTTCGCCGGCTTCGCCGAGTTGAGCCTGCGCGGGCCTGCCGGCACGAAGGTGGCGATGAAGTACAGCGAGCGCCTGGGCAAGGATGGCATGGTTGACCGCGCCGGCATTCAACAGCACGTGGCCCGGGTGGACCCCAACCAGCAATACCAGACCGATACTTACTTCATGAAGGGCAAGGGCCTGGAAATCTGGCACTCCCGCTTTGACTACCACGGCTTCCAGTATGTCGAAGTCACCGGGTTCCCCGGCAAACCGACGCTCGACACGCTGCGCGGCGTTTTCATTCATTCGGCCATTCCCGTGGCGGGCGAGTTCGAGTGCTCGAATCCGCTGCTGAACCGAATCTGGAGCGCCGGACGCTGGTCTTACCTGAGCAACCTGCAAGGCATCCCGACGGATTGCCCGCATCGCGAGAAGAACGGCTGGACCGGCGACGCCCACCTCGCCGCCGAGCAGGGCCTGCTCAACTACGCGCCCGCCGCCGTCTATGCCAAATGGATCAACGACCTTGGCGATGAACAGCGGCCCACGGGCGAGTTGCCCGGCATCGTGCCCACCAGCGGCTGGGGCTACAAATGGGGCAACGGCCCGGCTTGGGACAGCGCGTTCCTGCTCATCCCGTTCTACCTCTACGAGTATTGCGGCGACACCAAAGTCCTCGGTGACCACTACGACGGGCTGAAACGTTACGTGGATTATCTCACCAGCAAAGCCAAGGGCGGCATCGTCGATATCGGCCTGAACGATTGGGCGCCCGTCAAGACCACCACGCCCGCCGACATCACCTCCACCGCCTATTATTATCGCGACGCGCAGATCGTCGCGCTCGCAGCGGACCTGCTGGGAAATGACGCCGACGCGCGCAAGTACGCGGACCTTGCCGCCGGC
Organism: Verrucomicrobiota bacterium; assembly: GCA_050011195.1. Taxonomy (GTDB): domain Bacteria; phylum Verrucomicrobiota; class Verrucomicrobiia; order Limisphaerales; family UBA8199; genus PALSA-1440. The sequence continues at coordinate 12,567 of JBEKJO010000053.1, read as the reverse complement.
ATCAAGACGGCCTTCAACGAGAAGTTCTACCACCCCGATACCATGCTCTACGGTAATGGCAGCCAGACCTCGCTCAGTTGCGCGCTCTACCAGGGCCTGGTCGAACCGGCGAACAAGGCGCGCGTTCTCAACAACCTGGTCGCGGCGGTGGACAAGTCCAACGGCCACATTGACACCGGCATCCTCGGGGCGAAATACCTACTCAACGCCCTGCTCGAAAACGGGCGCGCCGACGTCGCCTGTCGCATCGCCAGCCAGAAAGACCTGCCGAGCTGGGGCTGGTGGATCGAGCAAGGCGCCACTACCTTGTGGGAGCAATGGAACGGCGCCGATTCCCGCAACCACATCATGTTCGGCGACATCAGCGCCTGGTTCTACAAGGCCCTCGCCGGCATCAACCCCGATCCCGCCGCGCCGGCCTTCAAGCACTTTACCATCAAACCCAACCTTGTCGGCGGCCTGACCTCAGCCCACGCCGGCTACGACTCCGTGCGCGGGCGCATCGTGAGCGATTGGAAGACCAAGGGCGGCCGCTTTGACCTGACCGTCACCATCCCCCCCAACACCACCGCCACCGTCCATGTGCCCGTGGCAGACTCGACCTCGGTCAAAGAAGGCGGCAAACCCGCCGCGGATACCGCCGGCGTAAGCTTCCTCCGCGTGGAAGCTGGCCGCACCCTGTTCGAAGTCGGCTCCGGCACCTACCACTTCACCGCGCCCATGTTCTAACCCACTCCGCATCACGTTTCACGTTTCACGCTCCACGCCTCTCTCCCGCCCCCTCCTAATCCTAATCTTAATCCTAATCCCCGTTACGGGGATGATGAGCATAACCGCCCCCCTCATTTATCCCATTAATCCCATTCATCCCATGTAACTTTAGTGAATATTCTTCTTGCAAGCCTCGCCAAAAAGCAGTAAAACGCCCGCATGGAGAAGGGCCGACCAGCCTTTCTCCTGGAAGTTAGAATGTGGATTGTGCTATGAAAATGAGTTTCAAACTGCTGCTGCCGCTCCTGCTGCTGTCGGCGCTCCCCGCCGTGGTGCAAGCCCAAACTTACACGAACAACTACGGCATTTGGAGTTACGCCGTCACTAACAGCGCAATCACCATCACGGAGTACACCGGCCCCGGTGGTACGGTGACCATCCCCAGCACAATCAACGGGCTGCCAGTCACCGGCATCGGAGACTCTGCGTTCAATGGCTGCACCAGCCTGACCAGCGTCATAATCCCCGACAGCGTCATCAGCATTGGAGACTATGAGTTCGAATGGTGCTTCTACCTGGCCAGCGTCGCGATAGGCACCAACGTCACCAGCATCGGGGACTATGCGTTCGCTTCCTGCGGCCTGACCAGCGTCACGATTCCTGACAGTGTCACCTACATTGGGGACGATGCGTTCTATGGGTGCCCCCTGATCAGCGTCACCATCCCCGACAGCGTCACCAGCATTGGGGAATTGGCATTCTGTTTCTGCGACTTTGCCAGCGTCACAATTGGCAACAGCGTCACCAACATCGGGGCGGCGGCGTTCAATTGGTGCATCGGCCTGACCAACGTCACTATAGGCACCAACGTCACCAGCATTGGGGACGAGGCGTTCGCTGCCTGTAACGACCTGACCTGCATCTTGATTCCCAACAGCGTCACCAGCATTGGGGAGGGGGCGTTCTATGAATGCACCAGCCTGACCAGCGCCACGATCGGCACCAACGTCACCAGCATCGATGACGATGCGTTTGAATACTGCACCAGCCTGACCGACATCATGATTCCCGACAGTGTCACCTACATCGGGGAGGAGGCGTTCTCTTACTGCACCAGCCTGTCCAGCGTCACGATAGGCTGCACCAACCTGACCATCGTCACGAGCGGCACCAACGGGACCAGCATCGGGGACGCGGCGTTCGAGGACTGCACCAGTCTGAGCAAGGTGACGATAGGCAACAACGTCACCAGCATCGGGAGCTGTGCATTCTCAAGCTGCCCCAGCTTGACCAGCCTCTCGATTCCCAACAGCGTCACGACCATCGGAAACTACGCGTTTAATGACTGCGCCGGCCTGACCAACGTTACGATAGGCACCAACGTCACCAGCATCGGGAGCTATGCATTCTCAGGCTGCACGAGCTTGGCCAGCATCCCGATCCCCAACAGCGTCACCAGTATCGCTGGCTCTGCGTTTTATGACTGCACCAGCCTGACCAACGTCACGATAGGCACCAACGTGACCAGCATCGGGGTTGAGGCGTTCTGTAACTGCACCAGCCTGACCAGCATTACGATCCCCAACAGTGTCACCAGCATCGGGGCAGGGGCGTTCATTTATTGCACCAGCCTGACCAGCGTCACGATCCCCCCCCAGCGTCACCAGCATCGCGGTCCTTACGTTCTATCGCTGCACCAGCCTGACTAGTGTTACGATCCCCAACAGCGTCACCAACATCCAGGGGGCTGCGTTCGGCCTTTGCACCAACCTGACGGGAGTCTATTTCTGCGGTGACGCCCCCCCCAGCGTTGGTTTGGGTGTGTTCAACGGTGACAACAATGCCACCGTCTATTACCTGCCGGGGACCACCGGCTGGAGCGACTTCTCCGCCAATACCGGTATTCCGACCGTGCTGTGGGAGCCGCAGGTGCAGACCAGAGATGCCAGCTTCGGGGTGCGGACGAATCAGTTTGGGTTCAATATTAACTGGGCCAGCGGCATGGTCGTTGTAGTGGAAGCCTGCACGGACCTGGCCAATCCCGCCTGGTCTCCGGTTGGAACCAACACCCTCACCGGCGGCTGGTCCTATTTCAGCGATCCCCAGTGGACGAGCTACACCCGCCGTTTCTGCCGCCTCCGCTCGCCGTGATGGTAGATGGCATGGGCGTGTTGTCCCCAGTGCGTTCGCCCCCGGCCTCCCGGGAGGGCGAGCGTTCTCGCAAGCCCTGACGACCCCCTGGACAACACGCAACACGCACCACGCTTCCCGCCACGGTCGCCTTGCCCGACATTTACGCCCGCATGTACGCCCAGTTGCGGCCCGAGTTCTACCGCGAGTTATGCAGGGGCACAGCCTTCTGCTCAAGCTCAGCCGCGAGCGCCGCATCGAGTGAAGATTTAGATTAGCCTCCACGGTCTTTTGCCCGCGCATTGGGACCATGAACCGATTCAGATTACGAGCAAGAATAGAATTAAGAACGGCAGGTTCATGGGAAGTTTTCGAGGGAGAACGTGGGAGAAAGGCCGGAAATGCAATTTGGCAGGGGGGCTGGGGGAAGGGGAAGAAGTTAAAGGAGTTAAAAGAGTTAAAGGAGTTGAAGGAGTTAAATGGGCTCGCCCTCCCGGGAAGCGAGGGGCGGCGCGCTGGGGACAGCACGCCCTACCATCAGGGGGAGCGGAGGCGGTAGAAACGGGCGGGATAATTCGTCCACTGGGGGTCGCTGAAACTGGACGAGCCGCCGGTAAGGGTGTTGGTGCCCACCGGAGACCAGACCGGATTGGACAGGTTCGTGCAGGCTTCGACCACGACGGGGATGTTCGTTGCCCAGGAGATGATGAAGCCGAACGCGTTGGTTTGCGCGCCAAAGCTGGGGCCGACGGTTAGGATCAGCGGGTTCGGAAGGAACCATAACGCTGTCGGACGACCGGTAATGGCGGAGAAGTTACTCCAGCCTGTGGTTCCCGGCAAGTAATAGATGATCACATGGTTGTCAGCCCATAGCGGGTAGAACACAGATGAATCAGCGCTGGGGGCGTTACCCAGGAAATAAGCACCCGTCAGCTTGGTGCAATTATAGAACGCCTCGCCCGCGATGCTGGTGACGCTAGCTCCTATCGTGACGTTGGTCAGGCTGGAGCAGCCAGAGAAGGCAAAGAATCCGATGCTGGTAACGCTGTTGGGGATGGTGACACTGGTCAGACTGGTGCAGTCGTAGAACGCCGAGGCCCAGATGCTGGTGACGCAGTTGCCTATGGTGGCACAGGTCAGGCTGGAGCACTGGGCGAACGCCTCGGGCCCGAGGCCGGTGACGCTGTCGGGGATGGTGACGCTGGTCAGGCTGGTGCAGAGAAAGAACGCCTCCTCCCCGATGCTGGTGACGCTGTCTCCTATCGTGGCGTTGGTCAGGCTGGTGCAGTCGTAGAACGCCTCGTTTCCGATGGTGATGACGCTGTCGGGGATGGCGACGCTGGTCAGGCTGTAGCACTCACAGAACGCACCGTCCCCGATGTTGATGAGGCTGTTGGGGAGGGGGACACCGACCAGCTTGCCGCAGCCCTGAAACGCACTGGCTCCGATGTTGGTGACGTTGTTGGGGAGCGCAACGCCGGTGAGGTTGATGCAGTCATAGAACGCCGAGTCCCCGAGGCAGGTGACGCTGTTGGGCACGGTGTAGCTTCCAGCTTTTCCCCCCGGATACTGGAGGAGCGTAGTCCGGCTCTGGTTGAACAAAACCCCATCCACACTGCTATAGGAGGAGTTGGACGCATCCACGGTTATTGCGCTCAAGCTGAAGTCGTCATTGAACTGCCAGCCCCCGATACTGGTGACGCTGCCGCCAATCGTGACATTGGTCAGGCTGGGGCAGTCAAAGAAGGCCTCGTCGCAGATGCTGATGACTGTGTTGGGGACGGTGTAGCTTCCGGCTTTGCCCCCCGGACATTGGATGAGCGTGGTTTGGCTCTGGTTGAACAAGACCCCATCCGCACTACTATAGGAGGAGTTGGATGCATCCACGGTTATCGCGCTCAGGCTGGTGCAGCAAGAGAACGCATAGTTTCCGATGTTGGTGACGCTGCCGGGGATGGTGACGCTGGTCAGGCTGGAGCAGTAAGAGAACGCCCAGTCCCCGAGGCTGGTGACATTGGTGGGGAGCATGACGTTGGTCAGGCTGGTGCAGCTCCAGAACGCATAGTCCCCGATGTTGGTGACGCTGTCGGGGATCAAGACGCTGGTCAGGCCGGTGCAGTTTTCGAACGCCGAGTCCCCGATGTTGGTGAGGTTGGTGCCGATTGTGACGCTGGTCAGGCTGTAGCAGTCGGAGAACGCCGCGTCCTCGATGTTGGTGACGCTGTCGGGGATCGTGACGCTAGTCAGGCTGATGCAGTTGCAGAACGCATTGGTTCCGATGCTGGTGACCGGGTAGCCGTTAGTCGTGTCGGGGATGGTCACGGCACCGCCAGGGCCGGCGTATCCCGTGATGGTGATCGCGCCGTTATTGGTTGTGAAAGTGAATTGGGCTTGCACCGCGACGGGCAGCGTCAAGAGCAACAGGAGCGGCAGCAGGTTTTTGTGGCACGTTTTCGTAGCACAGGGTGGGTGGACGGGGTGTCGGAGCTATTGGTGCCAGATGAAGAGGCAGGCTCAACCCTTCATACATTCAGCATACTGCATCATCAGGCCCCAACCAATGTCGGTGTGGCTGATGATTCCGAGCAGCTTATGGTTTCGGACCACCGGCAATTGCTTGACGCGGCGGGCGGTCATGGTCGCCCCGGCCTGGAGCGCCTCGGAATCGGGGGATACGGTGACGACGTTTCTCGTCATGATCTGGTCAACCGGAACACGGGCGAGATCTCTGAAGCGATCTTCCATCAACTGAGGGGTGGTAAGGTACTCTTCGTGTTCCATCAATTCTTTCTGAGTGGGGAGCAATTTACGGCTTAGATCAGAGTAGGTGACAATGCCGACGGGCCCCTCCTCGCTGTCCACGACCAGAATATCATTCAGATGGTAGCGGAGCATAAGCTGCAGAATCTCCCGCAGCGGCGTCTTGGGGCCAACGGTGATCACCTTGGGATTCATCAATTCGAGGACTTTCATATTGCGGCGGCGGGTATTCTCCGGCTAGAAGGAGATTAGGATTAGGATTAGAATTGAGAGAGGGCGGTGGGCGATAGGCTAGAGCCGGAGCATCTCTTCCTGCGTGAGGAGGCGCAGGCCCTGTTTTTCGAGGAGGGCGCGGGCCTGGGCGAGTTCGTGGACTTCGATGAGCAGGATGGCGCGGTTGTTGGCGACGAAGCCGGAACAGTTGTCGAGGTTGATGTGGTTGCGGCCCAGCAGGTCCGCCACCGCCTGCAACGAGCCGGGCTGGTCGGGCACTTCGACGGCGAGCACTTCGAGGAGCGAGACCATGAGGCCCTTGTCTTTGAGGGCGCGGACGGCGGGGTCGCGCTGGTCCACGAGGAACTTCATGACGCCGAAGCTGCCGCTGTTGGCAATAGTGACCCAGCATATATTGACGCGGGCGTCAGCGAGCAATTTGGTGATGCGGGCGGTCTGGCCGGGTTTGTTTTCGACGAATACGGCCAGGAGGTTGACGGTGCTCATGGGAGAGGGTGGATTGGAGTGATGGAGTGATGGAGTGATGGAGTATTGGGGGTTAGAGGGAGCGTTTGTCAATGACGCGTTTGGCTTTGCCTTCGGCGACGGGCAAGGAGCCGGCGGGGAGCAGGTCCACCTTGGGCTTGACCCAGGTTTCGGCTTTGAGTTTCTCGACGAGCTGGTTTTGGAGGGCGGCCAGGTGTTCGACCTGGCCGTCAAAACCGGCAGCGGCCAGCTCGACTTTGATGGTCAGGTCGTCCAGGCCCTCGATGATGATGACGTAGTTGCGGCCGACTTGCGGGAAGGACATGAGCACGCGCTCGATCTGCTGCGGGAAGATGTTGACGCCGCGGATGATGAGCATGTCGTCGGAGCGGCCCGTGATGCGGTGGAGGCGGCGATGGGTGCGCCCGCACTGGCACGGTTCGGGGAGGATGGAGGTGATGTCGCGGGTGCGGTAGCGGAGGAGGGGCATGGCTTCGCGCTTGAGGGTGGTGAGGACCAGTTCGCCGGTCTGGCCTTCCGGGAGAGGCTCGCCGGTGTCGGGGTTGATGATCTCGAGGATGTAGTTGTCCTCCCAGAGGTGGAGGCCGGCTTTGTATTCGCACTCGAAAGCGACGCCGGGGCCGTTCATCTCGGTCAGGCCGTAGGAGTTATAGACATCGCAGCCGAAGGCCTGCTCGATTCTGCGGCGGGTTTCCTCGGTGTGGGGTTCGGCGCCGACGAAGGCCTTGCGCAAGGCGAGGTCTTTGCGCGGGTTGATGCCTTTCTGTTCGAGGAAGCTGGCGAAGTAGAGGGCGTAGCTGGGCAGGATATGAACGGCGGTGGTCCGGAAGTCCTGCATCAGCATCAACTGCCGTTCGGAAGTGCCGGGGCCGGCGGGAATGACGAGGCAGCCGACCTTTTCCGCGCCGTAGTGCATTATCAGCCCGCCGGTGAACAGGCCGTAGCTCATCATGTTCTGGAGGACATCCTTTTTGGTGATGCCGGTCATGACGAGCGAGCGGGCGATGAGTTCGGCGGCGTTATCAATATCCTTGCGGGAGAAGAAGATGGCCTTGGGTTTGCCGGTGGTGCCGCTGGAGGTGTGCAGGCGCACCGGCTCGTCGTGATCCACGGCCAACATGCCGTCGGGATAAATGGCGCGCAGGTCGGCGCCGGTGGTGAAAGGGAGCCGGCGCACGTCGGCCAGCGATTTGATCTCCCCGGGGGTTAGGCCCAGTCCCATAAACTTCTGCCGGTAAAAAGGCACGCGCTGCGCCACGCGCTGGAGGGTGTCCTGCAGGCGCTTGAGCTGCAGTTGTTCGAGTGCCGGGCGGGCCAGTGTTTCAGATTCTTGATCCCAGAACATGATGGTGAGGGGATTCTATACGGGTTGCCGCAAGGGTGTCCAGCACTGAAATTCGCAGCAAGGCCAGGGCGGATTCAAGCAAACCGCAGCCGCCGACGGCAGTCGAATGGCGCTGGGAAATTACGAAAGCCGCTTTGGTTGGAAAAGTTGGCTGGGTTGCGCCCGTAATCTTTCCGGCGGTCAGGGGTCAGCCGACTTCATTCTGCCGGCGGCTTTTTCGGGCGCAGCTTCTCGAGGCACTCCGGGCAAATGCCGTGCGTGAAATCCGCCCCCGTGTGCTCGTGAACATAAGCCTCGACCTGGCTCCAATAGCCCCGGTCGTCGCGGATGCGCTTGCACCAGGCGCAAATGGGCAAAAGGCCGCGCAGCGTCTTGACCTTCTCCAGCGCCTCCGCCATGCGCGCCGAAACGCGGCGCAACTCCAGCAGCGCCATGACCTGCCGCGACAGGGCCTGCATCGCCCGCTTTTGTTCGGCGGAGAGCCGCCGGGGCTTGCGGTCGATGGCGCAGAGGGTGCCCAAAGCAAAGCCCTCCGGACTGGCCAGCGGAAAGCCGGCATAGAACCGGATATGGGGGGAACGGGTGACCAGGGCGCTGTCCGCAAAGCGGGTATCCTTGAGCGCATCCCGCACGATCAAGGGTTCCGACTGGAGAATCGCATGGGCGCAAAAGGCCACATCGCGCGGCGTCTCGCGCCGATTTAAGCCGAGCTTGGATTTGAACCACTGCCTGGATTCGTCCACCAGCGAGATCATGGCGATGGGCACGTTACAGAGATACGCCGCCAGCGCGGTGATGTCGTCGTAAGCCTGTTCCGCCGCGGTATCCAGGATGCGGTATTCCCTTAAGGTGGCCAACCGCTGGGCCTCGTTGTCTGGTAATGGGGCTTTCATTCGAATGTTCGCGTGCTTTGCAAGTTAACTTGCCGGGAGAGGTTGGAACAATGCGTCATCGCCCCTCAAAGGGCCGGGGAAGAATAAGCCAGTCCATGCGCTTCGGCCACGGCCTTGTGCGTGAGCTTGCCATCCATCACGTTGAGACCGCTGACGAGCGCCGGCTGTTGCTGGCAGGCCTCGGCCAGCCCGTGATCCGCCAGCAACTCCAGGTAACGGTAAGTGACGTTCGTCAACGCCTGGGTCGCCGTCCGCGCGTAAGCGCCCGGCATGTTGGCGACGCAATAGTGAGTGACGCCTTCCTCCACGAACACCGGATGGTCGTGCGTGGTCGGGCGCGACGTTTCGGCGCAGCCGCCCTGGTCAATCGCGATATCCACCAGCACGCTGCCCGGGCGCATCCGCCGCAGCATATCGCGGCGAATCAGCCGGGGCGCTTTGGCCCCGGGCACGAGCACCGCGCCGACGAGCAAATCCACCGCGGGCAATAGCTCGAGCAGATGCGCTTCATTGGAGTAAAGCGTGTGGGCGGTGTGCAGCGTGATGTCCAGGAAACGCATCCGTTCGAGGTCCACCTCCAGGATGGTCACATCCGCCCCCATGCCCTGGGCCATGCGCGCGGCGTTGATGCCGGAAGCGCCGCCGCCCAGCACGACGACCTTGCCCGGCAACACGCCCGGCACGCCGCCCAGCAACACGCCACTGCCGCCGTTGTGTTTGGCCAGAAAATAGCCGCCGACCAGGATCGACATCCGCCCCGCGATCTCGCTCATGGGTTCCAGCAAAGGCAGCCGCCGATTGACTTCGATCGTCTCGTAAGCCAGGCCGGTGATGCGCGATTTCATCAGCGCTTCCGTCAGCGAGCGGCTGGCGGCGAGGTGGAGATAGGTGAAGAGGATTTGCCCGGGCCGCAGCAGCGCGTATTCGGAGGGCAGCGGCTCCTTGACCTTCATGACCAGGTCGGCCTTGTCGAACGCCGCCGCGTGGTCGCTCACCAGCGTCGCGCCCGCGCGGGCGTAATCCTCGTCGGGATAGCCTGCGCCGGCGCCGGCGTTGCGCTCGACCAACACCTCGTGGCCGCGCTTGATGAGTTGATAAGCTGCCGAGGGCAACAACGCCACTCGATATTCCTGATCTTTGATTTCTTTAGGGACGCCGATGATCATAACAAAATGGAGTGATGGAGTGATGAGGGTCAAACGGAGGAGAGATTGCTCTCTCTACTGATCAAGCAACTGGTCCACTCGCCACTGACCCGCATTTGTTTCAGGTTTTCCACAAGGCACCATAAAGGGTTTTGAGACCGCACTGCAAGGCCATTCCGGCGCCGCGGAACTTTCTCATTGACAGTTGTTTCGCGAACGGGACTATTCCCCCCAATGCTTGCCATCTTTTTGGAGTCAGGCAGCGTAACCAAATCCGTAACTGAACTATGAATAATCAAGCAACACAACCGGTTAGCCAACTTCCGGGATACATCACGAGCGCCGTTCCAAATCCCAGGGACAAACGCGCGCCCTGGTACAAAAACACCGCCCCGACTTACGCGGGCATCTTCCTGTGGTTCGTGTTTTGGCAGGACGCCGCCAAGGCGAGCACTCCGGGCGGGACGCTGGCGCAAGGGGTTGGCTGGGCGTTGTTCAGCCTGGTGATCGCGGCGTTCGTCTGCCATTTCCTGTTTTACCTCGTGCCGGGCTTGCTCGGCATGAAGACCGGCCTGCCGCTCTACATCGTCGGCACTTCGACCTTTGGCGCGCAGGGAGGCTTTCTCATGCCCGGCTTCCTCATGGGCGTCCTGCAGTTCGGCTGGGTGGGCGTGAATGTCTATTTCTCCTCACGGGCGCTCGGCGCGATGATTCCCATTGATGCCCGCATCATCATGGTGATTTGGGGCGCCCTCGCCGCCTTCATGGGACTCAAGGGGATTCAATATGTTGCCAGGGTCGCCACTTACCTGCCGCTCATCCCGCTAGTCGTGCTGCTCTGGCTGACTGCCTCGACCATCGGCAACGTCGGCAGCTTCAAACCCGAGGCCTTGATTGCCGCGCAAACAGCGGCCAGTCCGACCGGCCCCGCCGCCTTGAGCATGATGGGCGTGCTGGCCATGATGCTAACATACGTAGTGGGCTTCTTCGCCACGGCGGGCGCCGCCGGCGTGGATTTCGGCCTCAACAGCCGCGACGGAAAAGACGTGAGCATGGGCGGCTTGATTGGCATCGCCTTAGCGATCATCGTCACCGCTGGTTTGTCGCTCCTGATCGTCGCCGGCACCTATGGCGGGCCCGGCATCGACGCCACTGCTACAAACAAGCTCAGCCTCAGCTCCTTTGAACTCATCCCGACCATTCTCGGGCCGGACACGGCGAAGTGGGTGATGTTCCTGCTGGCAGTAGCCGCGTTCCCGCCGGCTTGCTTTTCGGCTTTTATCGCCGCCAACAGTTTCAGGACCACGCTGCCCAAGGTGAATCCGTTCATCTCGGTCGGCATCGGCACGGCGGTCAGCGTCATCCTGGCGATCACGGGCTTGGTGGCCAAGGCCATCTCAGTATTCGTGATCATCGGCGCCTCCTTCGGTCCGATCTGCGGCGCGATGCTGGTGGACTACCTGCTCAGCGGCAAGAAATGGAGCGGGCCGCGTGCCGGCTTCAACCCGGCTGGCTGGGTGGCTTGGGCGGCGGGCTTTGTGGTGGGCATCCTGCCGAACCTCGGCGTGAACGTCCCGGCCGCGCCCGTGCTCGCGTTCGTGGTCGGCGCGGTGGTGTATTTCCTCTGCGCGAAGATGGGGATGCTCTCGCCCGTAGTGCCCGTCTCGGGCTCCCTCGCCGAAGCGACGAAGTAACGCACGCGCCTGAATTCCTCCGACCCGCCTTGAGCCCGCCGTGGCCAGGGCGGGTTTTTGCTTCCACTCTTCAGCCTTCGGTTCCGTTCCCCTCCGCCCGGCGTTCCCAGCGACGGGGGGTGCGTTCCGGCAAGCTCGTTTCCACCTTCGCGTAGTAAGTCTCTTCGCCGAAGAGGGTATCGGCCGCCTGTTGCAACTCTCGCGAGGGCGCCACAGAGAACTGCGCGTGCGCCTCCAGGAAAACGACCTCGCCCCCCGGCTGCACGAAACAAAGAAACAAGGGGCACTTGCCCGGATGCGCGGCGACCAATTCCTGCACCGATGCAAGATGTTCGGGCTTGAGGTGGGCGGTGTGCAGGCGCAGGTGAACCTGTTTGGTGAACCTCGCCGGCGCGTCCTCCAGCGGCATGATTTCCTGCGGGAATATCTTCGGCTTGTCGTCCCCGGCGTTGACTTCGCCGATCACCAGAATGGCTTGGCCGGGCGTCAGCAGCTCGCGATACTTGTCGTAGTTCTCGTTCAGGCAAAGCACCTGCACCGAGCCTTCCAGGTCTTCGAGCGTCACGATCAAATACGGCTTGCCGCTTTTTTTGGAGACGCCGTTCTGCACCGCCGCAATCAAGCCGCCGATGCGCGTGAGGCTGCGGGTGGGCAACTGCGCGAGGGTCGCCGTGTTGGCCAGCGCATACTTTTCCAGGATCGGCGCGTAAGGCGTCAGCGGATGCCCCGTGACGTAGAACCCCAGCAACTCCTTCTCGTGCGCGAGCAATTCATGCTCCGGCCATTCCGGCAAGCTGGTGACAGACTCCGGCATTTGCGAAGAGCGGTCTTCCAAGGCGCCGAATAGCGAAGCCTGCCCGCGCTGCCGGTCCGCGATGATGCTCGCCGCGCGCGCCAGCGTCCGGTCAATTTGCGCGAAGAGCGTCGCGCGCGTCTGGCCCAGGCAATCGCACGCGCCCGACTTGATCAGCGCTTCGAGGACCTTGCGATTTACCGAGCGGCCATCCACGCGCTCGCACAGGTTGGCCAGCGATTCGAATTGGCCCCCTTCGCGGCGGGCCTTCAGTATGGCTTCCACGGCAACCTCCCCGACCCCCTTGATGGCCGCCAACCCGAAGCGGATGCCTCCCTTGGCGCCACCGGGAGGGCGAGCGTCCTCGCGAGCCGTG
>JBEKJO010000052.1:0-33178 GCA_050011195.1 Verrucomicrobiota bacterium | reverse complement strand
CCAATCAGCAAGATCGCGCTCCAGCATTCTCGCCAAAGCGCCAGCAAACCGCGGCTGCGGCACCTGCTCGATCGCACAAGCAACATCGGCTAATTGGTGCCGATTGGCTTCCGGTGAGGACAACAGGATCGAAAACCAGCGCTCAATCGCCTCTGTCAGTGCTTGATGCAGATCTGCAGGGAGCGCCTGCATTTCCAGTCCACGTTTCCCGCGGTGGGCAAGAAGGTCAGCCATCGCCTTGATACGGTGCGGGTTTTCAGAGCCAGCACGCCTTACCAACGCCTGGACGAAAGGCACCTGACGCGTGGCAGCAAGGATACCTTTCAATCGCCAATACTCTTTTCTGTTCGATTCATCACGCCAATCCTCGGCGCGGCCCTTGTCATCAACGACGAAAAGCTTGTCGATGACCTTGCCGATGGTTTCAGCTCCGATGAAGGTCGGCGCGAAACGGGCCAGTGGCTCAGGGGCGGCGCTGTCCAGTACAGAAGCAGCCAGGGGGCCTTCGTCTACACTCGGGGCATCTTTTAACAAGTCTTCTATCCCATAGGGCACCGGCAGTCCGGCCTGAATCCGATTAAAAAGCGCGCGGCTTGCATGGTTAGGATAAGTTTCGAATGCCCTCTTGATCGCAAACGCCCCCTGCTCAGTTTTGCCTGGAAAGGAAGCCTGTTCGATCAGGTTGGCGATTCGCTCGCCTACGGCTTCTTCCGGAGGCAAAGTGTCAGCCAAACGGACGACAGCCCGAACGGGATCAGTTTGCCCGGCACCTTGAGCTGTCCTCAGAGCAGCAAGTCGGGCCCTCTGAGTTTGGTCAATCAGTTCGACGCCATAGCCGGCATTCGCGAGCCGGTTCCAAACGGCGTCAGGGGCAGTCGCCAGGATTTCAGTAACGTGACGGTAGGCGCTGCGAAATACAAGGGCATGAATTATTTCGACAACGACTTCGGGGTTGGGATCCGCCTTGGCCACCTGGGTGGCAAGTTCCAAACCATCGAAGCCGCTTTCATGGGCTATCGATGCGAGAATATCCGCACGAATGTTGTCCGGCAAATCGCCTAATCGCTTGGCGGCTTCTGGGCCCAGCGTCGAAGGCCGAAAGCGATCCGCTTTGCGAAGAGCAGCTAGGTAAATCTGGCGGTCTGGGCTGGAAACAAGAGGCCATATTTCTGGAGCAAATTCGGGGCGCCCAGTAGTAATCATGAATCGAATCGCACGATCCACCTGTCCAGGTTGATGCCATCGCTCGGCAAAATGAACGACCCGGTCTTTGATCTCCGGCCAGACCATGTCACCGGAGCGGAAGATCATTTCGGCGACCAGCATTGGGTCGACACCGAGCGTCTCGGCTATAGCGGCACCGACCGCCTTTGCACCGGCCGGACCTTTCCGGGATAAGCGCTCGCAAGCAAACAAGATGGATTCCTCCCACGGTAGCCTGTCTAAAACGTCTGTTCGCAGCCTTGTTTTCGGTTCTGCATCGCTCCGGGCAGCCTTCAGCATCAGTTGCTCTACTTCAAAAGACGCATACCACTCTTGGAATTGTTGGTGCTGAAATGACACGCTTCCGTTGGGTGCTCGCACCAATGAATGCGTGTCAACCAGGACGTCCAAAACGACGGCGGGTTGAGGACAAGCTGACGCTTGTCCCGTGGACACGAGCTGTGCACCGACCTGGCTGACTGCGCGTCGAGCGTTCTCATCAGTGATCGTGGTGCTGCCCAACTTATTTGCTTCGACGGCTAAGCCGATGAGCATTTGTTGGTGGCAGCCGAATAGCTCTGTTCTCAGCCTCTCTGCCTTTTCAGGCGCGCTTTCGTGCTCGGCCACGAATGTGCTCAGCAATTCCTCCCTCGTTCGGGGGAATGAGCCTTCCTGGGTGCAAGCCAGTAGAGCGTTGAAATAAAGTGGCGTGGCGATTAGTTCACGGATGCCCGGAGTGCGCCAAGCCCGCTCAACCACTGTTACCCTGCTCCCGGCTGGAAAACGTCGCGCTATATGGAGCTGCTGCTCCTCGGTGAGGTGGGTGATTTCGATGATCGTGCCGGCGGTGGGGACCGCTTGTTGCCGCGTGGCGATGACGATACTCAGAAGCGGGAAATCGCGATTTAAGGCGTTGAGCTGCCGGATCGCATGGCTTCGTGATGCGCCATCGGCTTCGTTCCAGCCATCAACTAACAAGACAACACGACCATAAAAGGCCAAGAGCTGAAAATGCTGCTCGCGAAAATTCCGAAAAGCACTGCGGTGGGCCACGAACTCGAAGAAACCCTCCCGGTTGCCGAACCATTCACCGAGCGGCACGAGTAGCGGCACGGCATGACCGATGTCGATGATTTTGTCCGCGAGCTGAATCAACGTTGTGGTCTTCCCTGTCCCGGGTGGCGAAATAATGGACAGCCTGTCGACAGCCCCAATTGCATTGGCAACTCCCGTCAGTGGGATTGCATTTCGTTCCCCGTCTGTATTCAGTATCAAGCCAAGCTCAACGGCATGGGCTGGCCAAGCTCTTGTGCTGCGGAATGCAGCCAGGTCCTCACGGGCGGCACTCTTTAGTCGTTCGGTCACGACTTCGACATCCTCCTCCTTGGGCAGGGCAAGACTGTTCAGAAACTGCCTGTCGGCTTCATCAAGTTGGGTGAAGCTCAGTGTGAAGTGCTTCGCGGATGTGGACACCGCCAGAAACGCTCGTTGTTCGGTCTCCCGTTTCCACTTTCGCAGCAGGTCGGCGGGGAATCGCGGGACGTCAGAATCAATCAGCTTGGCGCACGTTTGGCAGAGCCAAATGCCATTAGAAATATCGCTCCGTTCATTCGGACTAAGCGACTTATCATAACGAGGCCCGGGGTTCTCCGGTGCTCCTGGCGAAGCGGCCGTGATATGCGCAGCTACGCCAATATTAACCGCAGTATGCGACTCTGATCCCGGCCCCGCAGTTGGGCGATGGCACAACGGGTTTGAGCAAAGGTGCCCGGCCCGGGCTTCCAGCGTTCTTTTGATTTTTTGAGAAAAGTCGTCGCGCACAAAGCTAAGAACTGATCGGAAGCTTATGAAACCGCTGGTCCGAACACCAGATTGTACCGGCAAACAGAGGCCCGACAACAAGTGGTCGGGGCCAGGACAGAATTTCCGCACCTCCACCCCGCGGGGGGCGCTTGAGCGCGGAGCTGGCCCAACGCGCGCAAGGCTCACTGCATGGGCGGCCTGCCGCGGCGTGAGGCGGCCTTGGCTGAGTTGGTGATTACCAACACGAGAGGCAAGATTACGTTGAGGCTCCGCATCCCCAGCGCCCCGGTCCAGTACACCCTGGTGTAAGGCGCCACACCGGTCCGGACTGGCGTTCGCTGCATGCAGCACTTCCCCTTCTTCGGGCTGTTGCCACCGCCCACTGACAGGTGGAGCGACATCGCCGAGCTTTACGTTGCCCGGTATCCCGGGATTAGCCACCGTCCACTATGCTCAGAGGCTCTATGCACCCTGGCAAGGATAGACCCTGCGTCACGTCGAAACCTTGAAGACTTACAATGGAGAATAGGCATCTGATGGAGAATCTGAGCGCTGGCGCCAGTTTGCCCTAGGCGATAATCGCCGCCACCCCCTTCTTTATGGGAATTGCCGCCCTCAAATTTAAGTCAGGAGACATGGAAGCGATGGGCAAAAACCTCGGCGGCTCTGTCATGCTCTTTCTGGTCCCGAAGATCGTCGAGACGATCATCACTTGGGCGGCCAAGTAGCGGATTCTGGAAAAAGCCGGAAAGGCACCAGGCAAGCGCTCGCCCGCTGCTCCCAAGTCCCTGATGTCCCCTTGGAGCGGCGGTCCGTCCGGCTGTGTCAGCGGAGCCCGGCTACGGCAAGACCGCCACGAGGAGCCTTCTTCTGGAGTTTCGAATCCGCCTCAACCAGCTCTTGATAGACCCGCAGCGCCTCAGCGCTGGCGCAACACTTGCCGTCATACCAGGAAAGCGGCCCGCATCCGGCAAACGATCCTTGTCCCTTAAAGCATGCAAGAATGTCTGACTGAAACCGCCGGTAGAGCGCCCAAAAGAGATTTTGCTTCATTGGCTCGGACGCATGACGATGCAAGAGAATCCGCTGGATTCGCTTTAGGTCCGGTTTCGCAGGCAGCCAGCGGATCAGCGCATGCGTGCAGTTGATCCCCAAGAAGGCGGCGTCTTCGGGTAGCTCTGGTGTATCCAGACTCTCGATGGCATGCATCAGCGCATCTGGCACCTTGTCTTCGAGTTGGCCCAGCCCTGGGGGAGTGGGGGGGACGACAAACACGGTCGGAGGAACAGGCCGTGGTTCCTGCTTCGTAAGGTGAAACCCACGGATTGCCCAGCCACCGACTAGGTTTCCGTCCAAGGGAATCTCGTTCCAAGATGAGTGGAACGTGAGGGTGTGGTAAACATACGGTCTGGGGGCAGAAGGGTGGATGCGCTCAAGGCAACGGGCAACATTGTAGCGAGTCTTGAAGGAAATGTAGCGTCCGATGGCTGGGGCCGGGTTCAGATACCTCAAAGCGACGTTCGCAGCTCCCGCAGCCAGAGCCTTATCATCGGGCATCAACTCGCCCAGAATTTCAAAGAGGTTCCGCACCAGGTTGTTCCATTGGGCCGCACAAAGGTCATTCGGGGCGTCCAGCAACTCATGAAGCCTTTGGATGATATACTTGTCCAAGTTGCAGCCCGGCCCGACAAGATCGGCCACTCGGGAGTGGAATTCTCCGCCCTCGTAATCGAAAGAAGGGCTGGAGGTGAGCAAAGCGAATTTGCCCGTCTGGAGCTCCCTGAAGACGCACCAGGCCAGGACGAACTCACGCAGAGACTGGTGCGAGAAGCTGCAGGTGCCTTGCTTGTCTTCCTCAATAAACAGCACGAAAGGCGGCCTGGAAAGGCGCTCGATGAGCGTCTTCAAGTCTGTCGCCAGTGGCGTGACATCCAGAACATCGGACCGCCCCTTGAGCATCTCCCCGGCAATCCAGCCCAGTTTGCCAAGCGCTTGTTCGTCATCCTTGAGCATTACGCGGAACCAGGCCTCCTGGAGGCGCGTGCTGTTTCCGCTGGCGGCCAACAATCGGGGCAGGTCTTCCTGGGCGCTCCGGATCATTTGGTAAAGCAGCGGCGTCTCCGCCAAAGCCGCCAGCTTGGGCGACTCACAATTCAGTTCTTGAGTTAACTTTGCCTGGATGGTGTGCAAGTTGAACTTTAGGATGCGGATGGGCTCCGCCACATCCGAACGGCCCAGTGCACCAGTTTCCTGCAACCGCGTGAGGATGTGATCGCGGCACGAAATAATGATGTGGGCGTTGGTGCTGCCGGCAAGCAACGATTCCAATTCCCACACCAGCGCTTTGACCGCCCCTTGGCCCTGGTTGCGGGCCAGCTCGTCCAGCCCATCCAGGGCCAGCACGACCTCCCCTTCCCGGATCATCTGGCGCGCGACATTCTGTTCCCATGCGGCGCCCGTCCTGCCGATCATCATTTCGTACACGGGCGCCAGCAGGTCCGCGCTGGAAGGGAGGCCCGGAGCTGAAAGAGGGCGACAGAGCTTGAGCGCGAACAGCAGCGAGGGCCGGTTTCTCAGTTCTGGATGGTAGAGCAGATTTTCGACGATGAAGTTCGTCTTGCCGATGCCAGCCTTGCCGGTGACAAAAACAAAGGGTGGGCCGGCGCTGATCCTGGCCACCAGTTGTTCCGCCTCGACCGGCCTGGCAATATAAGCCTGGTCGAGGTTGCAGGAGCCGAACTGCCGACTGTAATCCTCAGTTCCAGGATGCTGGCTTACCAGCGCACGCCGCTGTTCATTGAGGGTTTTGAGGCGTTCACGAATAGCTTTCGCTAAAGCCTGGTTGTAAGACACAGGCCGCAGGTCCGCTTTCGAGGCGATGAATTGGGCGATTCCAAAGGCGTCCGGGGTGTTGACGGGCGGAAATAGAGCGAGAGCGTCGGGGATGTTGCCATCCACTGGGTCGCGCAATGCGTCACAAAGGCCCTCTGCTAAGAAGATGCAAAACACGCACTCGGGCACCTGGCGTTCCAAGGGGTCAGGCTCAGATCCGTGGACGGTGAAGCAACCGTGTTGAGCGCTCAGGCGCGAATTCAATGCCGAATCAATCGGGGCTACCGCCAACGGATAGTTCAGCGGTGAGGCGGCAGGCGCCAGGAACAAGCCGTCAAAATCCGGTTCGCCGGCTTTCGGGACTCGCGGCACTCGCTGAAAACCGTTCAACTCATTGAGACGCGTCGGGTTGAGCACGAAAATGCAGGGGTTGTCGCCCGGCGGATCCCCGGGAGGGCGTTTGCCCGTGAGGAACTTTACGGCAAAGAAGGCTGCGATTTCCCATTTTGTCGTCCAGTCCAGCAACCTGGTCGGGATGCCAAAATGCTGCATCCAGGCAGCTCTGGCCCAGGAATTGGGCCCGTGGCCCACAAGGTCGCCCACGTGCCGTGCGTACAGATCGAAGAGCACTCTCTCCTTCACCTCCGGCTCGGCGTAGCGAAACAGGGTGGGGGTCAAAGTGTAGGTTCCCCGGTCATGGCCCCGGTACCAAAACTCAGACACGGTTGCACCCACTGGCGTCAGCAGTCGGTGGGCTTCTCTTATCCGCTCTCTCAATTGCTCGGGCGAATCGGCGATCGCCGTGCGCATGGTGGATTTGGCGTTGGCTTGGATGCTCAAGTTGACCTCCTGTTTTCTGTTGCATGGATGTGCCACGGAAGAATTCCTCTGGGACTCACTCCCTCTGTGGTCTTGTGGTTAAGCAGACCTGCGATTTCCGGACACGTCGCCGCATACGGAGGACTTTGGTTGAAGGGATTCCTGCGTTCTCGTTTGCTGCGCAGCGGTTCTTCCGTTCCGAATGGATCTTGTATGAAGGCGGCGAGCATCTTGGCTTCGCTCTTCATTGAGCTATCGAGGTCGTTAGGATTACTAACCCCATGATATTGGTAGTGCTGGTCATCTCCAGGCCAGCCAATGGTCTGGCGATGGAAATCAAAACGCTTCCGCTTGAATTCCCAGCCGACCACCTCGATAAACCCGGGATACTGCCCGATGTATTCCCGAAAACGAGCGATCCCAAAGAGGAGGTTTTCAAACGAATCCCGCGCATATTCCTCTGCGGTCGCCCGTTCCCGCACGCCGGCTTTCTGCCACCAACCGAACTGCTCTGCCACCAGCCAGTAACTTTGGCCTTCGCTTCTTGACCGAGCATCGAGCCTAGTCTGTCCGCCAGAGAACACCAGCAACGCCTTTGAATCGGCTGCTGCCAACTCAACCCCGAACCGGATCTGCGCGATATATCGCGGCGGCTCACCCTTTTGAAAATCGCGCAGCACCCAAGCTTTATCTCCGCTGGCAGTGCGGCTTTCCGTACCAATATAAACTGCGTGGCCGGCCACTAGAATTAGTCGTTCCAACTGCTGCCAATGACCTGCACCACGAGCTGAGTTTTCGACGTTCATGAATGCAGCTTCAAGCGCAACAAGGTTCGTGGGTTTTGGGCGGCAAAAGGGCCTTTACAAGCCCATATGCCTCAAAGACGGGCGAAGGGATGATCTGCGGCACCAAATCTCCCTTTGCACCGTATTTCGGCAAACGCTCGATTTCCCCAACGGCCAGATCGGCTAAGCCCAGGAGTTCATCCCACCTGGCCGTTTGAAGTGCCGGTCGCCATGGAGGCGGACAATTCGAAAGGGCGAGTTGACTTGGCCACCACTTTTGGGCAGTCGCCCAAGCACGTCGTTGCAGCATGGGCTGAGTAACCAGCATGACCAGGCCGTGCTTTGAAACCGGCTCGATGGTGAACCGGATGTTCTCCAGCATATTCGTGGATTTCGTTTCGAGCAGAATTGCGTCCAGCGGAACCCCTGCGCGCACCGCCGAGTTTCGGAAAAACTCAGCTTCGGTGAGGTGTTCAGGGATCCCTTCGGATAAACGGCCGCGCCCTCCGGAAAACAGCACTTTGGGCGCGCAACCTTGCTTGTAGAGTTGGGCTGCGTGGTTCGGCACGTCCACACAATTGCTGCCGAGCACCACCATGAGATCGGCCGAGGGGGCGTCATTCGTTGTCGCCAGGAAGGAAACCAAGGTCTCGAGTTGTTGGCGAACTTGTTTGATCGACTTATCCATAGTGCGACCGGTTTTCCTGGTGCCCGCATTACTCCAAGCCCTGCAGCCGGCGCAGCCCCGTGATACGAGCCTGATCGTCGTCGCTGGCCTGTCGCCAATCGGTCAGGTAAGGGCTCGCGTTCATCGCCGCTGCCGTCTCCGGTAATCGCAGACATTCAGACCTCTTGGAAGTGTAGATAGGGACACTGTAGAGAATGTCCCCCGGACGCTCAGGCGCGGAGGCCCGATCCACATGCAACATGAGCATTTCCCGGAGCTTCCAGCCGCGCTTTCTCTCTTTCCACTCGGCTGGCGCGGCTTTCTTCCACGCCTCGCTGCCCTCAAAAGTGTGCGATCGCCAGCAAAAGAGCACATTATCCGCCATGGCCGAGGCCGCGTCGGTATGCGTGGTGTTCTCGGCTCCCATGAAAAGTGAGCGCAGCCCTTTTTGCTTGAAGACATCAATCAAAGCCGGCAGCAGAAGCTTGTCGGCCTTCAACAGTGGGAACCGGTGATCCAGTTGCGTTAAATCCCAGAATACCAGCCTCGAAAGCGGCTGAGTCTCTGCATCTCTCGTTCTTTGTAGCTGCTCGATTACCTCCTCCAAATAATACAGGAATTCCGCGGACGAAATGCAGCCGGGAGGCTGCTTGAACGGACGGGCATGTTTCAACAAATAGTCCTGGCACTGGGCGCAGCGGTCATTGGCGTATCTGGCCTGGCGCCACGGACACCAAAGGCCGCGCTCAATACCAGGCGAATTATCAATCAAAGAAACCAGCAGACCTGTTTCGAACTCTTTCAGCCCTTTGCCGTTGGGACAGCCAATGCTGCCGCGCGACAGAAAATCCAGTGTCAATTCCGTTTTGAATGTCCCTCGGGAACCCAGCAGCATGATGGATTCGCCCGGTCCACCCTCCTTTGGAGGAAAGATCATGTCGATGAGCGAACACTCCTTCGCTGGACCGGTCTTCCCGCCCTTCGGAGCGTCTTGCGGCTTGTAATCCTTGGGTGTGCTGCGAATAACTTCAAAATCCATGTAGCTCGCATGCTGGATGTGGAAATGCACCGAGGGGAAGAACACCAGCCCGGAACGCCGGATCTTAAATTGGTGCTGCCCCAGGGCGGTCTCCTGGTAGCGGGCCTTTTTGAGGCAGATCTCATGGATCAGATACTCCATGGGTTCTTTCAGCTCCTTTCGCTG
Organism: Verrucomicrobiota bacterium; assembly: GCA_050011195.1. GTDB lineage: Bacteria > Verrucomicrobiota > Verrucomicrobiia > Limisphaerales > UBA8199 > PALSA-1440. The sequence goes on along the minus strand of JBEKJO010000052.1, from coordinate 23,865 downwards.
CAATTCGATAACCATGTCAGCGTGATGATCCAGGTTGACGGATTCATCCTCATTGGGCTCATAGACAATGATCCCGATTTGGGACAATTGCCGCAGGCGATCCACAATGCCCTGGATTTCTAGCATCTCGCGCTCCGAATTGGTTAGGAGGCTCAGGCCGTCGATCACGACCAGCGGCCGGCTGGCGCGTTCCCGGTCGCGTGCGGACGACGTGCCTTGCAGTTCCGCTACAATAGTATCCAGCATGCGCAACGCGCCCAGCGACCGACTGCGCCCCGCACCGAAAGGTTCATCTGGAGAAAGGGCTCCAGCATCGCCTTCCAGCCCTCGAAAACGCAAGCCATGGTCACTGTGAGTGATTTCCCACTCGAACAGCAAATGAGCCAGTTTCTCTATGGCTATTTCTTTGCGTTGTTCCATCGGGACGGATTCACCTCCCCGCCCGAGCCGGCAATCCAGCAGGATCTGCTGCTTGCGCTGCTCGAGGTAAGTGCCGCTTTCTTGCTCACTCCCGCCGCTCTCGCCGCCCTTGCCCTCCGGCGCCGTCAGGAACGAGTTCATACTCTCTTTGGCCTCTTTACGATAATTGGCGGTCTGGCTCTCCAAAATCAGCTCCGCGATTTCGCGGGCTTGGTTTGGAAGCACATGGTGTTTGTCAGAAGGCCCGTCATAGAGAGGGATGAAAAGCTCCCCAAGCAAGGTGTCTACGGACTTGATCAGGTCAGGTTTCGTGGTGATGTCCCCCAGCAGAGTCTTGGGAAGGTTTCGCTTGAAGGTCCCGACATTGCAGACCAACTTGCTCTTATCAGCATGGTCGGCGTCGTATTTCGGCTCCCATGCTGCAAGAATGGCTTGAGCCACCAGCATGCACAGCCGTTTGAAGTGGAGATCGGTGACGGTTTGCTCCACCGAGCAATAATACTTGCTGAGCATGCGTGGGGCCGCCTTCTTGCCTTCGGTTTCCTTCTCCTTCAGATCCAATCCTTCCAGGATCTGCAAGGCCAGGGTGGATTTGCCGGTGCCGGGCTTGCCGCGCAGCAGCACCACAAGGCCGCACATCTCGTCGTGCGGCAGGGTGAAGCCGCCGTGCCGGAGCAGCTTGTTCAACGTCACATTTCCAGAATACGCCTTGCTTAGTGCGATTTGATAATCTTCAGCGGGCATATGGATTCTCCTTTATGTGCATGGTCTATTTTTCGCAATAAGGCGGCAACGCCTGGGTGACCTGTTCGGCCAGCACTCGCCACATATAGGCGTAGTCAGCGCCAGCCACGATCAGTTTCATCCCTACGCTCTTGAGCAGCGTGGCTTGAAACCGCATGGCCGCAGGCGCATACGGCTTCGCCTTCTCCGCCTCCGCCAGGCTTTGGAGGCAAAAGACTTGCGGCCGCTCCGCGTCGCCGTTGGCCCCGTAGAGCAGCCGCAGCATGTTCCAGTCGGTCATCGAGGCGCCCAGCCACAGGGAGCAATAATTGCGCAGCAGGTGCAGCGGGGTGGCGGTCTCCCACGACAGCGGCTCGGCATTCTTGTCGAAATACTCGTCGTAACTGAAGACCAGCGAGGCCCGCGGATCGCGCACCAGGCTGGACGGAGGCAACAGCCGGCCATGAACATGAAAGATTGGCAAATCTCTTTCTCCGGAGCTGCCCGGGAAACGTGCGCCGGCTTCCCCGCAGTATGGGCGTGGGGTGCGTTCGCCGAGGCACAGGATCGCCGTCTCCAGCAGCGTGTCGAAATTAAAGGTGGCAACCGCCCGCACGGCCGGACGCGAGCACAAGGACGCCACATGCCAGATTGCATCGAAGCAGGCATCTCCTTTCTCCTTTCCTGCTCTCTTGGCGAAGTCCGTCTCCATCCGCCTCTGGATATCGAAGCACTTCTTGTAGAGCGCATGCCGCACCTCCGCGCGGTAGCGCTCCGGCCCCAGGATCTGCTTGATCAAAGAAGCCTTGGCGCAGACGTCAAAATGCGATTGCATCCACCCCGCCAACGCCTCCGGCCAGCCATGAATGCTGTTATCCTGAAACGCCGCTTCCTTGAGGGCAATGTCCAACAAACCGCCCAACAACGACTTCCACACGGGCACCAACTCCGCGCTGATGCCTGACCCCACGAACAACACCAAGCCGTTGCGTTCCGCGCCGCCGACCAATTCCTGCAGCGTACGCAGACTCTGGGGAGGCAGTCTGGCAGTGGGCGTGCTCATAACAAATCCCTTTGCGGCGGGGCAACCGGGGCATGTAGATAAGCCAGGGCATACTGCGCTTGCGGTGCGAGCACCTGCGACAGCATCAGCCTTTGGGACAACTGAAAGCCCATTGCCATGAGGAGGAGGATAAACAGATTTGGCAGTGATTCAAAAGGGAAATGCACGCGAGTTGCAGTAGTAGCGCTTGGCGTGTTCTTGCAAACGACAGCGCATGGTTCGCAAGGAGACATGATTTGGGTGTGAACCAAGTGCTGGATGTCCATCTTGAAGGCTTCGTTGCGATTTCAGGAACCTGCTCAAGCCCTCGTTGATTCAGTGAGGGCTGTTATAACGGCCGTCACCTGCAATCCATAACGCCCGCTCACGAATCTCACTAGAGCCCTGGTCTCCTTCCCAAACTTCAGACTCACCTCGAGCACTATAATGTGGAGGATGGGCATATGTTTGAGAATCCGTGCGGTTGCCTGGCAAGCTTGCCCTTGGCAAGTTTCGACACCTGGCCTCAGGGAATACCACCCACTCTTGGCGGAGGCAGTGCCAACAACCGGGGTGACCTGGAAGAAAGACCCCTCCCGCTGGCCCAGTTACAAAATAACTCCCGCCACGCCGTTCGGAAGCATCATGACAAGAATTGCTCCAAATGCGAAGAGCAGACCCGCCATGATAATCGCCGCCACACCCTTCTTTATGGGAATTGCCGCCCTCAAATTTAAGTCAGGAGACATGGAAGCTATGGGCAAAAACCTCGGCGGCTCTGTCATGCTTTTCCTGGTCCCAAAGATTGTCGAAACGATAATCACCTGGGCGGCCAAATAGGGGATCGCTGGGCGAGGGCGGACCGGAATCGAAACGCCGGTTCAATTGCGCTGACCAGAGAAGGCCACTTCGCTCGATTGATTCGCGCGCCACCTCCCGGGAAGGCATCTCGCGGGCTCGTGTCACCTAAGTTATGAACCTCCTGCAATTGCCCGCTGAGGTTCAAGCCGGCAACTGAACCAAGATTTGGCGGTTTTGGGGGGTGTTCCCCGGGGTTGGGAACGGGCTGCCGCCTGGCATATCTCGGTTCATTTGGTTCACAGACTGCCGTCAGGGGCCCACCACGGGCGGTAAGGTCAGCAGCCCTCCTGCATGCGCATTGGCTATCAGACGTTCGGCTAAGATGGATGACCGTGTGCCCGGCGGGCCAATAAGCAGGACGTTATGCGAACCGGCGGCGGCGATTTCTAACGCGCAATTGACGGATTCCGGCCCTTTCACATCCTCGAAATCCAAATCTCCGTCTGGTGCTTGGTCGAACAACCGGGCGATATCCAGTTCAATGGACCAGGCTCCTGACGTCATCCAAAACAGGAACTCCGAGCGCTTGCAGCCTGGTTTTGCTTTGATGTCCGTTGGCAATGAGAATGCAATCGGCGTCCATGGCCCGAGCCACTTCATAATCATGTTCGGTATCGCCCACGACCATCGCCTCCCGTTTTCCAATGCCCAGCCGTTTGATGAGATCCTGCCCCAGATGAAGCTTGCTGGCGGCATAAATGTTATCCAATCCTGCAATATGGGTGAAATACTTCCGGAGACCATAATGGTCTACCATCTGGTCCAGGGTGTGCTGGGAGTAGGCGGAAAGAATGGACTGGCCGATCCCAAGTTGTTGGATGCTGTCCAGGACTCCGACAACCCCATCGTACAGACCACACTCGAATTTGCGCAGCTCGTATTCATCCATCCAGAGCTTCCCAACGATTTCAAAGGGCTCTTTCGCAAAATCGAAGCCGAGGCGGACGTAGTAGTCTTTAACCGGGATCGCAAACAGGTCGCGGTAGGATAGACTCGTGAGCAGGGGAAGGCTGCGTTGATGCAGCAGCTCGTTCATGATTTCGATCCCTAGATCGACATCGCAAAGAATCGTCCCGTTCCAATCCCAGATGATGTGTTTGTAGCTCTTAATCATTCTCGAAACAGGGAGGTTTTCCCTCCCATTCCCGGATGCGGTCGCAAGCTTCTTGAAAATAGTCGCGGAAGGGGTCCAGCCAAATAATCCGGCAGTCTCGCTTGAACCAGGTGAGCTGCCCTTTCGCAAACTGGCGGATGGCGATGCCGAGCTCAAGGCGCAGGTCGTCGAGGGTGGCCAACTCGCCGCGGAGATAGCGTGTGATATAGCGGTATTCCAGCCCAAGTTTGTCGAGACGGGTGTCGGACACGCCCCGGGAGCGGAGACCGGCCACCTCGTCGATCATGCCGTTAGCCAAGCGGTCCCGGAGGCGTTTTTCGATTCTTTCTTCAAGGATTTCGCGTGGCCAGGTCAACCCCAGTTGAAGGCAGTTATAGCGCGGGGAGCTTTGTTGGGCTGCCGAGTGCGCGCGGCCGGCGGCGGTAATTTCGATGGCTCGTATCAGCCGGCGCCGGTTGCTTTTATCGATGCGGCTGGCGGCGTCCGGGTCGGACGTTTCAAGTCTTTCGACCAGTTGAGGCAGGGAAAGGTCCTCGAGTTCCGCGCGCAGCGGGTCGTTGGGGGGGACATCCACCAGTTCATAACCTTCGACGATCGCGCTGATGTATAGACCGGTTCCGCCGACGAGCAGGGGTCTTTTGCCGGCTCCGGAAATCGAGTCGATGGCGCTGTAAGCGGCCCGCTGATACTGGGCCAACGAGAAATAGTCGGCCAGATCGGCGATGTCGATGAGGTGGTGTTTTACCGTGCCGGCCTGGGCGGGGGTGATCTTCCCGCTGCCCAAGTCCAGGCCGCGATAGACCTGGCGTGAGTCGGCAGAGACGACTTCGCCGCCGAGGTGGTTTGCCAGGCGAATGCTAAGCTCGCTCTTTCCGGAGGCATTGGTTCCAAGGATGACGAAAAGGTTCTGCATCCTCAGTGGGAACGCTGGTCTTTATTTGCGCTGGGTGAGCTGCACACAGGTAAGCCATGGCGGACTGGGTTCCGCAATATTCCGTTGGGCCTTTAAATTAGATGTTTCGAGTTTCACGGGGTCCGAGGTATCTCAAACAGACTTTCAAGGTTAGGTTTACAGCGGTTTGTGCCGGAGTGCACGGTTCTTTTTGGGGGGGGGGCGGGCTACGCCTGACTACGCCTGATAACGAGGAGCACGACGAAGGAGGGCGAGGCAACGGTGGGCGACCCCGAAGCCGATAGCGAAGTCGAAGTAATTCAACAGTCCGGGGCCCTTTTCGAGCGGTGTCGTTGGCAATAGTCCCATCCGGCTCGAAAACACTAGCCTTCCGGTGGAGCTCCTTGAATCCCGTAGTGTCAGTAATGCCGGGTTCGGCATTACGCACGAGCCGGCGGGCACAATCCAATCAAGCTGTGGCGGAACCGCTAGCTTCAAGTGGCTCGAATCTCCTGATGTTTGGACCGCCCGGCTCGGGCGAATCAGAAACGCCGCATAGACCGCCGGATTTCCGGTATCAACTCAATCTGATAGCCACGACCTCACCAAGGGCGGTTGAGGTCGGGACGGCGTTTTCGGTTTTCCCGAGCGGGCGCTGGCTGGCTTAGGCTGGATGAACTTTCGTTAGCTGCCGGTGCCCGAATTGACGCGGTGTTTATTGCGGTCATCGCCTCGTCGATGACTCCGAGCAACTCTGGCCGGCCCTGCCGAGTCTGGGCTGAACAGGTGAAAACCGCCGGCAGCTTTTGGAACCATGCCGAAATGCGAGCCGTAAATGCGGCGATGTTCGCCTGCAACGTGGCGGGGGTTACTTTGTCGGTCTTGGTGAAGACGAAGACGAAGGGCACGGCGTGGCGCACGAGCCATTCCACAAACTCGAGATCGATTGCTTGCGGCGCCAGACGGGAATCGATTAGCGCAAAGACCAGGCTGAGGTTCGGGCGATTCTCCAAGTAATCGTTCACGGCTTGGTTGAACCGGGCCCGGTCCTTCCGCGCAACGTGGGCGAAGCCGTATCCCGGCAGATCCACCAGCCGCCAACATTTGTTCATCGTGAAGAGGTTAATGAGCTTGGTGAACCCCGGGGTAGTCGAGACGCGGGCCAATCCCTGCTCGCCGGCGAGCAGGTTCAGAAGGGAGGACTTGCCGACATTGGAGCGGCCGATGAAAGCAAACTCCGGCAGAGACTCGTCCGGACACGAATCCAAATCCGGTGCGCTGCAATCAAAAATGGCGGATGAAATGTTCACGAAGGAGAATGCACAGTCCATTATCGCACAAATCGACGGCAATGGAACCCATTTAACCAGAAAACGGTGGACTGAGCCCCAGGCGGCCACCTTCGGTGAATCCGTGAGGACGCAATCAAGAAAGCCGGTAAGCCGTGTTCCCCCGGCGATGGGTTACGCGGTCGCTGTGTTTGCGGACTTGATAAGCGGCTGTCTTTTCGGCAGCGCGCAGGAAGCGGATTTCGAGTTGGAGTTTGAGGAAGGTGTCGTAGCGCTCGCGCGGGAGCGTGCCGGCGGCGAGGGCTTTGAGCACCGCACACCTGCTCTCGTTCGTATGTGTGCAGCCGGGGAAGTGGCACCGCACAGACAGCGCGTCGAGCTCTGGAAAAGCGTGCTTCGAGCCTTCCGTGGAAATCCAGAGGTGGAACTCTCGCATGCCCGGGGTGTCAATGACCACGCCGCCTTGGGGGAGGAAGATCATCTCGCGCCAGGAAGTGGTATGTCGGCCTTTGGCGTCACTGGCACGCACTTCCACGGTTGCCTGGATGTCTTCGCCATAGAGGCGGTTGATCAGGCTCGACTTGCCGACACCCGAGGTGCCGATGAACACGGCCGTGTCACCGGGCTTGATCAGTTCGGCCAATGGCTTCACGCCTCGGCCGGTGAGGGCGCACGCTACGAGCACTAAAGCGTCGCCGGCCACGCGAGTGACGTCCGCGAGCCTGGCGTCAAGGTCGGCGCACAAATCGATTTTATTGAGCAGGACGACTGGGCGAGCGCCGCTTTCATGTGCCACCGCCAGCATCGGCTCAAGACGCGCGGCGTCGAAGCTCGAGTCCGCGGCGGTCACCAGGAATGCCGTGTCGATATTCGTGGCGAGAATATGCTCGGTACCGCCCCGGCCGATCATCTTGCGGCAGAGTTGGGTGCGTCGCGGCAGGATGGCCTGAATCATGGCCTTCTCCTCGCTGGGCACGAGTTTTACGGCGACCCAATCCCCGACCTTGGGAAGGTTTGAATTGGAGCGGCGCGCGTCGTGGAAGCACTTGCCGGTGACTTGCGCCAGGAGTTCCGCATCAGCGGTCCAGACGCGGAAGAAATGTTTATCCTCCACCGCCACGCGAGCCGGAACCAGACCCTTGGCATGGTGGGGCGCGAACTGCTGGTTGAGGTCAGCATTCCAGCCCAGCTTCGTCAGGTCCATAGTGGCGTGCTGATTGAATCATTCATGGCCTACAGCTTACGCCCGAGCCCGGCTCCCATGAAGGCCGAAGTTGGAGAAGCGAGGAGAAAAGGAAGCGGGGCAAGCGGCGGCGGTCTGCGGAGCGAGGGCTCGCGCCGCCGGCGGTCGCTCCGGTTTACGGACTCGCCACGCTAACATCAGCGATGATGAGGCGTGGCAGTGGCGGGAGGCCGACACCATTGGCTTCAAGGCAGGGGGGGATAGTCGAAGTGCCGATCGAGACGGCTTCCTGTTGGGTCTCGAGGAAGCCATGAAGGTGGCGAGCCCGGGTTGGGTGCCGCAGTTTGCGCAAGGCCTTGGCTTCGATCTGGCGGATGCGCTCGCGGGTCACGCTGTACAGATTGCCAATTTCCTCGAGGGTGTGGCCGTAGCCATCGACCAGCCCAAAGCGCATTTCGAGGATGTTCCGTTCCCGCACGCTGAGCAGGGCCAAAACGTCCTCGAGCTTCTCTTTGAGCATGCTCTTGCTGGTTCCTTCGGACGGGTTCTCGGCGCCCTTGTCTTCGACGAAGTCCCCCACGCTCACGTCCCCATCATCGCCCACCGGCGCGTCGAGCGAGACCGGTTGGCGGGCCATCTTGAGCAACGCGTTGATGCGCGAAACCGGCAAACGCATTTCATCGGCGAGGTCTTCCGCCGTGGGCTCGCGCCCCAGTTCCTGGCTGAGCTGATTCTGCGCCCGCCAGAGCCTGGTCATGATCTCGATCATGTGGACCGGAATGCGAATGGTGCGCGCCTGGTCGGCAATGGAGCGGGTCAACGCCTGGCGAATCCACCACACCGCATAGGTGGAAAACTTATAGCCGCGGCGATACTCGAATTTCTCGACCCCCTTAAGCAGGCCAAGATTACCCTCCTGAATCAGATCGAGCAGAGACTGCCCCCGGTTGACGTATTTCTTAGCGATGGAGACCACGAGGCGCAGATTGGCTTCGGTCATGTGATTTCTGGCCTGATGGGCGCGGTCGGCGGCGCGGTGCAACTGACCGAAGGTCCCATAAAACTCCTCCTGCGGCCGGCGGACGAATTGTTCGAGAGCGTAGAGCTTGTCTCGTTCCTCTCGGAGGGCGGCTTGCTGGTGGCTGCATTTGCGATGGTCTCCCAACTCCTGGATACGCCGCGAGCCGGCTCGGAATCTCTCGTGGACATTACCGGCTACGGTGATCATGTCCTCAAGCACCTTTTGCTTGTAAAAGAACTTCGGAAAGGTGGCCTGGAGATTTGTGTCGAGCTTCCGGCACTCGCGCAAGAGCCTTTCGCGGTGACCACGGGACACGGCCTTCTGCAACCGGGTGTATAGCTCGTCCACCTGCGCATCCAACGCCCGAATCTTTTGCACCAGCCCGCGGAGGTTCTTGAGGTGCCCTTCCCGCGTGGCGACTTTTTTGTCCACCACGATGCGGTCGAAACGTTCCTTCGGGGGCTCGGCCAGCAGCTTTTCGGCAATCGCACAGTGCTCCTTGGCAGCGAAGCCCAGGCCATAAACCAAACGCTTCATCTCGAGTTCGGCCTCCTCGATCCGCCTGAAGCCCTCCATCTCCTGCTCGCGCGTGAGCAGGGGCACTTTGCCCATCTGGTTCATATACATCCGAACGGGGTCGTCCAGGGCATCGAATTGGCGGTCTTCCTCCGGCTCCGGTTCCTCGGGTTTGGCCTTCTCCGCCTCGGCCTGGGCTACAATCTCGATGCCAAGGTTACGGAGCTTGGTATAGAGCGCGTCCAAGTCATCCGGCGACACGCCATCCGGCAGAAGCTCATTGACATCGTCGTAGGTAATATAATTCTGCTCGCGAGCCACCTGAAGCAAAGCTTTGATGGTTTCGGTCAGGTCCGCCGCCTCGGACCGCACGCCGGCAGGGCGGTTGCCGTCATTGCCGGTGTGGAGGACCTTGCCTTCCGCAGCGCCGCCGGCTTCAACCCCGTTATTGCGGGCTTTCTTCGGCTGCGATTCCTCGCGGCCGGCGGCCTTGGCTCCAAAGATGAAAGGGTGGCGGGGCCGCTGCGGCCTGCCAGAGGCCGTTCGTTTTCTGCCGCTGCCGTGATTCTTTGCTCGGTTATTCAAGTTGCTTTCCTTCACTGGCAAGACTCAGCCATCGACCGTGGATGCCCAATGGAATACCGGCGTTCTCATAGACTCGCATTGAGGACGAAACCGTTTGCTGGGCTGGTTCAGACTAATGACTCTTAGGTGGTGAACGGGTTACGGCAGGCGATAGTTCGTCATTTACAACTGCGGAGACCGTCGGCCTGAACCGAAACAACCTACCCCCGTCCCGCCAATAGAGCAAGGAGCATCGTTCCGCCGATCGAGGCAGGGCGCATATTCTTAGAAGGGTCTACAGTTAATGGTATTGTCATATACAGCTTGGCTGTCCTTGCGGCCCGCAGCAGAGCAACCACGTCAGGTAGCCTCGGCTGCGCAGGTCGAACCGTTGACCAATCCAGGTGACCGGCATCGTCGTCCCGGCTCGCTGCTCACTGGCCAATCGCGCCTTGCCCGGACCACCTTTCCGGCGATTCGCCCAATCCTGCTCCGTCCAGCTCATCCGCTGTCCTCTTCGGAAATAGCCTCCCTTCGATCTTCTCCATTCATCACCCGTTCCTGCGCGAAGCGCTCGTCTGGCGGTCATTCGTTGATGCCTCCATGGTGCCATCCTCCAGCTTCCGCAAGAGGACCGCGGGGACGGTCCATGAGGTACTTAAGAGAAATCGCCGCGCCGGCGAATGGTGCTTGCGAGATCCCGGCCGGGAATTGCGACGAAACGTTTCTGTCGGCGGTAGTGTCGAAAGGTGGGGAACTTCAACGGCAACTCGGCGAAAGATTTTAGGAGGCGTGACATGATGACAGGGGCCCAGAAATCAGCCGCCTTTGAGATCCGTCACTGGCATCGTGAAATTCATTCGCGGGTTAACAAATTCGCCCAGAATCTGCATGTTCTTAAGATGGCGGTTGAAGCAGTAAAAGAGGGCCTCGATCCCTGTTCCAAACAGGTGCGCTTTTTCATGTTGCATCGTCTGCGTGGAAAGGTCCGTCACGTAGGTCAATGTCTTTTTATTTTGCAGTAAGATATTCATAGATGTATCGGCTGCGGTTATGCAGCAGTTCATTGTTTAGACTTAGAATTCAGCCGGGCTAGAGAGGGACACCTTGGAAGCCGCCCAGGGAAGAGGGCCAGATCACATATCAACATACCGCTCTTTCGGATGATGTCAAGGGCCTGCTAAGCTCGAAACAATTCGGTCGCAACCGAGCGAACCTTAAGGAGTTGCAGAGCCTCCCATAAAGAGGCATGGTTATGTTCCCTTCGGAGCAACCGGCCATGCCGCAGGTGAGTAGACTATTAGACGAAAGACGAACATTATGGGCGACAAGTCCCCAAAATCAATGAGCAAGCACGCATCGCAAAAGCAGACCAAGGCCAGTAGTGCCCTGCAAAAGAAGCAGCAGGCCATCGCCGCAATGCAGGTGGCCGGCAAAAAGAAATAGGCCCGGGCGTGGTCACTTCTCCATGCTGGCAACGAGACGACGAAGCCGCGTTGCCGCCATGAGGTGGTTCTGCCGCAGGCAATGTCGGGCGTGGTTGCGGCGGCGACGGCAATCACGGTGACTACCGCTTGAGGCTCTGGCTCCTCATGAATAATTCCGCGGTGGCGTGGATGATTTCATGAGTGTGTTAGGCCAGGTCTCCGCTGTTGACAACCAGGCTGGTCACCGCGGCTACAGTGCAGTTAGGAGCGAGGGTGCATCTGTCCCATGTAAACAAGTCCAACCGCGACGAGGACGCTCATAACGATGCCGACGGCAAGCACAGCGAACACGAGTTTTGTTCTCCTGCGTCTGTCAATGGGGTCGCGAGTCATGATCTCTCAATGGCTGAACGGCAGATTCTGTTTGATGCGGTAAACGTCGGTTGGTGCGAGAACCGACGCCTTTCGCAACGACCGGCGGCGTTTGGGGCTTTTGCCTTGAAGCAAATGGCGCCGGCCTGCCCCGTGAAACAGCACTTTCCCATTAGCGGTGATCTTGAAACGTTTCGCTACTGATTTCCTGGTTTTGATTCCTTTGGGACGACGCATACAATTTCGCTTTCTTCAGCAGAGCGTGGAATATTCTCCCGCGCTCAGGATGCTTTAAGCGGCAGATTCTCTTCGTGTTCGATCGGAAACGATGTCCGACTCCTGGGCAAGATGGAGCCCAAAGCATGCTTGCAGTTGTGTGTCTATGAAATTCATGGTGCCCGCTCAGTTGGCGGCGAAGCGTTTCGGCGTTCAACCGCTCGCCGGCTGGGCGAGTTGGAAGCCGGCCGGCTCGGCGGCGGGGGGCGCCGGGGTTACGGCCTCATGATCGATATCCGGGTAACTCTCGTTCAACTCTGTCGCCAAGCGCTCGGCCTCTTTCTTCTCGAAGAGCTTCGTCCCGGTCCCGATAGTTCCGGTGACACTGGATTTTCAATGGATAGCGTACGTTTTCATTTCACTGTTCCTCCCGGAACACCGAACGCACTCAATAATCCATGCCGCCCTGGCCGCCCGGAGCTGAACCGGATTTTTCCTCCGCCGGAATCTCGGTGACGAGGCACTCGGTCGTCAGCAGCAACCCGGCGATGGAAGCAGCATTCTGCAGGGCCGCGCGCGTGACCTTCTTCGGGTCCACCACACCAGCCTTGACCAGGTCTTCGTATTCGTTGGTCGCCACGTTGTACCCTTCGTTCCCCTTGCGGCGCTTGACTTCCTGCACCACCACCGAGCCTTCCACACCCGCATTATCGGCCAATACGCGCGTCGGATACTCGACGGCGCGCTTGACGATATCAACGCCGATGCGCTCGTCGTCGTTCGCCGGCTTGACGGTATCCATCGCGGCCAGGCACCGCAGCAACGCCACGCCGCCGCCCGGCACAATGCCTTCTTCAACCGCCGCGCGGGTTGCGTGCAAGGCATCTTCCACTCGGGCTTTCTTTTCCTTCATCTCGGTCTCGGTGGCGGCGCCAACGTTAATGACGGCGACACCCCCCGCGAGTTTGGCCAGGCGTTCCTGCAGCTTCTCTTTGTCGTAATCGGACGTGGTCTCTTCGATCTGCCGGCGAATCTGATTCACGCGGCCGTGGATTTCGGAGCTCTTGCCGTGGCCTTCGACGAGGGTGGTGTTTTCCTTGTCCACCGTGACGGTTTTAACGCGGCCGAGTTCTTCCAAAGTTAGGTTCTCCAGCTTGATGCCGAGGTCTTCGCTGATGAATTTGCCGCCGGTGAGGACAGCGATGTCTTCGCACAGGGCCTTGCGGCGATCACCGTAGCCAGGGGCTTTGACGGCACACGCATTGATTGTCCCACGGAGTTTGTTCACCACGAGAGTGGCGAGGGCTTCGCCTTCGACATCTTCGGCGATGATCAGGAGCGGTTTGCCCGCCTTGGCCACCTTTTCGAGCAGTGGAAGCAGGTCTTTGAGGCTGCTGAGCTTCTTCTCGTAATTGAGCACATAGCAATCCTCGAGGCGGACCTCCATCGTCTCGGCATTGGTGACGAAGTAGGGCGACAAATAACCCTTGTCGAACTGCATGCCTTCAACCACGTCGAGCGCGGTCTCGATGGACTTCGCTTCCTCAACCGTGATGGTGCCGTCCTTGCCGACCTTGTCCATCGCGTCGGCGATGATCTCGCCAATGGTGGTGTCCCAGTTGGCGGAAACGGTGGCGACCTGTTTGATTTCCTCTTTGTCCTTCACCTTCTTAGCGATCTTGTCGAGTTGCTCGGTGGCGGCGGCGACCGCCTTATTGATGCCGCGTTGGATGCCGATGGGGTTGGCACCGGAGGTGACATACTTGAGCCCCTCGCGGAAGATCGCCTCCGCCAGGATAGTGGCGGTGGTGGTGCCGTCGCCGGCGTCATCGCTGGTCTTGCTGGCGACTTCGCGGACCATCTGGGCACCCATGTTTTCACACGGGTCTTTCAATTCGATTTCCTTGGCGACAGTGACACCGTCTTTGGTCACGGTCGGCGAGCCATATTTCTTGTCGAGCACGACGTTGCGACCTTTGGGGCCAAGCGTCGCCGCGACGGCTTTGGCCAGTTTGGAGACACCCTTGAGCAGGCTCTGACGCGCCTCCTCGTCGAAGAGCAATTGTTTTGCAGCCATAATATAATTCGTTGATGGTTGAGAGTTGAGAGTTGATTATTCGAGGACGGCGAGGATGTCATCACTGTTGAGGATCTTGTAATCCTTGCCCTCCAATTTGATTTCCGTGCCGCCAAATTTGCTGACGAGCACGTGGTCACCCTTCTTGACTTCGATGGGAACCTTCTTGCCATCGTCGCCGGTCTTGCCGGTGCCGACCGCCACCACCACGCCTGCCATCGGCTTTTCCTTGGCGGTATCGGGAATGATGATCCCGCCCTTTTTGCCTTTCTCTTCTTTCTCTTCGATCGGCTCCACGAGAACCTTATCACCTATGGGTCTAACCTTTATTGTCATATTATCCTTTGTTGTTTTGAATTAACCGTAGGCCCCACCGCCTCATGCCGCGGCTTGAAGCTTTGCCCAATGCTGAGGCCGCTTGCGGCGCTTTCCCGTCGGATGGGTGAGTGCGATGATTTCGGGCATTTCCCAGCCCATTTTCCCCTCGGCGATTTCGCGCAAGGCGATGTCCGCGGCGCCGAGATTGGCGACGTCGGCGACGAGCGGCCGGCTGGCGCGTCCTCCGCCAGAATTTAACTGGCGGACACGTTTTGAAATCAGGTTGACCAGGACGTTGGGGTTAACGACTACTTCCAGGGCCTTTTTGACAAGATCAGCATTCATAGTTATTTCCAAATTGTTGGAGGAAACAGCCTCCCCCGAGCAAACCGCGCCTAATTCCTGGCGCCGTTTCGCCTTAGTCCCTTCTTTCGAAGGATGCCAGGTCCGGCCGCACTCCAGTTCCGCTGGGGTAGAAGCTGTGCCGTCGCACCTCGTTGGCTCAATTTGGCGCGCATCGAAATGTTCGCGTTAAGCGAGCGCGAGATGGGGCAATTCGCCTTGGCCCGCAGCGCCGCATCTACAAAGTCGCACTGCGCCACCTTTGGCACCGTGGCAATCACATCCAGATCGATCTGCGTCATCGTCCATCCGGCGGCGATGTCTTCCATCGTGACGGTGGCCGTGGTATCAATTTGACGCGGGTGATAGCCAGCCTGGCCCAGTTCATTGGCCAGGGTCATCGAGAAGCTGCCGGCGTGAGCGGCCGCGATCAGTTCGGGCGGACTGGTGCCCCGCCGCCTAAGGTCGCTGCCGGAGGCGTAGGGCACTTTCTTCAACGCAGCACTTGGTGTGCTGAGGGCGCCTTTACCACGCTGACGAGTCCCCAGCCAAAGGACTGATGCCTTCCGGGTATATGGTTTCATTCCACCTCCAACATCGTCCCCGGGACGCACCCGCGCTAATACCTAGAAAGTGCCCTGGCGATACCTTTGGACTATGGGGTGGGCTTGAACAGAAGCCAAGAGAGGGGACCGAGAGCCCTCTTTCCGTTTCCTCCGCTTGCTCCTGTTGAGTGTACGCCACGGGTGTTCCAGCAGCTATTGGCCGGTTGCCAACGCGCATGAACTTGCTAAACTGCCGCTCACGTTATGGAACTGCGTCACCTGCGGTATTTCGTGGCGGTGGCTGAGAATCTGAATTTCACCAAGGCCGCCGCAAAACTGCATTTAGCCCAGCCCTCGCTCACGCGCCAGGTCCATATTTTGGAAGAGGAGATCGGGGTGCGCCTCCTGAACCGTTCCAAAAGCCAGGTGGCCTTGACCGAGGAAGGGCGGTCTTTCCTGGCTGATGCCCGGCGCGTTTTGGCCCTGGCGACGGAAAGCATCCTGGCGGTGCAGCGTCTCAGCCGGGGCGAAACGGGCCAGTTGAATATTGCGTACTTATCCAATTTTGATTTCGAGCTGCTCCCCGAAACGCTCGCGGTCTTCCGGCAAGCGTTCCCCCACATCGCGTTGAATCTCTTCGACATGGCTCCGGCTGAGCAGTTTCGCGCATTGGAGACGCGGAAGATTGATTTGGGCTTTGTAGGGCTGCGTCCTCCGGCAGCCGCCACTGGCTTAGAATGGGAAGGCATCGCCCGGCACAGAACCGTCGTCGTCCTGCCGGCAAAACATCCGCTGGCCAGCAAGCGCCAGGTCAAACTCGTTGAGCTGGAGGGGATGTTCTTTGTGGGCATGTCCGAGAAGACGCATCCGGGCTTTCGTGACTGGCTCAACGGGACGTGCCAGCAGGCGGGCTTTACACCGCGGGTTTTACAGGATGCCGAGTTGGAACCCGCGCTGATGACTTTCGTCGCCGAAGGCCTGGGCGTGACACTGGCGCGCGAGCACATCAAGAAAGTGCCCCACCCCGGAGTGGCCTTCCGGCCCCTGGCCCCGCCGGTCAAGAGTGACTATTGTATTGCCTGGAACCGGAATAACGATTCACGAGCTTTGCAACAATACGTTGAGATCGTGAAGAAAGGCCTCGCCGCACATGCCCACTGAGCCGGCACGGCTCAACCCATAGATCTGGTTCCACCTGGGCCTGCCCCCGCGCCCCTGGAGGAAGGAACGCATCCCCTCCACGCCTCACGAAGGGAGGCGACGGTGGTTTCCCATCATTTGCCTTTGACCGTTCTTCGACCCATAGCTTTGAGCTATCGCGCGCATACTAACAAAGTATTGGGCAGTTCTCATGGAAGACTGCATAGTTTAATTGGTGGAATGGGCGGAGCGCAAACAGCGAGATGGATTTGGCCACGCAAGCCAGCCCACCACATCGGAGGCCGAATCAACGGGAGGTGGTGGTTCGGTGCGTTTAGACCCTGACGACCTGTCCAGGTTCGAAGGAGAGGGTGGCCCGGCAGTTCCTGAACTTGTTGCGCCTGAACCGCAGGGATCAGTTTAATGAGCCGGGGTACTAACCGACGTCATGATGCCATAAGTTATGTCACGTATTGTAAAATCTTTCGCCGAGTTGTCTTGGCCAGTCGCCGCGCTCGACCCGATCCCTAAGCACGTCTCGCTGCAATTGCTGGCCTTGAGTCCGCCAGGGACAGCCCCGGGCTGGGCGACTCCTCTTGAGCTGGCCATGCAACGCAGCCGCGATCTTCTTGCGCAGGTTGGTGCATGGCGTCATGGAGGAATAAACGAATGACCGCCAGATCAGGTTCCTCCAGGTTATGCCTTTATGAAATAACCATCGCCGCCCGACCTGTTGGCGGGCAGGCGCGATGGTCCGAAGCGACACCCGCCAACAAGAAATGAAATTATGAATACATTGACACGTTGGAATCAGTTAAGACAACTGGAAGCCCTGCAACATGGTTTGGGCAGCCTGTTCAGCCGGTCCCCGGCCCAGTGGCCCGAGGGCCAGGAGGAACAGATAGCGGTGCCCGAATGGGCCCCGTTGGTGGACATCAGCGAAGACGACAAGGAGTACCTGATCAAGGCCGAATTGCCGGAAGTGAAGCGAGAGGATGTGAAGGTCACGGCGGAGCAGGGTACGCTGACTATCACGGGCGAGCGTAAATTCGAGAAGGAGGAGAAAGGCAAAAAGTATCACCGCGTCGAACGGTCTTACGGCAGTTTTGTGCGCAACTTTTCCCTCCCGGATGATGCCAGCCCCGCGAAAGTCAGCGCCGAGTTCAAAGACGGCGTGCTCAGCGTGCATCTGGCCAAAACCCAGAAGGCCAAGCCGAAGCAAATCGAGGTCAAGGTCGCCTGAGCGGGCGCAGTAGTGGGACGGGCGACTTCGACCGGGCCTTGCACCAGGACCGAAACACGCGCCAATGATTCAAACAAGAACGAAAATACAAATGACAACACGATTAATGAAAACACGATTATTCAAAGATAAAGGCCTCTCGGAGGTTAACCGCATGACCCAGTTCGCCTTTCAGGCCCCGACAGCCCGGCAAGTGTCCCTGGCCGGCGACTTCAACCACTGGAACACCGAGGCAGGCCCGATGCACAAAGGCCCTGACGGCGTGTGGCATTTGGGTGTGGCTCTCAGGCCGGGCCGTTACGAATACCGGTTCTTCGCGGACGAAGTCTGGTGCGACGATCCCGCCGCGCCGCAGAAGGCGCCGAATGCGATGGGCACCGAGAACTGTGTGCGCATCGTCTGATCGGCTCGCACTGAGATGCGCGTGGGAAATGGAGTTTATTATGAAACAGGTAGCCGGTTTGTGGATTGACCACCGAGAGGCCGTCATCGTGATCCTCTCAGAGAAAGGCCAGGAGACGAGGCGGATAAAGTCCTATGTGGAAAAGCAACTCCGGCGCTCCGGCCGTGCGCCTTCCCAGGCTTCTTTTGAGGCGCAGATGATGCCAGCAGATGATGCCCGAGAACGAGAATACTCGGGCCATCTGGCGAGTTACTATGACGAAGTCATTTCCTGCCTTCTCCCGGCCAAAGCGATTCTGCTATTTGGACCCGGCGAGGCGAAGGGCGAGTTGAGGAAGCGCATCCAGCGGAACAAACTCGATGTGCGCATTACACGCTACGAAACGAGCGACAAGATGACAGAGCGCCAGATTGCGCAGAAAGTGCGCCGGCACTATTTGCCGTCAACCGCCACCCTGCCCCCTGGCAGAAGAAGCAAGCGGTGACTACGAAGTCAGCAAGAAAGTTCTTTTAACCGGATCAACCGATGCATCTCGAAGGTTTCCAAGACGTGCTCTACATCATCACTTACGGCTTGGCTGTTGTGATTCTGAGCATACTTGCCGACTGCAAGAACCGCAACCCCTTGGCTTGGGGCCTCATCGGGGGATTGTTTTTCCCTTGCAGCCTTATCTATTTGGCATTTCTGCCGCGCCTTTGCCCGAAATGCAAAGGCGAGTGCAAGGGAAGGACCTGCCCGAATTGTGACACTGTGCTGGAAGGAGTCGTGCATTACCCCGCGACACGCCCCTTGTTGAACGCAGCATGACGACGCATTCATTTTGAGGAATGAAGGAAACTGTTCGACCAGATTCGTATCACTGACCTGGATGCATGTATTGAAGCTCATTTGCCAGACAACGGCTGGCCTTTTCAAACAGGCCTGGCTATTTCCCCATGCTGTCGCCGTCGCCCTCAAGCAATGGCGGCGGCAGTTCGCCCGGCACGCACTTGAAGCCGAACGGCTCGACCGGATACGCAATCCGTCGAAGTACCTTGGAAAGTGAAGCGTAACGCGTAATTGTCGATGGGCAGAAAGTCCTCTTAACCAGTGTCTGCCGCCCGCTGGGTCCGAGGTATGGCGATGCGCCTTCGCGGAGGTGGGGAGCTCGGCGGCGACGTCGGCGCAGATGGCGGCT
Organism: Verrucomicrobiota bacterium; assembly: GCA_050011195.1. Classification (GTDB taxonomy): domain Bacteria; phylum Verrucomicrobiota; class Verrucomicrobiia; order Limisphaerales; family UBA8199; genus PALSA-1440. Next base: position 4,980 of record JBEKJO010000052.1, on the reverse strand, counting down.
GGGGGAAGGCGGATCCCCGATCTGGACTTGCCCCCTCTGCAACTGGAACGTCCAAGGTATCAAAATCTCATCCCGGTTTCCAAAACGGTGCGGAGTTGCCTCCTCGCCTGGGCAAGGTTATGGTGTTTCAGAATGGCCGGTGACGAGAATCTGAAAGTGCGAATCCCAAATGGGGAGGGCAAATACCCTACCGGGGAATTGAAAAGCCCGCGCTTTACGGATGATCCGCTGGTAGCCTTAGTATTCGATTACCATCGCCACAAGGTAGCGGAGCAGCTTAAGAACCTCAAAGAGACTTTCCCTCTTCCACCCCCTGCGGCTCCCCGGCGGCCTGCGATGTGGTCCTGGAAGCTGAACCGATTGACCCCGAGGGGATTTACGAAACCGGCGATGGGTGTAATCGCCTGGTATGCCGTTCTGCGGCGCAAGGAATACACATCGTGCTGGTGACAAGAATATTCGCGCGTTTGAGGATCTGGGCTTCCTACGTTGCCATGGTTTTCGCCGGCTTGGTCTCCTTTTTGTTTTTCCGATTTCCCTTCAATTTTACGCGGGTGCGGGGGCGGAACAATATTCCCCGGCGCGGGGAAGGGGTGCTCTTCCTTTCGAATCATACCACCATGTACGATTCGTTTCTCATCGGCGTAGCCGCCTACTTTCCTGAGAATATTGTTTACCCTTCCCTACCCTTCATGAATTTCGCCGCCCGGGAGAATTTCTTCGGCACCTGGTTTTCTAAGACCCTGTTTACTCTCCTACGCACCGTCCCGGTTGAACGACGCGATCATCCTTGGCTGATGCGCAGATATGTCGATTTTCTGGAACGCAACAATCTCCTCATCTTCTATCAAGGAACCCGTAGTGATGACCTTTCTGTGATCAAAAACGGTCCCGCCTACGCGATCGTACACACTCAGTCTCCGATAACCGTCATCCCGGTGTACCATCACGGCATCGAACGGATTTTCAGCAAAGGTGGACCAAAAACCAGGGGACTGTGGCGCTGGCTGCCCCGCAGCATCTTCCGCCGGCCGATTGTCATGTTCGGCCAGCCAATTGATTTCTCCGAATGCTTTCGGATCACCGCAGCCCGCGAGCGCATCACTGCCATCAACCAGCGGATCGTCGCCAGCATCGCCTCGCTGCATTCGCTTGCCGCCGCCTCACCGGCGCAGTCTCAATAAACCGGCAGGGCGTCGAGGTGGTGGGGCAGAAGCGGCTTTCAACCTGGGCGGGTTTGTGGCATCAGGCAGGGATGGCAAAGACGAAGAAGAACGCGGCGGCGGTGGCGATGGGAAGGGTGGGCGGGCGATGCTGTAAGCTGAAATGGGACGGCGGGAAGGGCCTGGCTTCGCGCTATCTCCTTTGAGCTTGCGCCTCTAATTGTTCGGCGATTTGATTCGCCATGACTTACGACGATGTCACAAGGGTGCTCGCAGCGGCGGGGTTTTTCACCTGCTATCGCCGTGAAAGTGACACGCTGATATGTTCTACGGCAGAGTGCCCGGATGTTCCGCAGATGGCCAACAGCTTCTGGCTCGCTAAGCGACGTAGCGGTTGGTATATTGCCACTTGGACACCGCGTCTGTATGGTTCTACGGCAGAGTGGCCGAATGTTCCTCAGGTGGCCAACAGCTTCTGGCTCGCTCAGCAACGTGGCAATTGGTATATCGCCACTTGGGCACCGCATCTATATCATTTCGCGCATGAGGCTAGTGTTCCCGATGCGTGCATCAATTTGCTGCGGCGACACTCTGAGCATGCACAGTGGGACCTCGACGGTGGACTCAAGGCACAGTTCGCTTTGTCTGAGGTTGCCCCAGATGATTTACTGGGCAAATAGCTGACAAACCCAGCAATTGAGGGAATCGCTCCAGCCAGAAAGCCCCGTTGCGAAGCATCGGGGGTGGAGGGGACTGCGGCGGGCCTGCCCGGCCAGAGCTAGAGGCTCGGAGGGCGATCGGCGGAGATTCGGTAATCAGTGACCAGTAATCAGAAATCAGAGGTCGCTGACCAGTGGCCAATGATTGGTAACCGCCGAGCGGTCGGGATTGGCTTTCACGTTGCCCGCCTCGCTGCTGAGCACCCCGTTGTTTTGTGTCGCATTGAAACTGCGAAAAGGGCATCGTCTCTTTCTTGGGGTGCAGCAGGCCCTCAGAAACGGATTGTTAACCGGATATCGAAACCATGTTTGCGCAGGCCAAGCGTCGCCAGACCCTGCGGCCCAAAACCGGACGCCTCAGCCGCGCTGATGGTTTGGAGCCGGTGAGGGGTTAGGTTGTGGCAAAGCGTGACGTAATTGTGATGGGCGCGTCGGCTGGTGGGGTCGAAGCGTACTGTGAAATTTTGCGGGGACTCCCCGCGGATTTGGCGGCTTCAGTTTTCATTGTTCAGCATGTTGGGAGCAGGAGTGTGCTGGCGGATGTGCTTGGGAGATGCGCCGCGCTCCAGTTGGCGACTGCTGCCGACGGTGAAGCGGTGAGGCACGGCAGAGCGTATGTTGCTCCAGCAGGCCAACATTTGTTCTTGCAGAGAGGCAGGGTGAGGTTGTCTAGAGCCCCTCGCGAGAGCCTCCACCGGCCGTCGGTGGACGCGTTGTTTCGCAGCGCGGCGAAGGCTTACCGTTCGCGGGTGATAGCAGTGGTTCTGAGTGGGAACCTGTATGACGGCGCGGCGGGGGCCTACGCGGTGAAAGAGTGCGGCGGCGTGGTAATTGTTCAGGACCCGCGAACGGCTCCTTATGCATCCATGCCGGAGAACGCGCTGCGAGCGGCCCAAGTCGATTATTGCGTCCCGCTGGCGGACATCGCTGGTCTGCTGGTCAAACTCGTTCGCGAGGACACTACCTTGCCAGCGACGAACGGAAAAGCTGAAACACTGAAAGCTGGAAGCTGAAACCAAGGCGGGAAGCGGCGCCTTGCGCGATCGGCCTGCCCGGCCCGAGGGCTAGAGGCTCCGGGGGCGAGGGGACAGGGGGCGGTGATCGGTGACCAGTAATCAGTGATCGGAGGCCGGCGAGGAGGGTCACTCTAAAAGCAACTGGACGCGTCCGGTTGCCTGTTATAGGGGGCAGAAGGGACCTGAAACGGGGGCTCAGGAGGCAATGGTGTGCTATGCCGCCTCTGGTGTTGATGAAATCGCGCGCAAAACTGAGCCGCTCCTTTTTTATTGATTTTGAAACAGCGGTTTTCATCATGGCCATAAATTGAAGTCTGCTTGCGCTTGCAAAGCGCCGGGCAGTGGTGCGATTGTCAAAACAAGAATAGAAAACAAAGAAAGGACACCTATGGAAATGACAGAGCGGGAAAAAGCCGAACAGAACAGCCTGCGAGCCAAACTGGAAGCCGCAACCGAGAAGGCCAAGGAAGTTTGCAAAAACATGCAAGAACAGACCGTCGCTGCCGCGAAGGCCACCGACAGGGCTGTTCGCGAGCATCCGTATCAGGCCATTGGCATAGGCTTTGGTCTGGGGCTGCTAATCGGGGTTTTGGTGATGCGGAGAAGGCAAGATTGAGATCAAATCAGTTTCGGTCGTTCAGGAAGGCGCCTTGCGCGGTGGGCCGGCCCGGCCGGGGCTAGAGGCGTGGCGGCGTGTGCGGCACCGGAGCCGGAACGGGCACGGAAGGTTCGCAGCCCGCGCAGGAGGGCACGCGGGATTTCACTCGAAAGGCAACTGCCGGCTTGAGAACTGAGGCCGTCGGGGTGAACCGCCTTCTTACCTGGGCCCCGAACCGCTCGAACCGGTACCGGTTTAGCCCCGGGTCCGCGGGTCCGGATTTTTTCGGCGGGCAGTTGGCCTTGGCGGGTTGGTCAGCAGGTGGCCTGCGGGGCCAGGGCTAGAGGCTTGAGTGAACGGGGTTGAACGGAGCGAAATGGAAAAGAAGACGGCCCTTAAGGATTTTCAGTCTTCTGCTGCGGCGCGCTTTTCCAACCGCTGGATTTGAACGGGAGGTTCAATTCCGAGGTGCTTCGGACATCTCTGGTTTCGGGGGCTTGGGCGTTTGCTCCGGAGTCACACAGCCGGTGGCAGCTTGCGCAAATGCCCCGTATCGCACGTGTCCTTCTCCAGCAGACCCACCAAATCCAGGGCCTTCATTCTCGAAGATCAATCTCACCTCGAAGACCTATAATGGAGAATGGGCATCTTTGGGAGAATCCGTGCAGCCGCCGGGCCGGTTTGCCCTCGGCGAATTTCGACATTCTGCGAATCGCTTGCCGGCATTTGAACGTCCGGGTCTGGATTCTCATGGATCGCTGCTGTTGCGTTTGGCGGGCGGATGACAGATCCCAGGGCTTCAGCCTCGTCTCGCTTCTTGGCGTCGTGCAGCTTGAGCCGGCACCGTTCGCACAGGACCCAACGTTGTTGGTTGTTGGCAAAGGTCATTCTGTAACGGGGCCACTGGGAGGGGTCCTTCTTCCAGGTTATCTCGGCTGCCCGCACCGCCTCCGTCAAGAGTGGGAGGTATTTCGTGAGCGCAAACGCCATGAGCGGTATCGCTCCAAATGGGGTGGAGAAGAATCACGGCGATAATCGCCGCTACCCCCTTCTTCATGGGGGCATCGGGAATGCTATTATCGCGCACGGGGCTATCCAGCAATGCTGTAGATCAATGCCAAACAGGCCATCGAAGTGAAAATTGCGCATATATACGCCCGGTATTCGACTGGGACTCAAGCTAAGGGGACCTCGCTTCGTCGCCAAATTAGCAACGCCGAAGCGTTCGCTGAGGAGCAGGGGTGGACGATTGCCGACATCATCGCTGACGAAGGCGTCTCCGCATATCGCGGCAAGAACCTGGCCCAAGGGGGTCTCGGCCGTTTCCTCGATGCGGTCAAGACCGGTAAAGTGGCGCCGGGATCGGTGCTGATTGTGGAGTCCCTCGACCGCTTATCCCGCAATACGGTGACCGCCCAAATGATGCTACTCCTGGACATCATAAGAGCCGGGGTCGAAGTAGTGACTCTGGTTGACCAGAGGCA
>JBEKJO010000051.1:0-33229 GCA_050011195.1 Verrucomicrobiota bacterium | reverse complement strand
GCCCTGGTTACCGTCTCGAATGCCACGCCCGCCACAGTCTCCGTGCAGCAATTCTCCCCGCACAAAGTTCGACTGGAAGTCCGGGCCCCTGAGCCGGCACTCGTCGTCATCGCGCAATCGTTTTACCACCCCTGGCGCGCCTGGGTGGGCAACCAGCCGACTCCCCTGTGGCGGGCCAACCACGCCTTCCAGGCCCTTCAGGTTCCCGCCGGCCGGCAGCAAGTAACGCTGGTGTACGAAGACCGGATATTCTACTGCGGCGCGTTGGTGTCCCTGGCCTCGACGGCTATTTGGGCGGCCCTCTGGCTCCGGAGACGAAGACGACCGCCGGCCTGATCCGTGCCCGGCTGCGCGGACGTTCCAGATGAACCGAAAAGCGTTGCCTTTGCCCCATCCACACAGCCAAGCTCAAGCATCAGCAATGGCGGCCGAATTCTCAGCCTCACAATTATGGCGCGCGGAAATGACCGGAGCCGGAATGGGCCCCGCTGGCAGAGCGGGTGCAGCCGATGAATGGCTGACGCCTGGCCGCTTTGCTCTGCTTCTGGGACCGCTGGTTGTCGCGGCCTTTCCCGGTGTGCTACTGGGGGGCACTACGTTCATTATTCGGGACTTCGGCCTGTTCAGCTATCCGGTGGCGTACTTTCACCGGCAATGCTTCTGGCGCGGCGAGCTGCCGCTCTGGAATCCGCTCAGCAACTGTGGCCTCCCCTTTCTGGCCCAGTGGAACACGCTGACCCTTTACCCGCTCTCGCTCATTTACCTGCTCTTGCCTTTGACGTGGTCTTTGTCGTTCTTCTGTTTGGCGCACCTGTTCTGGGGCGGGTTGGGGATGTACTTTCTGGCCCAGCGCTGGACCCGCCACCGGCTGGCGGCGGGGCTGGCGGGCGTGATCTTCTCGTTCAACGGATTGACGCTAAACTTTCTGATGTGGCCGAGCCACGTGGCGACCTTCAGTTGGCTGCCGTGGGTGGTATGGCTCGGGCAACGGGCCTGGCGCGAGGGTGGGAAGGCGTTGGTGTGGGGAACGGTGGCGGGCGCCCTGCAAATGCTGGCCGGCGGACCGGAAACGATTGTGGTGACCTGGCTGATCCTGCTGGTTTTGGCCTGCGGCGATTGGGCGCACGCGGAGAAGCTGCGGAGCAAGCTCGTCTTGCGCTTTCTGGGGATGGGGATTCTGGTGGCGCTGATTTGCGCGGCGCAACTGCTGCCGTTCCTCGAACTGCTGGACCATTCAGAGCGCGATACTGGCTACGGCTCTTCCGATTGGGCGATGCCCGTGTGGGGCTGGGCCAACTTTCTGGTGCCGTTGTTCCGAACCTCGCCCACCCGGCAGGGTCTTTTCATGCAAAACGGGCAGTATTGGACCTCCTCCTATTATGCCGGGATCGGAACCGTGTTGCTCGTGGCAGTGGCCGTGCGGCGCGTGCGCGACTGGCGGGTGCGCGTCCTGGCCGGACTCTTGTTCCTCGGCCTGGTTCTGGCCTTGGGCAACAGCGGCTGGCTCTATCGCGGGTTGCGGCTTTGCTTTCCCGGGCTTGGGCTGGTCCGCTACCCGGTGAAATTCGTCATTTTGATTTTGCCGCTCGCACCGTTGCTGGCGGCGTTTGGGTTTGCGGCCCTGGCCGGCAAGTCCCGGCCTGCCGGTCACTTTGAATTCGGCAGTGCCCTCGTGATGTTGCTTCTCATCGGAATGCTGGTTTGGCTGGCCTCGAGGTTGCCCGCCGCCGAGGGCGTCTGGCGCGCCACCTGGCAGAATGGATTGGCCCGGGCCGCATTTCTGGCTCTGGTTTTGCTTTTCACCATCGCCTGTCTGAACTCCTCCGGCCCTCGGCGGGTCCTCTTCGGCTGCTTTCTGTTGCTGGTTGTCTGGCTCGACTTTGTGACGCACATGCCAACACAAAACCCGGGCGCGCAACGTTCGGTCTATTCTCCGGGCTGGGCCAGCGCGCATTTGAAATTCAACCCGCAACCCCGCCTCGGCCAATCCCGTGCTATGCTCGCACCCCTCGCGCTGGAGGGGCTCAAGACTCACGTGATCCCCGGTTTGGAAGAAAACTATCTGCTGAACCGGCTGGCCTTTCTCGCTGACTGCAACCTGCTGGAGGGGGTCCCCCAAGTCCATGGCTTTTTCTCGTTAACGCCAGGCGAGGCCAACAACGCCACCGTCCTGCCTTACATGCAGACCAATCGTGATTTCCCGGCCCTGCTGGACTTCATGGGCGTCTCCCAAATTACCGCCCCCGGGAAAGCCTTTGATTGGACCCCTCGCCCCTCCGCCATGCCGCTCGTCACTGCGGGACAGCGACCGGTCTTTGCCGACGACCGCGCCGCCTTTCAGGCATTCTTCCAGACCAATCTCGATTTCCGCCGAATCGTCGTCTTGCCGCTCGAAGCGCGCGGGAGCCTCACCGCAACTCAACCGACCTCCGCCCGCGTGCTGGAGGCCCGGTTTGCGAACCAAAGCATCTCCATTCAGACCGAAGCGCCCGCCGCCAGCCTGGTGGTCATTTCCCAAAGCCATTATCCGGCCTGGAGGGCCTATGTGGATGGCCGGCCCACAAAAATCTGGCGCGCCAACTACGCCTTCCAGGCCCTCGAAGTCCCTGCCGGGCGACACCAAATCCGGATGGTTTACGAAGACAAGACGTTGCTCGCCGGGGCGGTCCTTTCCGGCCTGGGATTGTTGGCTTGCGCGAGCCTTTGGCTGCTCGCGCATCTCCGCAGAGTCGCCTTCAACTGCTGACCCTGATTTGGCCCTGACGGTGCCGGCGCAACAAGTCCGCGTCGGCATCCACCATCAGCTTCACCAGGTCCACGAACCGGGTCTTCGGCTCCCAGCCCAATTGGCGTTTCGCTTTGCTGTAATCCCCAATCAGCAAATCCACTTCGGCGGGCCGATAATAGCGCGGGTCAATCTCCACGTGCTTCTTCCAATCCAGCCCGGCGTGGGCGAAGGCCGCCTCCAGAAACTCGCGCACCGAATGCGTCTCGTTCGTGGCGACGACGTAGTCGTCCGCCTTGTCCTGCTGCAACATCAGCCACATCGCCTCCACGTACTCCTTCGCGTAGCCCCAGTCCCGCTTGGCCTCCAGGTTGCCCAGAAACAGCTTGTCCTGCAGCCCCGCCTGAATGTGCGCCACCGCCCGCGTGATCTTCCGCGTCACGAACGTCTCCCCCCGCCGCGGCGACTCGTGGTTGAACAAAATCCCGTTGCTCGCATGCAGGCCGTACGACTCCCGGTAATTCACCGTGATCCAGTAGGAAAACACCTTCGCGCACCCATACGGGCTGCGCGGGTAAAACGGCGTCCGCTCCGTTTGCGGCACCTCCCGCACCATCCCGAACATCTCGCTCGACGACGCCTGATAAAACCGTGGCCGAATGCCCGTTTCGCGGATCGCCTCCAGCAAACGCACCGTGCCTGTCGCCGTGATGTCCGCCGTGTACTCGGGGCTGTCGAAGCTCACCCGCACATGGCTCTGCGCCGCCAGATTGTAGATCTCCTCCGGCTGAATCTTGCCGATCAACCGTGCCAGCGCGCTCGCATCGCTCAGATCGCCGTAATACAGGGACATCCTGCTCTTGCCCGAGTGCGGATCATCATAGATCGGGTCCAACCGCCCCGTGTTGAACGTGCTCGCCCGCCGAATCAGCCCATGCACCTCGTAGCCCTTCGACAAGAGCAGTTCCGCCAGATACGAGCCATCCTGCCCGGTGATGCCGGTAATCAATGCCTTTTTAGCCATAGTTCGCTGGCGACAGCTTCAGCGACTTCGCCCCCCGAGGCAAGCCCGGAGAGGCCCGGAGAGGCGTAAAAGGGCGCTGGAGTGGCGTCCGCCAAGTTGGTGTCACCGAGGAGAATGGACCTGCTCTGATCACCCCCTCTTCCTAAGTGGAGCCAGTTCTCGGATTCGAACCGAGGACCGACGGTTTACAAAACCGTTGCTCTACCACTGAGCTAAACTGGCTTAACGCCTCTATTTGCAGGCGCTCACCGTCAAACTCACGCTTTTCATATTTAACTGCGTGAGGGACTTGCGTGACACATTTGCAAATCGTTATGGCTCCAAAGAAATCCAAACCGAAGCGCAAACAGTCATGGCCGCATGTGTATAGCCGCAAGCATCGCAGTGGTCAAGTCGGCTGTGTCGTTGACCTCGGCCTGATCAATGGCAAGCGGGAGCGCCCTTGATTTAAGACGAAAGCTGAGGCGGGCAAATGGGGCCACCGCAAGTCAGGGAGAAGCTTGGCGATCTTCCCTGTTCACCGCTTTCACCCGGCCAGATTTCACAAACCTGCCTCCCTGCCTCGCCCTGTCCCTGCTTACCACCTCATCGCGCCAGCCAATCATCCAAACGCCTCCTAGCTTCGTTTCCTTTTCGAGGGCTTCTGCGAGCATTGGAGTTGTTGATCGGATTGCAGCTTTCGCTTGTAAAATCAATGGTTTTGGCGATGTCGCTTGTAATGCGGAGCAGTGCTGCGAATCGACAAATTTGGAATCTCCATTCCTTTTATTCTCGCCCCGATAGGTGATTCTCCGGCCCGGGCGTTACCCGTGGAAGAAGAGCAGCCAGAGCAGCACCAGCATCGGCGCCATGCAGGGCAGCGTGTACTTGAAAACCAAGCCTACGAAGCCTGGTGTGCGGACTTTCTGGTGGTCGGCGATGGCTTTAACCATGAAATTGGGGCCGTTGCCGATGTAAGTATTGGCGCCGAAAAAGACGGCCCCGATGCTGATGGCGAGGAGGTAATGGTTCAAACCGTGATTGCCGACCAGGAAGGCAACCTCGATCTGCTCTGTGCCTACGTTGCCGGTGGCGAGAGCCGCAGCGTGATATTTTTGCAGCGCTTCGAAGGTATGGCGAATCTGCTCGGCGTGCGGACCGGTGGCCACACTGGCCAGGTCCGCGCCATGGTGTTGGATCAGGAGTTGCGCTTTATCGACAATCTCGGGGTCGATGAACATTCCGAAGGCAGCACTCAGAAAGCTCAAATAGGTCGGCGCATTGTCCAGCACGCTCGAAATCAGTCCGCTCCCCCAATAGAATAAGGCCGGACTTGGTTGACCCAGTTGGCCTGCGTGGTTCTGCAACCAATCCAGCGCGGGGATCATCGTCGCGAAGATGCCGAGGAAGAGAATGGCCACCTCCTGGATCGGATGAAAGTTGAACTGGTTCGCTTCGTGGACTTGCTTCCGAGTGGTGAACCAGGACCCGACCGCCGCACCCACCATCAACGCCTCGCGCGCGAACGGCGGGCGATCAAGGAACACCGCGCCCAGGATCACGGCGAGAAAAGCGATATTCCACAAGCCAGTGCATCGCCAGGGCTCGGGGGGTTCTGCCGGCAGGCCGCGGATTTCCCGGGGCACACGGCGGTAGTTGGCTGCGTCAATGAGGCAGAACAAGGCCAGCAGAAACCCCACGCCGACTGCCCACATCGGCCAGCAATGTTCGGCCACCCACCAGAACGGAATGCCTCCCAAGTAACCCAGGAACAACGGCGGATCGCCCACGGGCGTCAGGCAGCCGCCCACGTTCGAGACGATGAAGATGAAAAAGACAATGTGATACCCCGTGATGCGGCGCTGGTTCATTCGGATCCAGGGGCGGATGAGCAGCATCGAAGCGCCGGTGGTGCCCAGGAGGTTGGCGGCCAGGGCGCCAATGAACAGGAAGATCGTGTTGCTGCGCGGCGTCGCCTCGCCTTTGACGTTGATGTGAATACCGCCGGAAACCACGAACAGCGAGCCAATCAGCGCGATGAAGCTCGCGTACTCGTGTCCCACGTGAAGCACGCGCTGACAGGCATGCAAGCCGAAAAGGTAATAGAGAAGGGTAATGGCGCCGAGCGAATACGCGACTTTGGGATAATGCCTGGCCCACCAATTCGGGAAGCGCACCGGCGCCAGAGCGATGGCCCCCAGCAGCAGCCCGAAGGGCAGAATCATCCAGGGATTCGGCTCGACTAAATGGCGACCCATCCCGTGTAACCTACCGGCGCACCAAATCCGGTCAACCAGAACTTCGGACATCTTCTGACGCTCGCGGCGCGCTGGGGACAGCGCGCCTCCTACGGAACACCGACGGATAACCTCTTGCCGACCCGCAGGTTATCCGGGGCGGCCGGCGAGGGGGCGAAGGCGGCTACGAGGAAGCTTGTCGCGGGAACGGGGGATGCTACTATTGAAGCGTAATGAGCGCGAGTGATAAGCCACTGAAAATGGTCACGTGCAGCGGGTGTGACGCCAAGGTTTTTATTCCGGGGGACCTCCCGCCATTGTCCACCGAGCCGTGCAAGCGGTGTGGCTACCCGATCATGATGCCGATGCAGTTGCGCCAGTTTGAATTGCGCAGCAAGATCGCCTCGGGCGGGCACGGGAAGGTTTACCGGGCTTTTGACACGGTTCTGGAACGCCTGGTGGCGGTCAAGCTGATGCGGAAAGAACTGGAGAACGATCCGGTGGCGTTGGAGGGTTTCTACCGCGAAGCGCGCGCCTGCGCCTCGCTGAATCACACCAACATCATCCACATCTATTCTTTCGACGAGTTCGAGGGGCAGCGCTATTTGGTGATGGAACTGGCGGACCGGGGCAGCCTGGATTCGCGCATCGAGAAACAGACGCGCCTCGGGGAGCTCGAAGTGCTGGATATCGGGTGCAAGATTGCCTCCGCCCTGGACACGGCGCTCAAACATAATCTGCTCCACCGCGATATCAAGCCGGGCAATATTCTCTTCAACGCCGACGGCGAGCCGAAGCTGGTGGATTTTGGCCTGGCGCGAAGCGCCGAGGCCGATCCCGAGTCAACCTCGGTGACGGAGGGAACGCCTTACTATGTCGCGCCGGAGAAGATCAAGCGGGAGCGGGAGACGTTCCTGTCGGACATGTACAGCCTGGGCTGCACGCTCTATCATGCGTTGACCGGCCATGTGCCTTTCGAGGCGCCGAGCGTGGAGGAACTGGTGGCGGCGCACGTGCATACGGCACTGACCCCGCCTAATCTGGTTATCCCTGAAATTACTCAACCCACCAGCGACGCGCTGGTGAAGGTGCTGGCGAAGAATCCGGGGGACCGGTTTCTAAGCTATGACGAATTCCGCATGGCGCTCGAAGCGGCGCGCAGCGAGTGGCTGAGGCAACACTATTCCCAAGACGCGCAAAGCAAAGGCGTCAAGAGCAAGACGAGTTGGTGGCGGCGGTGAGGAGCGGTCGCATCTCGTCGGTACCACCATCGCCGAAAGGGGACCCCTCACCCCAACCCTCTCCCCTTCGGGAGGGGAGAGGGGGCAGAAGCTTTGCGCGTCGTTTGGTGGTCCAGATAATTAGGCCGAGGGGCGGGTTACGTCCCTTTCTTCTTGTCGCCGCTTTTGTCTTCGGCCTTAGCCCCAAAATGCACGGTGGTCGCGGCCATTTTCCCGTCGTCGGTCGGCTTGACAAAACCGGTGACTGGGTCTCCGACTACGCCGTCTTCGAGGGTGGCGGGCTTGCCCGCTTTGGTGATCTTGGTCTGGGAGGTGATCTGGTAGATCGACTCGCCGACCTTGATGGTTTTGGCGACTTTGTCCACTGCGGCCAGCTTCCCACGGAAGGGATGCCCTGCTTTTTTCTTGGGGACAGCCGGGTTCTTTTCCGCGGCGGGGTTATTTGTGCTTTGGGCCAGAAGGGGCGCCGGCGTGCCGGCAATGGCAGCGGCCAAGAGACTCAAGGCCCCGATTTTCAACAGAGATTTGATCATAGTCATTAATGGTTTCAGATGTTCGATCAGACGGCCCATTGTTACCACATCGCCACAGGCCGACAAGCCCGAGTTATTCACAATCACCGAGCTACCAACCTCCCTCCGCCAACAACGCCGTCGCGTTCCTGGCCAGGTCGGCCGCAAGCAGAGGCAGGGCCTGGCGTTCGGCGCTGGTCAAATCGGTCGTGACGCGGATGAAGGTGAAGCCGGTGACCGGCTGGTTGAGAATGACTTTGCCGGTGCTCCGTTCGCGCGCGGTCACCAGCGCGGTGAGCTCCAGACGGTAGTCGAGCACGGTGAGGATGTCGCTCGAGGAGAAGCTGACCTCCTGCCGCTGATAGCGGGTAATTGAACCGCTGACCACGATGTCTCCGTCGTTGTGAGAAGCGAGCTGGTAGGTGCCATCCTGCTGCAACGCTTTGCGCAGTTGGGTCGTGAGCGCGTCCCCCAGGCGGGGCTCCAGCGTGTGGTTGGCGAATGGATTGATCTGCACTGACTTCTCGCGCGCGGCCAAGCCGTTGACCGGCCCGAGCTTGTAGCCGGCGCAACCGCTTCCGCCGAGCGCCACCAGACCGACCAGCAGCCAGCGACAAAGCCTCATACTATTTGCCCGCCCCCTGGGAGTGCTGCTTGAGCTGGTCAATGCGTTGCCGCGCTTGGGGCGCATACGGCGAATTGGGATCTTGCAACAGCACCTCGTTGTAGTAAATGCGCGCGCCCTCCCACCGCTTGCGCTTTTCGTAGAACTGGGCGATGGCGAAGTTGCCATGCGCCTGTTCGCTTCGGAGCGAGGCGATGATTTTCTGCGCCTGCGGCACCCGGGCGTCGCTCGGGTAGAGTGTCATGAAGTCGGTGAACCGGGCGATAGCCTGTCCGGCGGTGCCTTGATCGCGGTCCGCGGTTTGCGCCTGTTTTTGGTAAGCCACGCCGGACCGGTAAATCGCTTCGGCCGCCACCTTGGGCCGGTCATGATAACGGTCGGCGGCGAGATCATAAGCCTTGACGGCGGCGGAATAGTCGGGGTCCCTGAAACCGAGGGCCTTTTGTTTTTCCCTGGCCGCGCCAATGTTCAACTGGGCCTGCGGAGCGACGTCGCTGTACGGCCCGGTCTTTACGATGTCAGCATACATGTGGGCCGTGCGCTCCATCGACCGGTACGGAATGTAGCCCCAGAGCTTGAACCATTTGCCGGCGAGATACAGGTTGGCAATCTCGAATTGGCGCCGCTGAATCTCCTCGAAATGCGCCAGCTTAGGCTGCTTCTCCAGGAGCTTTTGATACTCCTTAAATGCCGTCTCCGCTTCGCCATTGGCTTCGTAACAACGGGCGACGAGATACCGCGCCTGGGGCGCGTAATCCGACAGCGGCCACAGCAGCAGCACGCGATTCGCGGCTTTGAGCGCCAGGCTGTAGGCCTTCTTGTCGAACGCGGCCTGGGCGACTTCCAATTGGTCCTTGGCGCGCGGCTGCTGCCATTTGCCTTCGCCGCCGACGGGTTCGTAGGTCCAGCCTTCTCCCGGCCGATAAATCAGCGGCGCCGGCGAACGAACAGGGAAAGCCAGCAAACACACCGCAATGAGCACCAGACGAATAGACCGACAACGCATGGGAACAGGGTAAGGATGGCCGCCCGGCAAGTCAAGGCGGGGCGCCGACCCCATCCCGAAGTCCAATGTCCCGCACCGGCGCACTGCCCGGCGAGAACGCGCGGAGTCCCAGACTAACCCCGATAGACGATCATGACGCCGAAATCGGTAAGCAGCTTCTGCGTGCCGATGTCCAGGTGCGTGTAGGTGAGGGTCGTGATGCTGATCATGTTGGATTCGCCGATCTTGATCAGAAAGTTCGACACCACCTCGTCAAACTTGTCGTGCCCCACCTCGATGCAGTCGGTGTGCTTGATCGTCTTGACGCGGATTTTCTTGTCCGATTCCTTCGCCGCGACTTCGAGCGGGGCCAGCGGCTTTTCGATCAAGCTCGCCGTCGGCATTTTGTGGACGGGCACTCGCAAATGCATTTCCACTTTCGCGGCGGCGGAAGAGGCGATGGGGTTGACCGGATGGACCTCAATGCGCGGTGCGCCGGGGCTGGGCTCCAGGCCAGGCCGGCTAACCACCAACTCCGGCGCCGGGATCACAATCGATTCGCCGCAAGCCGGGCAATTGATTTCCGTGCCGGCCCCGGTGCTATCGACGGCCAACTCCTGTTCGCACTTCGGACAATTAAAAACTACATCCATAAGCGACCTTTGGTTTTTTGACTGCGGAGCGATGATATAGCGCGCCGACGCGCAGGGCCAGCAAAAAATTACTCGTAAGTTCTTTCGAGTTGCTTCATCCGTGGCCAGACGGGCGAGGAGGGCCCGATCCGCTCCTTCACGGCGGCGAAGACGCGTTTGGCTTCCGCCGGGTCTTCCCGGGCGACGGCCACGCAGTAATCCAGTTCAATCCAGGCCTTGCGCGGGTCCTCAACGCTCTGGGCGTGGGTCTTGAGCCAGCTTTTCAACCCGGTGGCGCCCTGCTTGCGCGCGGCCTGCAGTGACGGCTCGAGCTTGTACGACATACCCGGCAGTTGGTCCCCGATGACCATCGCCGCCGCGTCCTGTTTCTGCTTGGTTTCCTGTTCGTTCTTAACCTTCTCCCAATACAAAAACAGTTCCCACCCGCCGTAGAGCGCCGCCACGATAATCAGGGCTGCAATCAATTTAGTCATGATTCTTCAATTCGCTCGATGCGCGCGCCCAGTTGCCGCAGCTTGCCATCGATATTCTCGTAACCGCGGTCAATGTGATAAACGCGGTTGACCTGGGTGGTGCCGCGCGCGGCCAGCCCGGCAATCACCAGCGCCGCCGAGGCTCTCAAATCACTGGCCATGACGGGGGCTCCGCTCAACGGCTTGCCACCCTTCACAATCGCACTCGGCCCTTCGATTTCAATGTCCGCGCCCAGCCGGGCCAGCTCGCTGACGTGCATGAAGCGGGACTCGAAGATGCGTTCCGTGATAATGCTGATGCCCGGTGTCAACGTCATCAGCGCCATCATTTGCGCCTGCACGTCGGTGGGGAAACCGGCGTAGGGGAGCGTCGTGATGTCCACCGGTTTCAAGCGGCCGTTGCGGCGGATGGTAATGCCTGCGCCGCAACGGTCGATGCCTGCGCCCGCGTCGTGCAGTTTGTCCAACACCGCCCGCATGTGGTCGGCGCGCGCGCCGCGCAGCGTGATCTCGCCGTTCGTGGCGGCGGCGGTGATGGCGTAGGTGGCCGCTTCGATGCGGTCGGGGATCACCTCATGTTCCGCGCCGTGCAATTCCTTCACGCCGGTAATGGTCACCGTGGGGCTGCCGGCGCCTGAAATCTGCGCGCCCATTGCATTGAGAAAGCTCGCCAGGTCCACCAGTTCCGGTTCGCACGCCGCGCTCTCGATCACCGTCACCCCTTCGGCCAGGGTGGCCGCCATCATCACGTTGGCCGTGCCGAGCACCGTCGAGCCGGAGCGGCCGCCCAGAAATATCGCGGACCCGACCAACCGTTTGGCGCGGGCGTGAACGTAGCCGCTCTCGATGACCACTTTGGCGCCCAGGGCCTCGAATCCTTTCAGGTGCAGGTTGATCGGCCGGGCGCCAATCACGCACCCGCCCGGCAGCGACACGGTGGCCTTCTTCAACCGGCCCAGGAGCGGACCCATGACGCAGATGGAGCCCCGCATCTTGCGGATCAGATCGTAGTCACCGGCGCCCTTGATTTTCCTCGCCTGGACGCGGACGCTGTCGCCCTCGAAACGCACCTGGGCGCCGAGCCAGGTGAGGATCTGGCCCATGAACTTCACATCGCTCAGGTTCGGCACACGCCGGATCAGGCAGGGTTCGCTGGTGAGCAAGGTGGCCGCCATGATCGGGAGCACTGCATTCTTCGCGCCGCTGATGGCTACTTCCCCATGCAACGGCACAGAGCCTTTAATCAAAAAACTGTCCATGGAAACTTATTATAATCGCCACGCAACCATGATTCTCGGTTGGTGAGTGTAGTCCTCCTCGATGGCTTCGACAATCCACTTCTGCTGCTGGAGAATTTCGCGCAGGCGCTCGGCCTGGCCGTCGCCGAATTCCAGCATGAGCCGTCCGTGCGGTTTGAGAAACCGCGCGGACTCGGCCGCCAGGCGGCGCCCGTGATCCAGGCCGTCCGGACCGCCATCGAGCGCCCGGTGCGGATCATAATCGCGCACCTCGGGTGGCAGCGACGCGATGTCTCCGCTGGGGATGTAGGGCGGGTTGCTGATGATCAGATCAAATCGGGTCCCCTCCGGCAAAGCCGCAAAGCCGTCCCCTTGCAGGAAGCGGATGCGCTCGGCCAGGCCGTGCCGCGCCGCGTTCCGGCGGGCCAACGCGAGCGCCTCGGGCGAAATATCGACGGCATAGACCTCGGCGGCGGCGCACTTGCAGGCCAGCGTGATGGCCAAACAGCCGCTGCCCGTGCCGAAGTCCAGAACGGTTGAGGGTTGAGGGTTGAGGGTTGAGAGTTGGTTGAGGAAGGTCCAGCCGCGCTCGGCGAGCAGCTCGGTTTCAGAACGTGGAATGAGCGCGTCCCGGTTCACCGTGATTTCGAAGCCGCAAAACGAGGCGGAGCCGATGATATGCTGCAACGGCTCGCGCTGGCCGCGCCGTTTGATGAGTGCGCGAAAGCCATCGATCTCCGCGGGCGTGAGTGCGCGCTCAAAATCGAGGTACAACTTCATGCGCGGTTGCTCGAGCAGGTGTGCCAGCAGCAGCTCCGCTTGCAGCCGGGGCGAATCGACCCCTTTTCTGGCCAGGAACTCCGTGCTGCGTTGAATGGCTTCCAGGACCGTCACAGGGATAATGGCTGGCTTTTGTCCACGAAGAAGCCGGGGTTGAAGCCGCTCATGTTGACCGTGTCCATCCACCAGAGCGCGGGTGCTGCGGCCAGCGGCGGCGCTGCGGCCTTATACCCACGCGACGCGCAGAACCAAGACGCTGCTTCGGCCAGCGTGGCGGCGGCACGGTGGAGCGGATGCGCGACGACGGCCAGCAAACGTTCGTTGGCAAAGTTGAGTTTCATGGAAGTGAAGCTTCGTGGAAGGTATGTGTGAGACAGAAGAAAGGCCTCCACATCTTCGCGTGCTTTGCGTCTCCTGAACCCCAAGGCAAAGACGGACCCCTCACCCCGGCCCTCTCCCCTTCAGAAGGGGAGAGGGGGAATCGTCGGCAGGTCTCGGGCGAAACGAGGTTCAGGGGCAGTTGCCTGTTCCACACGAACCTGCTCACGGACCATAAACCGATTAAGATTAAGAACGGCAGGTTCATGGAGATGGTTACCGCAGCCTGATGTCGGGTGGGGCGGCGACGTAATCGGCCACGGTCAGCGTGGCGTCGGGATGTGTGCGCATCAGTGACGCCGGGCAAGCCGGGGTGATGGGGCCGTGCAGGACGCGCCGGGCCACGGCGCTTTGCCAAGCGCGATTGCAATAAAGCCGCAAGCGGCGCGCCCCCAGGATTTCCATCATCCCGACGGTGACTGCGCGCCGCGGGATAATCGAGATTTCACCGCCCACGGTCACGGAATTAATCGTGCGCGTCTCCGAGGTGAGGCTGAGAATCCGCGTCGGCAAAGCGGCAAAGGCCTCCAACGACATCGGTTCGCCCGGCTCCGGCGGTTCGTTGAAGGCGATGTGCCCGGTGATGCCGATGCCACCGTAACAGGCATCGACGCCGCCACGCGCAGCGATGAGCCGCGGCACGGCCTCCAGATCGCGCGGGTCGGGAAAGAGGCGGTGCTTGGGTGGCGGCGCCAGCGCCGGGTCAAGCAGGTCGTAAAACTTCCGGTTGAGATAAGCCCGAAAGCTCAGCGGATGGGTTTCCGGCACCCACGCATCGTCGTCGGTCAGATACTCGTCCATGCCGATGAAGACCAAGTTCCGGCAGGAGATCCGTTCCTCGTTAAGCATCCGGGCGAGGATGGGATACTGCTCGACGGGCCCTACTGGGACGATCAGCGTTGCGCCGCGCCCTTCCCGGTTGGCTGCGACGATTTCCGCCTTCAACGCTTCGGCCAGGTCCAGCGCGAGGGACATCATGTCACCGAGGATGCGGACTCTGACCGGCGTTCCTTTGCCGAGGTCCAAGGCGGCAACGTTCAGGTATGCGGGAAACATCGAAGCGCGCCGGCTTCAGCGGGAATAAAGGTTGCGGGTTGAGGCCGGTTCAGACGCGGATGGAGAGGTGTTTGGTTTCCAGGAATGCTTCGAGGCCTTCGCCACCCAGCTCGCGCCCCCAGCCGCTCTGTTTGACGCCGCCAAAGGGCGCGTTGCTGGTAGTGGGCAGCCCGTCGTTGATGCCGATCATGCCCGCTTCCAGGTGTTCCGCGAGGCGGAATACGCGGCCCAGGTCGCGCGTGAAGGCGTAGGCGCTCAGACCATGAACGGTGTCATTGGCCAAGCGGAGGGCTTCTTGCTCCGTGTCGAACGCGGTCACCGGGGCAACCGGGGCGAAGGTTTCCTCCCTCATGCACAAGGCGTCCGCCGGCACCTCGGCCAGCACCGTCGGCTCGAAAAAGAATCCTTTGCGTGCGATGCGCCGGCCCCCGCAAAGCACCCGCGCTCCCCGGCTCACGGCATCTTGAAGGTGGCCAAGCGCATGGCCGACGGCGGCTTCGTCAATCAGCGGACCGATCTCGACACCGGGTTCGGAAAACTCCCCCACCTTCAGCGACTTCACCCGGGCGACGAACGCGTCGAGAAAGCGCTGGCAGATGGGCTGATGCACGAAGAGACGGTTGGCGGCGATGCACGACTGGCCGGTGTTGCGCATTTTGGCCAGCAGCGCCTCCTCCACCGCGATGTTAAGGTCCGCATCGTCGAACACCAGCAGGGGCGCGTTGCCGCCCAATTCGAGCGACAGCGGCTTGATCGTGCGGGCGGCATTGCGGATGAGCACCTGGCCAACTTCCGTCGAGCCGGTGAAGGTCACCTTGCGGCAAAGGGGGTGGCTGAGGAATTCCTCGCCGAACTGATCGGACGGCCCGCAAACGACCTGCAAAACTCCTTTGGGCAACTGCGCCGCCTGCGCGCACTCGGCGAAAGCGACGCAGCTCAGCGGTGTCTGCCGCGCCGGTTTGAGCACAACCGGGCAGCCGGCGGCCAGGGCGGGCGCCACTTTGCGCACGGCCAGCACCAGCGGGAAGTTCCAGGGGCTGATGGCCCCCACCACCCCGATGGGCGTTTTCATGACCAGGTTGCGTTTACCCTCGGCCTGCGGGGGGATGATGCGCCCATAAGCGCGCCGGCCTTCCTCGGCGAACCACTGGAGATGGTCCACGGACATGGCCACCTCGCCCAGACTCTGGGCCAGCGGTTTGCCGTTCTCGCTGCTGATCAGGCGCGCGACCTCGTCCCGCCGCCGGTCCAGTTCAGCGGCGATGCGCCGGAGGAATTCGCCGCGCGTCTTGGCGGTAAGCCCGCGCCAGCTCGGGAACGCCGCATGCGCGTCCGCAATGGCTTGGGCCAGCCGGGCGCGGTCGATGGTGGAAATTCTGGCGAAGGCTTCGGCGCTGGCCGGGTTCATCACGTCCCAGGCCGGCTCGCTCGGCACAAAGGCGCCGTTGAGGTAAAGCGGATAGGTTTTCATTTCACGGGTATTCGCGCCCAGTCCTTTAAGAAAGTATCCAGGACCAAGTCGGTGAGCGGGTGTTGATAGAGTTGCTGGAGTATGTCGAAGCTCATAGTCATGACATCCGAACCTGCCAGGGCGGCTTGGAGGACGTGCAAGGGGTGGCGCGCCGCGGCGGTGATGATCTGAGTGCGGAACCCATAGTTTTGGTAGATGGTTTTGATTTGGCGCACCAGCTCCATGCCATCGTGGCCAACCGCATCGAGGCGGCCGATAAAGGGGCTGACGTAAGTCGCGCCCACCTTGGCGGCCAGCAAGGCCTGCAACGGCGAGAACATCACCGTCACATTGGTCTTTTTGCCCTCCGCGGCCAGGATTTTCACGGCTTTAAGCCCTTCCTTTATGATGGGCACTTTGATGACCACGTTTGTATGAATGTTGGCCAGCTCGAGCCCCTCCTTCACGATTCCATCCGCGTCGAGGGCAATGGTTTCGAGGCTGATGGGGCCATCCACGATGTCGCAGATTTCGCGATAGACTTCGCTGGGTTTGCGACCGCTCTTGGCGACATGCGACGGGTTGGTGGTGACGCCATCAATGATGCCCCAGCTCCAGGCTTCGCGGATTTGAGCGACGTCAGCGGTATCAATGAACAGTTTCATGGTGCAGGTGTAGTGATGGTTTGTTGTTGCAGGCTAAGAATGATTTCTGGTGTTCAGTGGGGAACAGGTTTCCACTCGTGCACGGCCAGGGCGGCGGCGCCCAGCGCACCGTTAAAACTGCCCAGGTTGGAATTGACCACCGGCGGCAGGCCGGAGGGCGGTGAAAAAGTCTCCAAGCTCTTTTCGAGGCGCCGGAGGAACAGGTCGCCGAAACTGGTCAGCACGCCCGCCAGAATGATTTTCTCCGGATTGAACGCACAGTTCAATTGGTTGAGCGCCAGACCGAAGGTCTGGGCGGCTCGGTCCAAAATCCCCAGCACGGTCTTGTCTCCCGCCTTTGCGGCTTCGAGCAACGCCTCAACGGGGACCTCCGTCCCGGGCGCAACCAGCAAATTGGGCTTGGGCCTGGCGGGCACAGGCAGCCAATTCTGGACGGACTGAAAGGAGGCCATGTCCTCCAGCCTGACAAAAGCTCTCCCCGGGCGCGACCCGCCCGCGCCGTTCCCAGTGGCCAGCAGGCAGGGCCAATCGCCAATTTCGCCGGCCCGATTGTCGGCCCCATGGTGAAGCTGCCGATCGATGACAATGCCCGCGCCAACACCGCTGCGCACACCCAGGCAGATGAAATTGCGCAAGCCGCGTCCCTGACCGAACCACAGTTCGGCCAAGGCCATGGTGCGAACGTTATTCTCCAGAAAGACCGGCACGCCAAACCGCGCCGCCAGGCGGCTCACCAACGGCACGTTGCTCCAGCCCTTGATATGTTTATAGTTTAGGGCAATGCCTCGGGCCGGATCTATCACCCCGGGCACGCCTACGCCGATGCCCAGCACTTTTCGGCTGTCGTCGGCGCCCACCGTCTCGATGGCGTGCTCAATCTTGCGCAGGATGTTTTCCACCGAGTCGGCCAGGGCGATCGTGTCGTGGAATTCCTTCAAGGGCCGTTGGGAAAAGTCAACCGCGACCGCCATGATGTTGCGCGCCTCGAAATCGACCCCGATGAACCGTCCTCCCTGCGGGTTGAGCGCCAGAATCGTCGGCGGCCGGCCAAAGTCCCGCGCGGCGGTCTTGCCCTCGAAGAGATATCCTTCCTCGACCAGGTGACCGACGTAGATGCCCACGGTCGAAGGCGCCAGGTTCAGACTCCGCGCCAACTCGACCCGCGAGAGTCCGTCCCGGGCGCGCACCAGCCGCAACAGGTCCGCCTGTTGGCTCGCGATCGTGTTCTGCTTGATCTTGAAACGCCCGGAACCCCCCCGTGGAGCCCGGTGTCGCAGCTTGGTCTCAACTGGCATAAAACAAACTCAGCCGCAGGATATATTTTGTTTTCACAATATGTCAACCGATCCCGCTGAGTTTTGACACCGATCCCGCTGAGTTATGATGATGGTCCGGGCGCGCGGTATTTGGCCAGAAACGGCAGGCGGCCGGGCAGCAGCAGGTGCCAGTAGAGCCAACGGAACCCCAGCTTGCCCCAGTGGTTGATGGCCGACTCTTTGAGCATGGGAAATGGCCCGACCCACGGCAGCGGGAAAAGCCCCGGCAGTGGCTCGGCGGTGTAGCTGTAATCAATCAACAGCGCCCGCCCAAAGCCGGATTCGATGAAACAATTGGCATGACCGTCGAACTGCTCCGGCAAGGGCTGGCCGCGCAGGTGGTGCCAGAGGTTCGCCACCAGCGCGTCCCCCATGAAGTGGGCCACCGAGCCGGCTTTGGCAGTGGGCACATCACTGGCATCCCCAATCACCCAGACATTGGGCCACTTCTTCGATTGCAGGGTTTGCTGGTTGGTTTCGACGTAATTCAGCTCGTCGCCCATCCCGGACTGGCCAATCACCTCAGCGCCCTTATTGACCGGAACGGTGACAAGCAGATCATAGCCCACCTCTTTATTGTCGTAGGAGACCAATGTTGTCCGTCCGTTGTCCACGTCGCTCAGGGCGAAGTCGGGAACGACTTGGATACCCTTTTGCTTCAGCAGCCCGCTCAGCGCAGCCGCAGCTTTGGGTTTGGTAAATGCTCCGGAAAGCGGGGTAGCCAGGATCAGCTCGACTTTGTTCCGCAGGTTGCGGCGATGGAAGAACCAGTCGGCCAGAAAAAGGAATTCCAGTGGCGCGACCGGGCACTTGATGGGCATTTCAGCCACGTTCACGACCAAACGGCCACCGGGCCAGGTTCGCAGGCATTGACCCAGGGCCGTGGCCCCTGCCAGCGTGTAGAAATCGAAGATGTTCTTCCGCCAGCCTCCCTCCTTCATCCCCGGCGTCTCTTCCGGCGCGATGTCGCACCCCAGCGCGATCACCAATTGGTCGTAAGCGATTGCGTCTGGCGGCCCGGCCAGCTTGACCCGGCTGGCGGCGGGATCAATCGCTTCAACCTCGGCGAAAATGATTTTCACCCGGCTGGACAAAAAGCGCCGCTTCGGTTTGACGACATCCGCCTCGGAATACCATCCGAAGGGGATGAAGAGCAAGCCAGGCTGATAGAGGTGCCGCTCGTCACGGTCCACCACGATAATCTGCCACTCCCGCAGGTCCAGCCGCCGGGCCATTTTATTGGCCACCAACGTGCCGCCCGTGCCGGCGCCAAGGATCAGCAGCGTTTTCACCTAAACCTCGGAGATGATGATCGCCTGCGCTTCACATACCGAAAGGCAACTCTGGCAGCCGCTACACTCGTCGCTGTTGCCCACGCTAACGCGGTCGCCTTCGAGCTTATAGATTTCGACCGGGCAGATCTTTACGCATTCGCCGCAGACCTTGCATTTCTGTTCGTCAATGACAATTACATACATACCGATCAGACGCAGCCTGTGGGTTTGGGCAGGCCGGCCAGTTTGCAGGCGCCTTTGGCGGGGCCGGTGGGAAAGAGTTCGTAGATGCGCTTGAGTGGGAAGCCGGTTTCTTTGACGACCTTCCGGATCATGGGCGCGGTGCCGAACTCGAGGTAGTAACCGCGCAGGTAGCGAATCAGCTTCCAGTGGTCCTCGGTCAGTTCTTTGATCCCTTCCTGTTCCGCCAGGCCGCGGGCGACCGCGTCGTCCCATTGCATGGGGTCCTGGATGAATCCGTCTTCGTCCACTTGGAACTCTTTTCCAGCAAGTGTAATGGCTGCCATAGCTTTTCTAATTTGTTTCTGACAATTCGAGCGCCGGTCTCCGACCCGGCGCCAGTTTGTTGGTGTTCAACACGCCGGGTCGGAGACCGGCGCTCTATTTCTCGTTGCCGCTACCAACGGAACCGCACGTTGGCCTTGGCGTATTCGAGGGCGCGGGCATCGTAGCCGTCCACGACCTTGAACGACAGCGGCAGGCCGGTGCGTTGGTAGAATTTTTCCCAACCGATGCGGTTGATCCATTCGCCGACGCGTTCGTCCTTGCGGGCGTTGGCAGCCCAGGCATCGATGATCTTCTTGACGGTGCCGGTGACTTCGGGCCAGCGGGGCGGGTTGTTGGGCAGGTAGGGGACGACCACCTTGGCCATGGCGGGGCCGTCGCCGGTGTTGGCGGCTTTGCCGCCGACCACGATGGCGACGCCGTCGCCATCGGGGCTGCCGATGGGTGCAAAGGCGGCGCAAGCCACGGAACAGGCCGGGCAGTGGATGCAGCGTTTGGGATCGATCTCGACCATGTTCGGGCCTTTAGGCTTGATGGCGCCGGTGGGGCAGACCGAAATCACCAGCGGCAGCTCGCAGCCTTTGAGCTTGGCTTCGTGAATGGGCGGCAGGTCGCGGTGGATAGCGACGATGCCAATATCGGCGCAGGAACCTTCGCCGCAGTTGTTGATGCAGCCCGAGCCGGAAATCTTCAGCTTGGCCGGGAGGCAATCGGTGGTGAATTCCTTGAGCAGCATGTCGGAGAGGGCCTTCATGATGGCGGCCGGGTCGGAGGCGGCCAGGTGGCAGTGTATGTAGCCGGTGCAACAGGTTGTGTTGTGCAGGGAGCGGTTGGTGCCGCCGACGGGGAAGCCGGCCTGGGCGAGCCGGGCGATGAGTTCGTCAATGCGCGCGGGGGCCACGCCGACAAACTCAAACGAGTTGCGTTGCGTGATGCGGAAATAGCCTTCCGCGAACTCGTCAGCCAGGTCGCACAACCGCCGCACGGTAGGGGTGCTGAGGCGGGCATTGGGCGGCATGCCGGCGCGCACGGTGTAACAGGCTTCGCCGCTTTCGGAATCGTGCTTAATGACGCCGGGGCGGGGGTGTTCGTGTGAGATCCATTTGCCGTAGTTCCGCTTTACGATCGGCGGAAGATTGGCTTCGAGGGGAGGTATTCCTATTCCAGGCATGAGCTATAGGGGGTTAAATGGGTTAAATCGGTCGGATCAGTCGGATCGGCGTTCGTCTTTAATCTCTTCAGGTTCCCAGTGGTAGAAGAGATTCGTGCGCGGCTGCGCGAAGAGCTGCGGCGAGGGCGGCACGCCGACTAACTGAAAGAACTCGTTAATCCCGATGCGCAGCAAGAAGTCGCCCAGGCGCTCCTTTTTGCGCGCGTTGGCGTCATAGACCTCAGTGAGTTTTTCAATGAAGTCGAACACTTCCTTGTAGTTCGGCGGCTCGGCCTTCATGAAGGGGACCAGAACCTTGGCCAACATGGGACCGTATTTGCCGCGCATCTTTCCGCCGACGAGGATCGCTACCCCCCGGTCGCCTCCCGGCCGGACGCCGGAGATTTTGTTGATGCAGTACATGCAGCGGAAGCAGCTATCGCCATCAATGCTCAGTCCCTGGCTGGCATCCCACTTCAGGCAATCGCCCGGACAGCGCGTGCAGACCAGCGCGATGTCGCCACCGCCGTTGACCCAGGCGGCCACCTTCGCCTGGTCAATCTGTGGCAGGTCGCGGAAAACGCCGCACACGAAGATGTCGGTCTTCTGGCAGCCGCGGACGCAATCGTTGGGGCAGCCGGCGAACTTGCATTTCACTTTGTGCGGAAAGCGCGGGTATTGGATGTCATCCAGGAACCGCTGATACCACGCGTAGCGGAACCCAAGGGTGTCGTAGAGCGCCAGGTCGCACTTGGCCGGCCCAATGCACTCTTCGCTGGTGCGATAGTCATCACCCGTCGAGCCGACATCAAAGCCAAGCTTGGTAATCTCCTCGACCGCCGGCTTGAGGTTTTCGGTCGGGATGCCGAGCATTTCGAGGTCGCCGCCGGTGCTCAGCAGGTGCAGCAGGCCGTAGGCGTATTTGTCGGCGATGTCGCACAGCTTGCGCATCGCGTCGGTTTTGAAGAAGTTGCCGCAGGGGTCCATGATGCGGAGGAAATTGGAGCCTTTGGTGATTTCGGGCCGGGCGGAAGCGCGGACCAGCACGCCGGCCGCTACTCCCGGCAGGGAAACGTAACCGCCATACCCCCACTGCGTCGTGCGCTGCCGCAGGGCCTCTTCGTACATCTGGACCGGGTATTTGGTTTTCTTGAGTTCGGTGGCGTGGCTGGGCCAGGGGCCTTGGGCCAGCGCATCCATCATGGGGGTGGGCAAGCGGGTGTTGTGGTCGTGGGTGGCGGGCGCTGCCGACGACGACTTGGCCTCGACCAGCGGAGCCGCAGGGCAAACCGCTGCGCCTTCGGCAGCGCGGACCTCTTTGAGCCTGCCGGAGGCCAAACAGGACGGGCAGATGCTCGATTTGTTCAGCAGGTATTTATGGCGCTTGGCCTTGCGTGGGACCTCGGCCAGCTCGCTGGCGGTGTATTCCTCGATGGTAAATCCGCATTTCGCGCAACAGAGTTTGATTTTTTCCATCTGCGTTGTCTCCAATGGTCAGGACGGGGGCAAAGCTCGACCGGCTGGGGCCGGAAGACCTCCAGCGCGAAGCCAGGCGGGTTCTGGCGGGCCACCGGCTCTTTTGCCGCTTTTCTGACCTAGTCGTTGTTCTATCACTATGCCTTGCCTAACCGCATCATGGGCTGGCACGGGGGGCTTCGACTAACCCTTTTTTGATTTTCCCTTGGCTTTTTTTGATTTGGGAATATGTCCAGTAGCTACTGCACGCCAAGATCGGTTGTGTATCTGTTGCCACGGGGAGAAGGTCGCGCGGGAACCGCGAGAATTCAAGCCCGGCCTGGCCGAGTGCGCGACCTGTCACCGGCCGTCCAACTCTTCCCTGACCGACAAGACAATCTTGTAAAGCAGTGTCAGGAGCAGCGCGCCGGCGGCGTAGATGCCCAGGCTGATGAGGATTTCCGGGGGCGTCGGCGCGTAGTCGGCCACTGCGTCCATGGGTGAAATGGCGAACCCGCCAGCGATGAGACCCAATCCCTTGTCCATCCAGGTTGAAAGAAACACCATTCCGCAGGCGATAGCCAGCGGCAGATGGGTCCGGCGCCGGATGGAGCCCAGCAGGATCGGGATGGACGCGGCCGCCATCGCCAGCGATGCCCACATCCAGGGGACCATCCTCGCGTGCCCCTCAAGGCCGAAGAAAAGATATTGCAGGTCGCGCTGATGACTCGGCACGCCGCTGTAAAAGGCCGTGAAAAACTCAAGCAGAATGAAGAACAGGTTCACGATCATCGCGTAAGCGATCGTGATGGATAGTTTCCGGAGCGCCTCGCCCCCCGCATCGAAGCCCGCCGTTTTCTTCAATAAAAGACAGAGCAGGATCAGCAGGGCCGGGCCGGCCGCGAAGGCCGTGGCCAAAAAACGCGGGGCCAGCAGGGCCGTCAGCCAGAGGTGACGCCCGGGCAGGCCGCAATAGAGGAACGCCGTGACGGTATGGATGGCAATGGCCCAGGGAATGGAGAGATAAATCAGCGGCTTGACCCAGCCGGGCGGCTTGGTCGCGTTACGTTCGCAATCGAGCGTCGTCCAGCCGATCACCAGGTTCAGCAGCAGGTAGCCGTTCAGCACGATCATGTCCCAGAACATGACGGAACGGGGCGCGGGGTGCAGCAGCACGTAGAGGACACGCGTCGGCTGGCCCAGGTCAACGAAGATGTGCAGCACGCACATGACGACCGCCGTCACGGCCAGGAATTCCCCCAGAATGACGATGCGGCCGAACTCACGGCAGTCGTGCAGATAAAAAGGGAGCACGACCATGACCGCAGAAGCGGCGACGCCCACCAGAAAGGTGAACTGCGCGACATAAAATCCCCAGATCACGTCGCGGCTCATCCCCGTGATGCCCAGTCCGCGCGCGCATTGATCGAGGTAACAGGCCAGCCCCACGCCGATCGGAATCAACAGGCCCGCCACCCATAGCTGGTAGCCGCTTCGTCCAACGAACGCTCTATCAAGCATGAGCTTGTCCTCGTGATCGATGCATTGGCCGGTCTTGGTCGGGCGACGTCATTCTCCGGTGGCGAAGCCCCTCACACCAGATAATACACCGCCGGTTCGGTCCCGAGTTCCGGCTTGCGGCGAATGCTGTAATTCTCATGCAATAATTTCACAACCACTGACTTCTCGTCCTTCAGGTCGCCGAAGACCAGGGCCCCATAAGAGCAAGCCGCGACGCAGGCGGGCGGCCTGCCTTGGGCCAGCCGTTCGGAGCAGAACGTGCATTTTTCCACCACGCCCTTGGTGCGCGTCGGGTACTCCGGGTTGATTTTCCGCAGATACGGGCGGGGGTCTTTCCAGTTGAAACTGCGCGAGCCATAGGGGCAGGCCGCCATGCAGAACCGGCAGCCGATACAGCGATGCGGGTCCATCACAACGATGCCGTCGGCGCGCTTAAACGTCGCCTCAGTCGGACAGACGCGGGTGCAGGGCGGATTGGCGCAGTGATTGCACAGGGCGGGAACTGACTGGCGCGCCAGTTCCGCACCGCGATATTCGTCCAACTGGCCGGGAAACAAGTGCCCGGCCGATTCCCGCCAGATCCACTTGACTTCGTCCTTCTTGTTGCCCAAGTCGGGGACGTTGTGGGTTTCATGGCAGGCGCGAATGCAGGCGTCGGGACAATCCTTGGCCGCGAGGCACTTCTTCATGTCGATGACCATTGCCCACCGGCCCGCCTTGAGCGCCGCCCCTGGCGCCAGCACGTCCGATGGCCGGGCAGACGCCAGCGCGGCAAAAAGGGAATGCTTGCGCGTCAGGCCGAGCGCCGCCAGCACCGATATCTTGAGCATCGTTCGCCGATGGATTTCCATCACGGTTCCTCCCTCGACGCGGCGGCATGAGCCATCGCATTGCCCGCCATCGTTTTCACGCTGGCCGTCGCCGAATCATAGTGGCAGTTCCAGCAATCCGGCCTCACGTTGACGTACTCATGACATTCATTGCAGGCAGTCGCCGCGGTGGTGGATTTCCCCTGGGCGCCGGCAGGACGGTGACAGGCCAGGCAGGTTTTGACCAGGCTTTTCTCCCACGCGCGGCCATCGCTCGCGATGTAAAGCCGGCGATCCTCGCGGACCGCTTCGTCGCGCCAGCGCATGAGCAGTCGCATGTGGCCGGCGCGCATAACGCCTTTCGGCTCGATGCACCGTTGCCCCTGGGGATTGGGCGGGCTTTGGAAGCCCGGCCCGCGGGCCGCCGCGCCGCGCCAGACCGGCAGCGTCGCCATGACCAGAAAGCTGGCGAGCGCGGGCAGGATGTATCGGCTGTGATAGAGCTTCATCTCACGCCTCGCCTCCGCTCAACGGTTCGCCGCGCAGATTGGCCGTGCGTTCCTTCTCGCCGTCGAGCACCAGCGCGTTGCCGACCAGTTCGTGCAGTCCCGCCACCCCGACTTCCGGCACCCAATACTCCATCAGCGTCGGCAATACCGCCCGGTCAATGGCGCAGATGCACGAGAGCAGATTGACCCCGTGTTTTTCCCGCACGCAGCGCACCGCCTGGGCCCGGGGGATCCCGCCGCGCATGCGCAATTCCATGCACTCCTCATTGCCCAGCCCCGCGCCGCACCCGCAACAAAACGTCCTTTCCCGGATCGTCTCCGCCGGCATCTCGTAGAAATGACGGCAGACGCTCTTCAGAATATAACGCGGCTCCTCGAGCAGTCCCATCGAACGGGCCGGATTGCACGAGTCATGAAACGTGACGCGGTAGTGGTCGTTGCGGCCCGGCGCCAACCTGAGCTTGCCGTGGTGGATCAGGTCGGCGGTGAACTCGGCGATGTGCACCATCCGGGTCGAGCGGGCGTTCGCAAAGCGCGTCCCCGTGATCGGTGAGACCGGTTCCTCGAGGAAGTCGGCCGGCCCATTCATCGTTTCCATATACTGATGGGCGACACGCCACATGTGGCCGCATTCGCCGCCCAGAATCCACTTGACGCCCAACCGGCGCGCTTCGGCATAGATTTTGGCGTTCAGGCGCTTCATCAATTCATGGGACGCGAACAGGCCGAAGTTGCCTCCCTCCGACGCGTAGGTGCTCCAGGTGTAATTGAGGCCGCTCTGGTGGAGCACCAGCAGGTAACCCATCAGCGTGAAGATGCCCGGCTCGGCCAGCAGGTCGCCCGAGGGGGCGACGAAAAGAACATCCGCCCCTTTCTTGTTGATCGGCAGGTCCACCCGCACGCTGGTGATCTCCTCGATCGTGTCGGCGAAGAACTCCAGGTTGTCCTTGAAAGCGTGGGGCGTAATCCCCAGGTGATTGCCCGTCATCAGGCACTTGGCCGCCGGATCCATCACCCAGTTGATGTTCAGGCCGAGCAAGTTGAGCAACTCGCGCCCGAGCATCGTGATCTCGGCCTGATCGATGCCAAAGGGACAAAACACCGAACAGCGGCGGCACTCGGTGCATTGATAAAAGTAATAAAACCACTCCTTGAGCACCTCGGGCGTCAACCGCCGGCCGCCGGCCAGCCGCCCGAGCAGCCGCCCCGACCGCGTCATCTCCCCACGATAGACCGACCGTAACAGTTCGGCGCGCACGACCGGCATGTTCTTCGGATCGCCGGTCCCGATGAAAAAGTGACACTTGTCGGCGCACGCGCCGCAGCGCACGCAGGCGTCCATGAAGATCTTCAGCGAACGGTAACGGTCCAGTCTCTCCCGCAAACCCTGAAGAATGATTTCCTTCCAATTGGCGGGCAGTTTCCAGTCCTCCTGATCGGGCGACCACTCGCGGGGATTGGGAAAACCCAGCGTCTGGAGCGCCTTGGGCTTGGCGCTGTAACTCCACCGCCCGGGCGCGAATTTCGTATTGGCTTCCAACCAGTCGCGCGGGCGGGGGTCGAAGGGCACCTTGGCCGGCTTCTCGGGCTTGGATGACTCGGTCATGGCGCTTCCCTGTCCAGCGGGATTCCGGCCGCCTTCATTTTCCCGCGATACTCGTTCTCATACTCTTCGTACGTGTGCACGTTGACGGGGTAATTCCATGGGTTTTCATGATGCGCCATCCGGCCAGCGCCGGGCATATTGCGCGTCGGGCTCAGGGGCAGGCTGGCCATGTGGACCAGCTTGCTGAACGGCAGATAGGCGAACAGGACACTGACCAGCGTCAGATGGACGTGGAAGAGCGGCCCCATCCCGGACGCGGCGGCGGGGTGCAGGCGGGCCAGGTTGACGCAGAAGTTCTTGACCGCCTGGATATCAATGCGCAACGAATAGCGCATCAGGCCGCCGGTCAGGGCGATGCCCAGCAATAGATAAAGCGGGAAGAAATCGGCAGGCAGCGAAAGGTAGCGCAGCCAAGGCGTGCACAATCGGCGCAGCAACAGGTAAAGCACGGCCGACGTGAGCATGAGGCCGGTGAGGAAAAACGCCACCGATCCAACCCGAAAGTAGGAATCCACCTCTTCGATGCCGTACAGCCAGCGCGGCGCCGGATCGAGGAAAAAGCGGGCATGGCGCAGGAAAACCACCAGCAGGGAATAATGAAAAACCAGCGCGCCGATCCACAAGCCCGGACTGGCCTTGTAAACCAGCCGGGGCGCATCGCCCTCGCCACCGACCCATTCATGCTTCACGTTGTGCAGCAGGCTGCGAAACAACAGCGTTTCAAGCATCAGGCGGCCGGCCACGCCCCACCGCGTGTGCGGATTGCCAAGCCGGCTGGAACGGATCCAGGGAAGCGAATATTGCTGGCCGCAGGTCGTGGTGATATTAAAAGGAACGGGCGAGCGCGCCCAAAAGAGAACGCGCCAAGTGATCCCGCCCAGAAAGGCGACCACCGCGCCATAAGGAAGGATCACGCCGAAGAGCGGTTCCACCCGGTCCCACCCCGCCCCCAGCCAGGCGGCGAAGGTGAGCGCCAACACGGCCAGCAGCGGCACCACGGCCTTCATGACCCCATCCGTCCAAGGCGCGAACCGGATCGCCTGATGCCTCTTCCGCATTTCGCGCAACAAAGTTTGATTCTTTCCATCGGCAGTTCGCTTTTAGATTCGGTTGGTCTTTTCGGGCATCTAGCTTTGTCGGGCGCATCATACCGGACGCAAGCCACTCAGATCAAGAACTTGTTTTGATTTACAATATATTCTCTGCTGCCATACTGCGGCCGGCGTGATGGAAGAATCTCTAACCATCCGCCCAAACAAACTGTTTGCGTCAATGGTTAACTAAAATATGAAACATAGCATCCTATTGCACGAAATCGATGATGATGTCGGTGTGGCCGTGGCCGATTTGAAGAAGGGCGCCAGCGCCGGCGCGGTGACCCTCGAGGGCAAGCCGGCCGGCAGCGTCAAGCTGCGCGACAACGTTCCGCTGGGCCACAAAGTGGCGTTGCGGGACCTTGCCAAGGACAAACCGGTCATAAAATATGGCCGGCAAATCGGCAAAGCCGTCCAGGCCATTGCCAAGGGCGGGCACGTCCACACCCATAACCTCAAAACCATGAGGTGGTCGATATGATCCAGCCCAACCAACTCAAACTGACCGGTTACCGTCGTCCGGATGGCCGTTTCGGCATCCGCAATCACGTTATCATCCTGCCGGTGGATGACATTTCCAACGCGGCCGCCGAAGGCGTGGCCCGCCTGATCAAAGGCACGATGGCCTTGCCGCATCCTTATGGCCGCCTGCAATTTGGCGAGGACTTCGATCTGACCTTCGGCACGCTGGCGGGCATCGGGCGCAATCCGAATGTCGCCGCGGTGGTGGTCATCTGCATCGAACCCAAGTGGAGCGACCTGATCGTCAAAGAGATTGCCAAAACAGGCAAGCCGGTAGCGGGGTTCGCCATCGAGCGTTCGGGCGATTTGAAGACGATCGAAGCGGCGTCGCGCAAGGCGATGGAATTCGTGCAGTATGCCACCGAGTTGCAGCGCGTGCCGTTCCCGGTCAAGCAACTGTGCCTGAGCACCAAGTGCGGCGAGTCGGATACGACCTCGGGCCTGGCGGCCAACCCAACGGTCGGCCGCGCCTTCGAGCGTCTGCTGGCGGCCGGGGCCACCCTGATATTTGGTGAGACGACCGAGCTGACCGGGGGCGAAGACATCGTGGCGTCGCGGTGCATCAGGCCGAAAGACCGCGCGCTATTCCAGGCTATGTTCGATGATTACCAGAAGCTGATCGAGAGCCAGGGCGTCGATCTGATGGGCTCCCAGCCGACCGAAGGCAATATCCGAGGCGGGCTGACGACCATCGAAGAAAAGGCCATGGGCAACATTCAAAAGATCGGGCGCTGCAAGATCGCCTCGGTGCTCAAGCCAGCGGAGGAGCCGAAAGGGCCGGGGCTGCACTTCATGGATTCCTCGAGCGCAGCCGCCGAGATGGTGACCTTGTGCGCGGCAGCGGGCTCGGTGGCGCATTTCTTCCCGACCGGCCAGGGCAATATCATCGGCAACCCGGTTCTGCCGGTGATCAAGCTCTCCGGCAATCCGTTGACCGTAAAGACCATGTCCGAACACATCGACGTGGACCTGACCGGCATCCTGCGGTTGGAAATGAACCTGGACCAGGCGGCCGATGCCGCCCTCCGGTGTCTGGAGCACACGATCAATGGCCGGTTCACGGCAGCCGAAGCTTTGCGGCATGACGAGTTCGTGCTGACCAAGCTGTATCGCAGCGCCTGACCGTACTGGTTGCATGGTTACATAGCTGTATGGTTGCATAAGGCGCGCACCCTGGCCGATGTAACTATGCAACTCTTGTAACCATGTAACCACTTGCCCCAGAACTATGCCGGAGTTCCGCATTCCGTACGGCCGAACGCAATTGAGTCTCCGGCTGGGTGACTCGTTTCAAACCGAGTTGCTTGCTCCGGCGCCGGTTCCGCCTGTGGCTGACCCGGTCCAGGCCGTGCGCGACGCGCTGAGGAACCCGCTCGGCGGGGTGCGCCTGGCTAACTTTGCCGGGGCGCGCTCGGCGGCGATTGCGGTCAACGACAAGACGCGCCCCGTGCCGCACGCGGTGCTGCTGCCGCCTTTGTTGCAAGAACTGGCCAACCTCGGCCTTCCTCCCGGAGC
This sequence comes from Verrucomicrobiota bacterium, assembly GCA_050011195.1. Classification (GTDB taxonomy): domain Bacteria; phylum Verrucomicrobiota; class Verrucomicrobiia; order Limisphaerales; family UBA8199; genus PALSA-1440. Next base: position 3,912 of record JBEKJO010000051.1, on the reverse strand, counting down.
TATCACCTTCGTCATTGCCACCGGCTTGCACGCGCCGATGAAGGAGGCCGAATTCGCCGAGGTCCTGCCCGCGGATATTGTCGGCCGTTATCGTGTTGTCAGCCACGATGCGGCTGCCCGGGACCTGGTTGCTTTCGGCCTGACCCGCCGCGGCACGCCCGTGCATACCAACCGCATTTTTGCGCAGGCCGACCTGCGCCTGGTGGTGGGGAATCTCGAGCCGCACCAGTTCATGGGCTTCTCCGGGGGCGTGAAGACCGCGGCGATTGGCCTTGCCGGGACGGATACGATTAACGCCAACCACGCGTTAATGCTCGACCCGCGCTCCGACCTGGCGCGCTACGATGATAACCCCGCCCGGCAGGAGGTGGAAGAAATCGGCCGGCTGATAGGCGTGCATTTTGCCCTCAACGACGTTCTCAATGAAAACAAACAAATCGTGCGCGTGCTGGCCGGCGAACCGCAAGCGGTCGTGCGGGCAGGGATTCCTTCGGTGCTGGAGCTTTATCGGGTTCGAGTGGCTGCTCCCTTCGAGGTGATGGTTGTTTCGCCGGGCGGGCATCCCAAGGACATCAACCTGTACCAGGCGCAAAAGGCGCTCGGACACGCCGCCCGGGTGAGCCGGAAGGGCGGCACGATCATTCTGGTGGCGGCTTGCCCCGAAGGCACGGGCAGCCGGAGTTATGAGGATTGGGTAGCGGGGATGGCCTCTCATGAGGCTGTCATCGAGCGGTTCAAGCGTGAGGGGTTCCGCATCGGTCCGCACAAGGCCTTTCAGATTGCCCGGGACGCCTCGCCCCGGCGCGTCCTCCTGATGAGCCAAATGCCTTCCGAGTTTGTCCGGAAGCTGCTGCTGACTCCTTATGCCAGCCTGGAGAGCGCGCTGGCTCTGGCGCTGAAGGGCCTCCCGCCCAGCGCGCGCATCGGCATCATGCCTTGGGCCAATGCTACCATTCCCGAAGCCGAAAACTGATCCGCGCCGCGGTGTTCGGGTTTCTACTCCGGCAGTGGCTGGTCCTTGGTCTCCGGCAGAAAGAGAATAATTCCCAAGCCTAACGGAAAGAGCAGGCCGAGCAGGGTAACCGCCAGCCGCAGATCCATTCCAGGCAGGGACTTGAGCCAGCCCGAGAGGACCAGCGCCGAGGCGGCCACGATCCGCCCGCCATTGAAACAAAAGCCCGAGCCGCTTGCCCGGAGGTGGGTGGGAAACAATTCCGGAAAGTAGATAGCGTAACCGGCATGGATGCCCAGCGTCAAAAACCCGAACAACGGCAGGATGACCAGGAGCTGGCCGTAGGTCGAGGGCAGGTAGCAGGTAATGGGCACGATGAGGAATGCGCCCGCGTGCATCAGCGCGAAGGCGCGCCGACGCCCCAGGCGCACGCACAGCGGTCCCATCGCCAGCAGGCCGAGGCCGCCACCGATGGTCTGCACGATGCCATAAGCGAACTTGGCCTGCTGCGTCGCCTGCGCCGCAGCCACCCCGTTTCTCACCAGTAATTCCTTGGCCAGGTCCTGGCCGGCCACGGTCACGCCCCAGAAGCTGCCCAATCCCACCGCCGCCAACAGCAATCCCAGCAGGGCGCGGCGGCGCCATCGGGGATTGCCCAACAGGTCGAGCAAGCTTCCCATTTTGGGACCTGCGGAGGCCGCGGCTTTGGCTCCAGCCGCCCGCCAGCTTTCCGGTTCCTTAATCGAGGCGGCGACCCAGAACACGAGCAAGGCCGGCGCGATGCCAATCAAGTATCCATAGCGCCAATGAGCGCCAACCACCAGGCCCGCCAAGGCGGCCGCCCAGGTGCCCAGGACGCTGGTAGCATGGAAAATCCCCGACGCGTGCGCGCGCGCCTCCTTGGGAAAGACTTCCGCCACCAGGCTGGCCGCCACCGCCCATTCGCCGCCCACGCCCATCGCCACCAGAAAACGGGTGGCTCCCACCTGCCAGAGCGACTGGGCAAAGTAAGTCGCGCCCGAGAAAATGGAATACATCAGGATCGTTGCGGCGATCATTGGCCGCCGGCCCCACCGGTCCGCCAGCGAACCGAACAGTATCCCCCCGGCGGCGCCGCCCACCAGAAAGATGGCCAGAAACCATTCGCCGTACTTCTTGATCGCCGCACCCGTCCCGCCGGTCTTCAGAATATCCGCCAGCAATTGATCGCGGGTGATGTTGAAGATTTGCCCCTGGTACACGTCGAAGACCCAACCCGCCGAGGCGATGGCCAGGACCAGCCATTGGTAGGGAGTTACACCTGAATACCAGCGCCGCTGTGCCGGCACGTCGTTCATGGGGGGCTAGAATCTGACGACCTGTTCCGTATCTACCGACTCCTGCGCCTTCAAGCACATCGCCACCGACCAGCGGCCGTCCAGCCCCGTCGCGCAACGCAGCGCCCCGCCGCGCACCGCCGCCGCCAGGTTGGCCAATTCCTCCTCCAGTTCATAGACCTCCCCGGTGATCTTCGTGAGCGGGATGTCCTGCAGCTTCTCGCCGTCAAAGTATTTGAGGGAGAAGGTGGGATGCAGCGTGCGATCCATCGCCCCGCTCCAACTGGCGCACAACGCGCCGCGCGTGCCGGTCAACTTGGCCACCTGATGGTGTTCGTACCCGGCGAGGGTTTGCGAAATGACCGCGTAGCCGCCGTTGGGGAAGCGGAGCATGGCGCTGAAGTTGTCCTGCAGCTCAGGATGCTCGTCCCGCTTGTGGCTGGCCCGCGCGAACACGGATTCGGGTTCGCCCGCTTTCGCGAAATACCAGCGGGCCAGGTCGAAGAAATGAATCGGCTCTTCCAGAATCCAGTTTCCCACCTGGTTGATGTTGTAGCGCCAGCCGCCGGCCCCCAACCGGTACGGGTTCCGCCAAAGTTCGATCAGACAGTAGCGCGGATCGCCGATAGCGCCTTCGTCCACCATTTCCTTGAGCCGCCCCCAGAGCGATGAGAGCCGGAATTCATGCCCGACGGCCAGGCGCCGCTGATTCTTCTGCGCGAGGGCAATCAGGTGGTCGCACTGATCGAGTTGCAGGCACATGGGCTTTTCGAGCAGCACGTGGCAGCCCGCTTCGAGCGCCGCTTTGGCCACCTCGTAGTGCAGGTGCGGCGGCACCACAATGTCCACCGCTTCAAGCTTCTCCCGCCGGAGCATCTCGCGGTAGTCGGCGTAAAACGCCGTGCCGGGGTGTTCCGCCTGGGCGGCGGCGCGGGCCGGTTCCGAAGGTTCGGCCACGGCGGCCAGTCGGGCGCCGGGTGTCTTGGCGATCGCGCGGGCATGGTGGCTCCCCCAGGCCCCGCAGCCGATCAGCCCGAAACAAACCGCTGTTTGTTCAGTGCCAGTCACACATGTGAAACCAGAAAGGCGGAGGAAGCTCCTCCGCCTTTGCAACAACACTTGCCCGATCCCGTTTACTTGGCCCCCAAAATTGCGTCCTTGGCAGCCTTGGCCACGCGGAACTTCACTACGCGCTTGGCGGGAATCTGGATCTGCTCGCCGGTGGCCGGGTTGCGGCCGATCCGCGCTTTCCGGTTCACCAGCACCAGCTTGCCCAATCCAGGAAGCGTGAAGCTGTTCTTGGCGTTCTTGTAAGCGAGCGCCACGATGGCTTCGAGAACTTCACCGGCCTGCTTTTTTGTAATCCCGACGGTTTCCGCAACGGATGCGACAACTTGTGATTTGGTTAATGCTTTTGCCATATATGACCGCCATGAGTATCGGCAAAGCCAGGTGGGCGCAAGCGAAAAACGCGCGAAAGAGTAATCCCTCAGTGATGGCGGGTTTGGGGTGAAAATCAGGATGAAAATCAGGATGAATCAAACAACAGCTTGTACGGATCGCGCTTCTCGTCTTGCGCCAAGGCATCAAGGGCGCGCTTGAACGCGCCGAAGACGTCCTTGGTTCGTTTGCGGAGCGTGTGCA
>JBEKJO010000050.1:0-44841 GCA_050011195.1 Verrucomicrobiota bacterium | reverse complement strand
CCTCCGGCACAAAGCCCACTTTTAGTGAACTTTGTGCCGCCCAACGAAAACTGCCGAATAGTCTTGTAAACACAATGTTTTCCCAATCAATCACAACCAATCCCACGCATTTCTAAGGTTAATTGAGTTAAAATAAGCTAAATGGGTTAAATGAGGGAGCGGCCCTGGAGCGTTGCCTCGCAGGCAGTGAGCACGTTGGGTCACTGTAATACAGAGATGGTTCGCCTGCAAAAATTTCTGGCGGAAGCGGGGGTCGCCTCGCGGCGGGCCGGCGAGGAGATGATTCTTGCCGGACGGGTGGCGGTCAACGGCGAGACGGTTGGGGAATTAGGCACCCGGATTGATCCGGTGCATGACCGGGTGGCGGTGGACGGCCAGCCGGTCCGAGCGAAACGCAAACTTTACGTGGCGTTGAACAAGCCGCCGGGTTTAATCTGCTCGCGCAGCGATGAATTCGACCGTCCGACGATTTACGGTTTGCTGCCGAAAGAATGGGGCCACTTGCATACGGTGGGGCGGCTGGATTACAAGAGCGAAGGGTTGATCTTTCTGACCAACGACGGGGAGCTCAGCCTGCGGCTGACGCATCCGCGCTACGGGGTGCGCAAGAAGTATGTGGCGACGGTGGAAGGGCGGGTGGCGGAAGGGATGCTGGGCCGGTTCAGTCGCGGGCTGTGGCATCAGGGGGAGAAGTTGAAGGCGGAGAAGGCGCGGCTGGTCTCGGCGAGCCAGGCGCAGAGCGTGGTGGAGTTGGAATTGGCGCAGGGCAAGTATCGGGAAGTGCGGCGGCTGTTCGAGTCGCAAAGGGTCCTGGTGAAGCGGTTGCAGCGGGTCCAGATCGGGAAAATCAAGCTGGGCGAGCTGCGCCCGGGTAAATGGCGGACATTGACAGAACCCGAGATTAAATCTCTAATGAGCTAAGTTATGAAAAACAACTGTTGGTTAATTGTGGGGGCAATGCTCTCGACGAGCTTGTTGGCGCAACAAGCGAGCAGTCCAGCCCCGTCTGCGCCGATTCAAACTCCACCGGCCGCGCCGGCGGCAACGATTGCGCCCGCGACCGGAACAACGAACGCGCCGACGGCCAAAGCGGCGAAGAAGAAGAACGCGAAGAAGAAAGCGGAAAAGGCGCCGGAGAAGAAGGCCGTGGCGAAGAAGAAAGCGCCGGTGCCGGAGTTGAAGACCGTACCGCTGGTGGCAGGCCCGGCGGTGGTCGTGGCCAGCAACGTCAACGTGCGCGGTCAAGCCAAGCTGAAGAGCGAGGTGGTGGCGCGGATCACCAAAGGCCAGCCGGTGACGGTGCTGGAGGAGATCGTGCGGAATAATTCCGGGCCGCAGGAGCCGTCGGCGTGGGCGAAGATCGCGCTGCCCCCCGGGGCGCATGTGTGGATCAATACTGCCTTCATTAATTCGACCAACCAGACGGTGCTGCCGAAGAAACTGAACTTGCGCAGCGGCCCGGGCGAGAACTACAGCGTGATTGGCCAGTTGCAGCGGGGCGACGCTTTGAAAGAAATCTCGACGAAAGGGGACTGGACGGAGATCGAGCCGCCCGCGAAGGCGTATGCGTTCGTAGCGGCGCAGTATCTGAAACAGGAAACGCCCGCGCCGACCGAGCCAGCCCCGACGCCGACTACCGTGGCCGTGGCGCCGCCGGTGGCGCCGCCGCCGACCGAGAATCCAACCGTGCCCGCTGCGACGGAGACGCCCGCGATGACGCCCGCGACGACGACGCCCACCGAGCCGGCGGTGGAGGAACCGCCGGCGCCCCGGATTGTGCAGCGGGAAGGCATCGTGCGCGGCATGACGAGCATACAGGCACCGTCCAAGTTTGTGCTGATCAGCCCTGAGAACGGCAGGGACATTGATTATCTCTACACGACGGCGAAGGACCTGGATCTGCGGCGATACAAGGGCCTGCGGATTATTGTGACGGGTGAGGAGAGTTTGGACGAGCGTTGGGGGAACACGCCGGTCATCACGATCCAGAAGATTCAGGTCGTGGAGTAATGTCTCCAGCGAACCTTATCGACGGGCGGACCATCGCCCGGCAACTGGAAAGGGAACTGAGCCAACGCATCGGGGCGTTGAAGGCGGCCGGCGTCCTGCCGGGCTTGGCATTCGTGCGCGTGGGCGAGGACCCGGCGTCGAAGGTGTACGTTGGGCGGAAGGAAAAGACATGCGCCGAGTTGGGGATTTATTCGGAGACGCACGTTTTGGCCGAGGGGACGAGTGAAGCCGAGTTGCTGGGACTGCTGGCCCGGCTGAATTCCGATCCCCGCCTGCACGGGATTCTGGTGCAAGCTCCGCTGCCGTCCCACCTTCGCGCGACGGTCGTGTATGGCAGCGTGCTCCCGCAGAAGGACGTGGACGGGTTTCATCCGGTCAATGTGGGCAAGTTGATGCTGGGCGATCCGACGGGTTTTCTCCCGTGCACCCCGGCGGGGATACGTGAGTTGCTGGTGCGGTCTGAAGTGAAGATCGGCGGCGCGGAGGTCGTGGTGCTGGGGCGGGGCAATATCGTGGGCAAGCCGATGGCGGCCCTGCTGTGCCAGAAGGAGAAGCACGCCAACGCGACGGTGACGATTTGCCATTCGGCAACGCGCGACATTCGAGCGCACTGTCGGCGGGCGGATATTCTCATCGCGGCGATGGGCGTGGCGGAATTCGTGAAAGCGGACATGGTCAAGCCGGGCGCGGTGGTGGTGGATGTGGGCGTGAACCGGGTGAGTGATCCGGCGGCCAAAGGGGGCTGGCGGCTGGTGGGCGATGTGGATTTCGCGGGCGTGCAACCGGTGGCCGGCAAGATCACGCCCAACCCAGGCGGAGTGGGGCCGATGACGATTGCGATGCTGATGCAAAACACCGTGCGGGCGGCGGAGAGGGCCGTGGGGTAAAGCCGAAGTCCGAGGTCCGAAGGCCGAAACCAATCTGTGACGTTATGCAAGCGACTCGAATTTTGCCTGATTTGCAGTGTTCGCTGCTGTGCGAGGACATTCGCCAGGAAGCCAACGGTAATTTCTTCCTGGTCGGCGTGCTTAATTTCATCCGCGTGCCACAACTGCCGGTGGTGGCGTTCAAGTTGAGCGTGTTTAACCGCTGGACTGCAGGCGTGGGTCAGTTTGTCGAGACCTCGCGATTCATCGCGCCCGACCAGACCACGGTTCTGCGCAAGGGGGAGGTGAAATTCGGTCTGAAGGACGCCGGCCTGCACGCAACCAATGTCACCGTTTTCGGCCAAGTCGAGTTTAAGACGGCCGGCACTTACTTCGTGGAAGTGTTGGTGGATGACGTGATGAAGCTGCGCTATCCGGTCCCGGTGATCGTCACGCCGCCTCCCAATCCGCCGCCAACCCCGCCGGCGCCGGCAGCGCCCGCGGCCTAAGCCGGCACGGCACCAAAGAAGTCTTGAGACATGCATGAAGAGTCCCTCCGAGCGGTTGCGGGCGCCGAGGTGACGAAACTTTCCGGCCCCAGTACTGGTGGCGGGACGGCCCTTGCCGGGTAATGAGATGAGAAGCGTTCACCGGGCGGATGGCGGTAACCGCCCCGGAGGGGCACTTATGAATGTATCCGTCCCAAAAGCACCTTTCGCCTGGCAACCCCTGACGGTGCGGGGGGTGGCGGCGTTTGCGAGCGCGTCATGGGGGCGGTTGCTGATCGTGCAATTCATGGTGGCGCTGCTGGCGGCCGGCACGGTCGTCTGGCTTCTGCACAAGGCCTGGTTTCCCCAGATCGGCGAGGCGATTCGTCAACTGCCGCCACAGGGAGAGCTTCGTTCCGGCAGATTAGACTGGCAAGGGGCGACGCCCACGCGGCTGGCGGAGGGGCGGTTCCTGGCGTTGGCGGTCGATTTGGATCACCGAGGGGGGGCGCGCTCGCCGGCGCACGTGCAAGTGGAGTTTGGGCGGGCGGATTATGAGATCTTCTCTCTGCTGGGATACGTGTCCGGCCCGTATCCGCGAGATTGGGTGGTGGCGTTCAACCGGACGGAGCTCGAGCCGTGGTGGGGCGCGTGGGCCCCGGCGATTCTGGCCATGGTGGCAGGGTTGGTGGTGGTGGGGCTGATGGTTAGCTGGGTTTGTTTGGGGATGGTATATTTTCTGCCGGCGTGGCTGGTGGGGCTTTTCGCCAATCGAGACTTGAGTTTGCGCGGGAGTTGGTGTCTGGCGGGGGCATCGCTGATGCCGGGGGCGCTGTTTATGTGTGCCGCAATCGTCCTGTACGGTTGGGGCGCGTTGGACCTCGTGCGGCTGGGAGTGGCTGGAGCTGTGCATTGGGTAATCGGTTGGGTGTATCTATTCCTGAGCCCATTGTGCTTGCCCCGGCATCCGGCGGCGGCGAAGGCAAATCCGTTCGCGTGATTGCGTGTTGCGACCGGTTCGTCTAATCTCGGGCCATGACGTTTTCAGTGGGTCTTTTTCGGACGGGGTTGCTCCTGCTCGCTGGCCTTATAGTGGGCGGCTGCCTGCCCTCCGCCCCGAGGGACGAGGAGAAGGAGCCCTATTTTCTGGCGGGCAAGAGCCGCGTCAACACCATGGACTTCAAAGGGGCCATTGAGTCTTTCGAGAAGGCAGTGGAGGTGAACCCGAAATCGGGTCCGGCCCACTTCGAATTGGGCTGGCTGTTCGATCAAAAGGAGCCCGATCCCGCCGCGGCGATTTACCACTACGAGCGTTACCTCAAACTGCTGCCCAACTCGGGCAAGGAAGAAATGGTCAGGACTCGCATCCTGGCTTGCAAACAGCAACTGGCCCAAACCGTTTCCCTGGGATTGGTGACGGAAAAGCAGCAACGCGAGTTTGAACTGCTTGCCGAAGAGAACAAGCGCCTGCGCGAGGATATCGAGAAATGGCGAGCCTACGCCCTCCGCCTGCAAACCTTGACGAATCAACCCGGCCCGGGATGGTCGGCGCCGCGCGCGGTTCAACCTGCCACTTCCGGTCAACCGGCGCCAGCCGAATCGGCTGGCGCTGGTTCGCCGCCAACCACACCCACAGCAACCCCCCGGACCCACACGGTCAAAGCGGGTGAAACGCCCAGTGTGATTGCGCGGAAGTACGGCGTCAAAGTGGACGCGCTGATGGCCGCCAATCCGAAACTGGACCCGCGGCGCTTGCAAGTCGGCCAGGCCCTCATCATTCCTGCCCCGTAGCTGAAATGAGATTTGAACGAATATGCGCGCAATGGGTCAATGGTCTGAGCCAGTGTCTGCGGCAACGGGTGGCGCAGGGAACGGTTTCCGGGGTTCAGCGTGCCGCGCCGCTGAGCGTTTGGCAGAAAGTGATTGCAGACCGGCCTGGCGGCGAGTGGGGTTTCGCGACTGGGCAGGAAATAGGCGAAAACAGCAATATTTGAGCTGTTTTTACGAAGGCAAAAAAGTTGAAGATTTATTTGACACCGGCCGGGAGTCTTGAGTAAAAATAAGCAGGTTTTACTGTTGGCACTGTTCATCTTTGGGTGTAAAAAAAGCTAAATCTATGAAAAAAATCGTTGCCTCCGTTGGTTTGGTTGCACTGGGCGCCTCTGGTCTTCAGGCGGCGTTGCTCGATGGCTTGACGGCAGATTCCGGCAAGCCCTGGAACCTCTCCGCCACGCTCCGCGGATTCTATGATGATAACTTCAACACCTACCCGAACGATGTGTATATAGCCCATCGGGGCAGTACGGGCTTTGAGGTCAGCCCGTCACTGCAGTTTAATTTTCCGATGGAACAAACCACCCTCAGTTTCGGCTACGTGTATTCCCTGAAATACTACGAGTACAAGCCCATTAACGACACCGAGAATTACGATCAAACGCACGATTTCAGTGCCGCTCTCACCCACGCTTTCAGCGAGCGGTATCAACTCAGCGTGAGGGACGACTTCGTAATCGGCCAGGAGCCCGATTTTCTGCGGGCGGGGAATACATACACGACGTTCCAGCGCATTTCGGGGGACAACGAGCGCAATTACGGCGCGATTGATTTTACGGCCCAGATCACTCCGGAGTTGGGGCTCGTACTGGGCTACGCCAACACGTTCTATTCGTATGCGGATAATGCTTATGTCGTGAATCCTCCCTCCTTCGGCTATCCCGCTGGCACCATTACCCCGAGCAACTCCGGCCTGCTGGATGAGTTGGACCACGTGGTCCACCTCGATCTGCGCTACCCGCTCCAGCCGCAGACGATTGGGGTCGTCGGCTACCAGTTCAGGGAAACGGATTACATTGGAAATCAGCCGATTGGGATTAATCCGGTGAACGGCCAATACATCATGAGCGACGACCGGAATGCGCGCTCGCAATATCTGTATCTCGGGCTTGACCATAATTTCCGGCCGGACTTGACCGGGTCGGTCCGGGTCGGGGGGTATTACACCGACTATTACAACGACCCCTCAACCGGTCAAAACGGTTTCAGCCCTTATGCGATGCTCAACCTCCAATATACTTATCTGCCGGAAAGCTCGTTACAGTTCGGGTTCAGTTACGATTATAGCGCAACCTCCGCATTCACCGTGGCCGGCCTTAACAGTTCGAACCCTGGCAGCTTCACGGTCAGTGCGACATCCGCCACGGTGTTTGCGGCACTGAATCATCGGATAGCGCCGAAGCTCTATGGCAGCATTACCGCCCAGTATCAGAACTCTGCCATGAACGGCGGGTATTATGATAACATGGCTCAGAACTATTACCTAGTCGGCCTGAATCTGCAGTATCGTTTCACCCCCAACTTTTCTGCGGAGGTCGGGTACAATTACGACGACCTGAATAACTACCTGCCTGGACAGGATTATGACCGGAACAGAATTTACATCGGAGTCACAGGCAGCTATTAGCTTGAATTTAACGTAGTGACACAGGGGGCTGGGCTGTCATGACTGGCCCCTGTTTTTTTTGATTTATGGATCCATTGAAAGTATCACCGCCACAGGAAACGAAACTGCATTTCCTGGATTACTGGCGCATCATCCGCATTCGTAAGACTGTCATCCTGGCGGTCTTTCTACTCGTCGTCATCACCGCTACGCTGGTGACCTTCATTTTACCGGAGTCTTTCTCCAGCACCACCCGCATCAAAATCGAGCACGACCAGTCGGACATTAACGGCATGGCGGAGCGCGGAAGCTTGCTCAATTATGATCCCTATTTCATCCAGACTGAATTCGAGTTGATCCAGTCTGAAGTCATTCTGGGCAAGGTGATCGATGATCTCGATCTGAACAAAGAATGGGGCAAGAAGTATGCCAACGGAGACCGCCTCAAGACCTCAGAAACGATTGTGCTGCTCAAGGGCAGAATGGACCTCCGCCCCGTGCGAAACACCAGCCTTATTGAGATTCGCGTCTTCAGTGAGAAGGCCGAAGAGGCCGCCAGAATTGCCAATGCCGTTGCGGAAGCCTACAAGGCCCACCGGCATGAGCAACGCATGCAGTTGAGCAAAGGCGGGATCAAAGCGCTGGAAGACCGTTTCGTGGAGCAGGAAGCAAAGGTCACCAAGGCCCAGCAGAAAGTGGATAAGCTTCGCGAAGAACTGAATATCTCGGATGCGATGGCGAGCGGAGAAGGCCCGTCACCCCTGATGACGGCGGATACGCTGCGCAAGCTGGAAGCCCTGCGCATTGAAAGCAAAGCCGAGTATGTTCGGCAGGCAACCTTGTTGGACCGCCTCAAGAGTCTTGGGGCAGAGCGCGGGCCGGAAGGCCTCGCCCAGGCCATCCCGACTGCCGCACCGGACTCCTTTCTCAGTTCTTTGCTCGACCAACTGACCCTGGCGGAACAAAGGCTGGTGACACTGGATAAGGAATTCGGTCCGGACCACGCCGAGGTCATCAAATGCAAGGCCATGGCGGACGACTTGCATAGCAAGATCAAGAGCCGGGTCGATGGCATCATCCTCGGCCTGGACGCCCGGGTGCTCTCGTTGAGCAATAGTCTCGACGATCTGGAGAAGGAAGTTGAGAAGGCCACTACCAACGACGTGGCGAAAGCCAATCAAACGCGGCCCTATTTCGAAGCCAAGCGCATGCTGGAGGAAGCGCAACGTTTCCGCCAGATCCTCGATGCAAAGATTGCCTACGAGAAGATCGACGAGGACCTGCCCAAGACCATGATGGTGGAAATCGTGGACAAGGCGGTGCCCGGTTTGCGCCCGGTGCGCCCCAACAAACCGCTCAACATTGCCTTGGGGATCATCATCGGCCTGGTGGTCGGTGTCGGTTTGGCCTTCTTCATCGAGTACCTCGACACGAGCGTTAAGACGATCGATGATGTGGAACGCTCGCTTCAATGTCCCGTGCTGGGCGTTATTCCCCAGAATGTCGGCTTGATAATGGACGAAGGGGCGGAAAGCCCACACGCCGAGGCCTACCGTGTTTTGCGAACCAATCTCTTGTTCTCGCGCAAGGACGATAAGCTCAATACTATCGCTATCGTCAGCGCGGGAGCCGGTGAAGGCAAATCGACCACCGTCTTCAATCTCGCCGCCGTCTTCGCCCAGAGCGGGCAGCGGACGTTGATAGTGGACTCCGACCTGCGCCGCCCGACGTTGCACAAAATGCTCCGCGTGACCAACAGCGTCGGACTTACCAACTACTTGTTGAGGCAGAACGCGCTGGAGGAAGTGATTCAAACCACCAGCTTGCCAACGCTTGATTTTCTGTCGAGCGGCAAGTTGCCCAGCAGTTCGTTGGGCATTCTAAGCTCCGCGCAAATGAAGGATCTGATCGGCGAGTTGAAGCAGCGCTACGATTTCGTGTTCTTCGATTCACCGCCGATCATGGGCGTCAGCGACGCCTCAATCCTTGCCAGCGAAGTGGATATGACACTGCAGATCATTCAATACCGCCGCTATCCGCAACCGATGAACATCCGGGCCAAGCAATTGATCGAAAAAGTCGGCGGCAACTTGGTCGGCATCGTCTTGAACAACATCAATATGTCGCAGGACGAGAGCTACTACTACTACAGCGGCTATTACCATGATTATTATTACCGCAGCGAAGAGACGGAACCGACCGCGCGAGCGGACGACGCATCCGATGATAAAGCCAAACTGGACATCAAGCAGAAGTATTGACAGGGATTCAGACTGAATGAGCATCAAGAATGTTGGTAAGCGGTTGGGGCATTGGGGTGCGGTCTGTGCGTTGCTGTTGGGAGGGCTCCACCTGGCCGGTTGCCGGACACAGTCACAGGAACAGCAATTTGCAGAGCTGCCGCCAGGCTTGGCTGCCACGTTGGGTGCCAGCCCGGTTGCTGCGACCTCTGCTACTACGCCGGCCGCAGCCCCGGTGGCGGCTCCAGCCGCCGGTCCAGCGGCCGTCCTGGCCACAACCAACGGCAGCAGTCCTGAAGCCGAGGTGCTCCGCGTGGGCGATTCGCTGACGATCACCTTCATGGACACGCCGGTGACAATTCCGCCGTTCGAGGAGAAGATCAAAGAAGACGGGACCATCACCCTGACTTTGAACCAGACGTTCCAAGCCGCTGGCAAAACCCCGGGGGACTTGGCAAAGGAAATCCGGGCGCGTTATGTGCCCAGCTTCTACAAGTATATGACGGTCTCGGTGAAACAGGTGGAGAACACCCTCTGGTATTATGTGGATGGCGAAGTGAAGTCACCCAACCGCCAAATTTACGCTAGCAGGATTACACTTCTAAAGGCGATTGCCTCGGCCAGTGGTTTCACCGACTTTGCCAATAAGAGAAAAGTGAGATTGACCCGTGTCGATGGCCGCACTCAGATCGTGAATTGCAAGAAGGCGCTGGCCAATCCCAACCTGGATCCGGAAATCTATCCGGGCGACAAGGTCTATGTCCCGCGCCGGCTCTGGTAATGGTCCAGCTTAAGGTCCTGTCCGGGAAAAAGGCGGGCACCGCATGGGTGGCCCGCCGTTTTCCTGTACGCATCGGGCGCTCATCCGCCGCCGACCTGCAACTGGAGGAAAGCGGCGTTTGGGACCAGCATCTGCAACTCGACTTTGATCCCGCAGAGGGCTTCATCCTGAGTACCCAGCCCAACGCTCTGGCCAAGGTCAACGGCCAGCCCGTTCATCAAACCGTCTTGCGCAATGGCGATGCTATCGACCTCGGCTCGTTGAAAATGCAGTTCTGGCTCAGCGAAACGCGCCAGACCAGCTTGCGCCTCCGCGAGGGACTTACCTGGGCGGGCATCGCCGCCGTTTCCCTTGGCCAGATCGGCCTCATCTACTGGTTGCTTCGCTGAAAGCGGGGAGACTCAGATCAATGCCGGAAGTGCCTCACGCCGGTAAACGCCATCGCCACATTGCGCTCGTTCGCAGCCGCAATCACTTCGGCGTCGCGCACCGAGCCGCCCGGCTGGATCGCCGCCGTCGCACCCGCCTCCGCCGCCGCGATCAAACCATCCGGAAACGGGAAAAAGGCGTCGCTGCAAACCACGCTGCCCTTGAGCGAAAGGCCCGCCTCGCCCGCTTTCCAAACTGCGATCCGGCTGGCATCCACCCGGCTCATCTGGCCCGCGCCAATGCCCAGCGTCCGAGCTGCGGCGACATACACGATGGCGTTGGACTTCACGTGCTTCACCACGCGCCAGCCGAACAACATGGCTTTCAACTCCAGCTCCGTGGGCTGGCGGCGCGTCACAATCTTCAAGTTCTCCGCCGTCGTAACTTTTAAATCGCGCTCCTGCCACAGAAACGAATCCGCGCCCACACTGCGCACGTCCCACGGCTGCGCCGCGCGCGGGGATTTCAAGATTCGGAGGAGGCGCAAATGCTTCTTTTTCTGCAACACACCCAACGCCTCCTCGGTGAAGTCGGGCGCCACGATGATTTCGCTGAATACTTCCGCGATTGCCTCCGCGCAGGCCGGGTCGAGCGCGCGGTTTGCCGCGATGATGCCGCCGAAAGGGGCCTGGCGGTCCGTCGCAAACGCCATGTCCCAAGCTTCGCGCAGATTGGGGCCTTGTCCCAAGCCGCACGGGTTGGTGTGTTTGAGGATAGCCAGCGTGGGCGGGTCGGCCGCAAATTCCGCGATCAGGCTCGCCGCGGCAGTCAGGTCCAGGATGTTATTGTATGACAGCTCCTTGCCGTGCAGTTGCTTGAAGTAATCGTGAAAAGCGCCGTAAAGGGCCGCTTTCTGGTGCGGGTTTTCGCCGTAGCGCAAGGATTGGACCAGCGGGGCCTGGACCCGCAAGAACGCGGGCAAAGCTGCGGGCGGCACCGTTCCAAAAGCCTGGTCAAGATGCGCGGAGATGGCGGCGTCGTAGGCTGCGGTGCAGGCGAACACTTTGATCGCCAGCTTGCGGCGCAGCTCCAGAGTCGTGCCGCCGGTCAACTTGATTTGTTCGCCGACCACCTCATAATCAGCGGGGTCCACCACCACGGTTACGCTCTCGTGGTTTTTGGCCGCGCTGCGCAGCATGGAGGGGCCCCCGATGTCGATGTTTTCGATTGCCTCCTGCAGGCTGACATTCGGCCGCGCGACTGTTTGTTCGAACGGATAGAGGTTCACCACTACCAGGTCGATCGGGTCGATGCCCTGTGTGCGAACTGCCGCCTCGTGGTTCTCGTTGCCGCGGAGGTAGAGCAACCCGCCATGAACCTTGGGGTGGAGCGTCTTTACACGACCGTCCAGCATTTCCGGAAAACCGGTGTAGGCGCTCAGGTCGGTGACGTTCAGGCCTGCCTCGCGCAGTGCTTTGGCGGTGCCGCCAGTGGAAATAATCTCCACACCCGCCGCCGCCAGTGACCGGGCCAAGGCGGCAAGTCCCGTTTTATCGGAAACCGAAAGTAGTGCGCGTCGAATTTGCTCCATAACCGGCCGCTACCTTCCATTAGAAGCCCCCGTCAAGTCAATCGGCAAAAACTCAGTGGCGGAGGCCGAGCAGAACAGGCGAACAGGCTGGAGAACGCATTTAAAGCTGGCGTTCGTCTGTGGCATTTGCGTTACTTCGGCTCCTATTATGACGAATTGCCTGGTGAATCTCATCTCGCCGATTCGACCAGTCACCCCAACCGGCATCCGGGCAGGCCGAGGAGAATTGCCTTTTGCAGAGCCTGAATGAAACAACTCATTTTCGTCGATTACCTCATCATCGCAGTTTACATCGTTGCGTCCTTTGCCATTGGGAATTACTACCTGAAGCGGGCGGGATCTTCTCTGGATGAATACTTTTTGTCGGGCAGAAGAATGTCCTGGTGGCTCATTGGGCTTTCGATGGTCGCGACCAATTACGCGATAGATTATCCCCTGGCGATCACCAAACTGGTGGCCAAAAACGGAATCATGGGCACCTGGTACGTGTGGTCGCTGGCTATCGCAGGCATTGCCACCACCTTCTTTTTTTCCAGGCTATGGCGCCGGGCTCGGGTGGTGACCGATGCCGAGCTGATAAAGTACCGTTACAGCGGAAACATCGGCAATGCCCTGAGAATTTTCAAAGGCGTCTATTTCGGCGTGATTATCAATTGTTTTGTCCTGGGCTGGATTTTCCGGGCCCTCATCAAAGTCATGACCGTGGTGACACCCTGGAACCAGTGGCACATCCTGACCTTCTTTGTGGCAGTCACCCTGATTTACACGATCACGGGCGGACTCTCCGCGGTGATCATGACCGATTGCGTGCAATACGTGATGATCACGATCAGCGCGATTGTGTTTGCCTGCTATGCGGTGGCGCACGTGGGCGGCCTCACCGAGATGGTTTCCCAAATCGATACGCTTTATGCGGGCAAACATTATCTGGACTTTAGTCCGGGCCTGGCGGGCGGGCAGGTGATGCCCTGGTCGGCGTTTTTCGTGTATTTCTTCATTCAGTGGTGGGCGAACAAATACTCTGACGGCGGCGGCAAGCATATCCAGCGGATGAGCGCGGCCCGGAATGAGACTCACTCGGTGGCCGGCACCTTCCTGTACTCTATCCTGTACGTTCTTTCCACCTGGCCGATTATTCTCACCGCCCTTTGCGCCCTCATCGTGTTCGGCAAGCTTCCGGACCCGGAACTCGGCTATCCTCGGTTGATGACGGCGATATTGCCCAATGGCGTTCTTGGGCTTTGCCTGGTCGGTCTCCTGAGCGCGTTTATGTCAACGGTCTCCACGCTCTTCAATCTAGGCCCCTCCTACCTCGTGAACGACATTTACAAAGCGTTCTTCGTAAAGCATGCCACGGAGAAACATTACATCCTGATCTCCCGATTCGCCACCGCCTTGATTGCTTTGACCGGCATGGTTTTGAGCGTCCATATCGAGTCCATCGCAGACATGTGGCAATTCGTCTTATCGTTTGCCAGCGGCGCCGGCATTGTCTGGATCCTGCGCTGGTTCTGGTGGAGGATCAATGCCTGGTCGGAGTTCTCCTCGATGATCTGCAGCGCGGTGGTGGCAACTTATCTTAAGGAGTGCCATCGGGAAATTCCTTTTGAAAATGCCTTGCTGATCATTGTGGCGGTGACGATCCCGGTGTTTCTCGTGGTCACGTGGTTGACGGCGCCGGTCAACGACGAGACGCTGCGCGACTTTTATAACAAGGTCCAACCCGGCCATTGGGGGTGGCGCCGGGTTGCCGACAAATATGGCATTACTCGCACTCCTTACCTGACCCGGGCGTTTGTTAATTTCCTTCTGGGAACAGCGCTGCTCTTCCTGATCAATTTTGGTGTCGGCACTCTGCTCTTGCGGTCCCTCTGGCTGGGTGTGGGCGAGATTTTGACGGGAGGCTTGCTGGCGCTGATCTTGGTCAACCGGATTCAAAAGGATGACTTGCCGCCGGATGCCGCGAAAGTGGCGCCGGCCGGCGGAGTTGAGAATTGCGAGCTGGCCAACCGGGGTTGACAGTCTTGCCGTATCAAGAGACAGGCTTGTAGGGTCACACCCTACAAAAACTTTAGTGCTCCGCCCTACAGACAGCCGGCGCTCGAATGGGGTATAAATCGGCGCGGATAATGAGAAAGCGTGGCGGGCGCCAAAAGTTGCTCTTGGTTGCGGCGCCCGGAGTGGCGAGCTGTTGCAGCGGCAGCCTGGTCGAGCAGGTCGGTGCTGGGTGCTTATCGCTAGCCCGGTGAAACTCAGGCACCATCGGGTCCCAGGCCGCCGCTCCAGCAGCTTCCGCACCACGACTCCCAACAAACGTCTCCGTATCTCGGTTCCCTTGAGGCGGTCTAAAAGTGGTTCCGGCACACGGCGCAAAACCATCCGCCTCCCGGCGCGTTGGTTCGGTGGAGGTGCACCGGCTTCTTGTCCCGGTCGTGACAAACCTGGCAGAAAGGTCCCTTGAGGTTTGTGCCATCGTCGGTTGGCGCGCGCAGCCAGTAAAGGCCCTTGTCGAAATACATGCCGCCGCACAGTTCTGAATCATTCTCAAGCTGCTTGAGCTTTTCTTTCAGAACCAGGTTTTCCTCCTGCAGGCTCAGCGCCGCCTCCCGCAGCTCCACGATCTTCTCTCTCGCCTCAATCGTGAGTCCATTCCCGAGCAGAGCGATGATGTCCTGGTAATTCGGAATGCCCATAGAGAAAGCTTCTCACTGACGGAAGCCCAACCGGAGGAAGCTGGAGATCAGTTTCTGGAATTGCCTTTGACCAATCGGGCTTCGTTGGCCTTAAGGTATTTCTCCATGGTTTCAATGGTGCTGGTCTGGGTTCTCCGCGCTTGCCCCAACTGCCGCATCATGCGGTAGTCGATCAGCCTCTTGCCGAGCTCCACGATCTGGATGTAAGCATTATCCGTCTTCCACAACTGCCCATTGGCCAATGCCGGCAAGGACTTCTTCATATTCGTTTTCATTTTCACGCGTATTAGACGCCTGCAAGCCGGGGTTTGTTCAGTTTTCGGGCTGCGAAGCCCGAATCCAACTTGAAATAATCCACCACGAGTGCAATCTGAGGCAGGATGAACGGGATCAACTCGATCAAACGGTCGGGGCTCGGGGGGCTCCAGGGATGGCTGGGATTGCTTCTCCTCGGCGTCTGCTGGCCGCTGAACTGGACCCTGCCGGGGATGCGCACGGCCTATTTGTTCTTTCCCCTCTGGCTGGGCTATATCCTCGTGGTCGATGCCCTGGTTCTGGGCCGGACCGGCACGTCGCTCTGGACGCGGTCGCGGCGGGACTTCGTCTTGCTCTTCGTGGCGTCGGTGCCGGCCTGGTGGCTCTTCGAGGCGATCAACCGGCGGACCGGCAACTGGGAGTATCTGGGCCGCAACGCGTTTACCGACCTCGAATATTACCTGCTCTGCACGATTTCGTTTTCCACCGTCATGCCCGCGGTCTTTGAGACGGCAGAACTGGTGAGCAGCTTCCGGTGGCTGGAGCGGTTGGCTGCCGGCCCGCGCCTGGCACCAACGCCGGCCTTCAATCTCGGCATGTTCGTGGGCGGTGCCGCCATGCTGGCGCTGACGCTTGCCTGGCCGAAATACTGTTATCCCTTTGTCTGGACCTCCCTCGTGTTGATCCTGGAACCGCTGAACTGCTGGCTTGGCCGCCGGCACTTGCTGCAAACGCTCCAGCAAGGAGACTGGCGGCTGGCGGCATCCCTGGCGCTGGGCGCGGCCATTTGCGGGTTCTTCTGGGAGATGTGGAATTACTACTCATATCCCAAATGGGTTTATCACACGCCGGGCGCGCAGTTCTTGCACGTTTTCGAGATGCCGTTGCTCGGCTACGGCGGATATGTCCCCTTCGCGCTGGAACTGTGCGCGCTGAAGAATTTCCTCTGGCCCCGCTCGCCAGGGTTGCGATTCGAAGCAAGGGCGTGATGGAGTGGCGGAGTAAAGGGGAGGGGCCTCTCGTGGACAGTCCGGCACTCCAACCCTCCACCGCTCCATCACTCCGGTTTTCCCCAGCCGCAATCGCGATTCCCTTGGCCCCCTCCGTCTGGTAATCTCGCTGCATGGCGTTCGATTCATTCCGAGATTTTCTGAGCCGGCTGGAGACCGCAGGCGAGTTGCGGCGCGTAACGCAGCCGGCTGCCACCGAGTTGGAGATCACCGAAATCGCCGATCGCGAAATGAAGCAGCCCGGCGGGGGCCAGGCGCTGCTGCTGGAGAAGCCAACGGTCGAGGGACAGATTTCCCCGTTTCCGCTCGCCATCAACACGCTCGGTTCGCATCGGCGCATGGCGATGAGCCTGGGGGCCAATTCGATCGACGAGGTGGCCGCCGATCTTGGGTCGCTTGTAAATGCCAAGCCCCCAACCACTTTCAAAGAAGCCATCAAGCTGCTCGGCACCGCCCTCGACCTGCGCCACGCAAAGCCCAAGGTGGTGAAAGACGGCCCCTGCAAGGAGGTCGTACACAAGTTTGAGCCCCCGCCCACGCGCACTGAACCCTGGCCCAAAGCTCCCGATATCCTTAAAGCGGGACTGGCGGGACGGTTATTTCACGCCAAAGACGGACCCCTCTCCCCAGCCCTCTCCCCTTCGGAAGGGGAGAGGGGGAATCCTCGGCAGCCGGCTGGCGAATCAAGGTCCATGGGCAAGCGGGAGGCCAGTCCTACTTTGCGGAATCTGCCGATCCAGCAATGCTGGCCCCTGGATGGCGGCCGCTTCGTCACTTTGCCCTGCGTGGTGACCAGAGACCCCGTTACGGGCCAGCGTAACGTCGGGATGTATCGGATGCAGGTTTATGACGAGCGGACTACCGGGATGCATTGGCAGTTGCAAAAGGTTGGCGCTCGCCACGGCCGGCGTTACTACGAAACCGGCACACGCATGCCGGTGGCGGTGTTCCTCGGGGGCGATCCCGTGTTCACCTTCTGCGCAACGGCGCCGTTGCCCGACGGTTTGGACGAGTTCATGCTCGCCGGATACCTTCGCAAAAAAGCCCCCGAACTCGTCCGGTGCGAGACCAGTGATTTGGAAGTGCCGGCCAGCGCGGACTTCGTGCTGGAGGGCTACGTGGATCCGAAAGAGCCGCTGCGCGAGGAAGGCCCCTTTGGCGACCACACGGGCTATTACTCGCTGCCCGACCTTTACCCGGTCTTCCACCTCACCGCCATCACGCATCGCAAAGAGGCGGTCTATCCCGCCACCATTGTCGGCCAGCCGCCGATGGAAGACTTTTACATCGGCAGCGCCTCCGTGAAGCTGTTCCTCCCGATCCTGAAGATGACGTTCCCGGAGCTGGTGGACCTTGCGCTGCCGGCCGAGGGAGTGTTCCACAACCTGGTATTCGTGAGCATCAAGAAGAGTTACCCGATGCAGGCCTTCAAGATCATGCACGGTCTCTGGGGCATGGGGCAGATGATGTTCACCAAGTACATCGTGGTTGTAGATGACGACGTGGACGTGCACAACACCAGCGAAGTGCTTTTCCGCCTTTGCGCGAACACCGACCCACAGCGCGACGCCATTTTCACCAAAGGCCCCGCCGACGTGCTCGACCACGCGACGAGCGAGCTTGCGGTTGGCACGAAGATGGGAATTGACGCCACGCACAAGCTCCCGGGAGAGGGCCACAAGCGGGGCTGGCCGCCGCTCATTCGGATGGAGGAGGGCATACGAAGGAAAATTGACGCCTTGCTGAAGGGGTGAAGCCTTTCCCATGCCGGCCAACCTGACACCGGAGTACGAGAAGGCCGAGCTGCGTTACCGGCAGGCGACGAGCGACGATGAACGGCTGGCCGCCTTGCAGGGGATGCTCAGCGCCATTCCCAAGCACAAGGGGACGGAGAAGATGCAGGCGGACATCAAGCGCCGCATCAGCCAACTGCGGCGGGAGGAACAACAAGCCGCGCACAGCAAAGGGCCGGACCCGTTCCATATCCCCCGGAGCGGCGCCGGGCAGGTGGTGCTGGTCGGGCCGCCGAACACGGGCAAGAGCAGTTTGCTGGCGGCGACCACTCACGCCGCGGCCAAGGTGGCTGAATACCCGTTCACCACCGTCGTGCCGCAGCCGGGGATGTGGCACAAGGACGACGTGCAAATCGAACTGGTGGATACGCCCGCCGTCACGGCTGAGCACGTGCCGACCGGATTGATGGGCACGATTCGCAACGCCGACGTGGTCTGCGTCGTGGTTGAGGCGGGCGAGGCGGCGCTCGACCAGGTGGAAATGGTGCTCGGCGTCTTAAGTGCGCGCGGCCTGGCGCTGCGATCAGCGGTGCGGAACGAATTGCCGGCTGCGGATGCGAGCCAGCGCCCAGGGTTGATCGTGGCGACCAAGGCCGAATTAGCGCCGCCGGGGACGGTGGAGGCGTTGCGAGAATTGTACGAGAGCGGCAGGGCGCAAGCGCCAAACGGTCCCGGTCTGCAACAGAGCAATGCTCCGCGCTCCGTTGGCAGGCTTGAGGTCGTGGCCGTCAGCGCGCAGACCCGGCAAGGGCTGGACGACTGGTTCAGGCGGCTGTGGGAATTGCTGGCCATGATCCGCGTCTATTCCAAAGAGCCGGGCCAGCCGCCGGACTTGCACAAGCCGTTCATTGTGCCGGCCGGCGCGACTGTCGCGGACCTCGCGCGCCAGATTCACCGCGATCTGCCGGAGCGGATGAAATTTGCGCGGCTGTGGGGGCACAGCCGCTTCGAGGGACAACAAGTGCACAAGAGCGAGCCACTCCGGGACAAGGACGTGGTGGAGATTCACGAGTAGCCGCAACTTTATGTTGGCGTCGCGCAGCGGGGCGTTGATGAAGAGGGGTCGCGGGGCGAGGGCGGCGATGAGTTCGGGGAAACCAAAGGGGTGGAGCCCGCGATAGTCGGCCAGCCGGGGCATGTAGAGAGTCCGACACCAGCCGCGTTCCGGCTGCCAGTGGCCGGGTCGCCGCCGTAGTAGTCGAGGAAGGAGTCGAAGCCGCAACTGGAGATTACCAGTTGGATGCGCGGGTCTCTGGCGAATCGAGGCTCATGGAGAGCCTCCACGGTCTTTTGCCCGCGCATTGGGACCATGAACCGATTAAGATTACGAGCAGGATTAAGATTAAGAACGGCAGGCTCATGGAGAGGGGGTTACTGAAAATTGGGCATTGAGAATTGGGCATTGGTCATTGATCCCCGGCCCTCGCCCCGCGGGCAGGCGGCACCGGGGACGAGACGGGGAGCCAGACTTTCATTGGGCCCGGCTGGCGGTTGTCCCAGGCGTAATAAGGAATCGCCTTGAGCGCAACGCGGCTGGCGGGAGGCGCCGGCTGATAGAGGTTGCGGGGCCACGGCTGCTCGGACGCGGCCCGGGCTTCGCCCGTAATGGCGACCACGCCGCCGAGCAGCGCCGGTTCACGCGCGGCCTTGAGTTCGGCTTCCAGCGGCAGCCAAAGGGCGGCGAGCGGCACGGGCTGATCGCACTGCTCGAGGCAATAGACGATCGGCCCGCGCTGAATGGCCAACAACCCCTGGTCGGCCTTCACCTGCGGATTGGCGGCGACCCGCTCGATTGGCATCGAGAGGTCCAGGTCCACCCGGTCGCCCCGTTTCCATTCGCGGTCGAGGACCAGATAACCCCGCGTGACGACTGTGGCTTTCATCTCGCGGCGGTTGACCGCGACGCCGGGGTTGCGGCACCAACCGGGTATCCGAAGTCGCAGGGCGAATTGGGCGCGTGATGCCGGCGCAAGCTCCAGAGCCACTTTGCCGTCCCAGGGGTACTCGGTCGTCACCTTGAGCGTCACGGGGGTGTCACCGACCTTGGCCTGGGCGGAACCCTGGATATAGAGGTTGACGTAGAACGAATCGGCGCTGGCGGCGTAAGCATAACCGCCGAGCGCGGCGAGGGTGCGCGTCACATTGGGCGGGCAGCAGGCGCAGCCAAACCACGGGGAGCGATGGTGGGCGCCGGCGCTTTCCAGGGGGTTGACGTAGAAGAACTTCGTGCCGTCCTGCGAGACGCCGGAGAGCACGCCATTGTAGAGCGCGCGCTCGAAGGCGTCGGCGTAGCGGGCATCGCCGTAGAGGAGGGCGAGGCGATGCGCCCACTGGGCCAGCGCGATGGTGGCGCAGGTCTCCTGATAAGCGGTGAGGTTCGGCAAATCGTAGTCCACGGTGAATCCCTCGTTGTGGGCGCTGGGTCCAATGCCGCCGGTAATATACTGGTTGCGCTCGGTGGTGTTGCGCCAGACGCGGTCGAGCATCTTGAGCAGGCGCTCGTCGCCGGTCTGCGCCGCGACGTCGGTGACGCCGGACATCAGGTAAGCGGCCCGGACGGCGTGGCCTTTGATATTCTGGTGGTCGTAGATGGGCACATCGTCCTGAAAGTAAGAGCCGTCGTATTTGTCCGGCGGCGTGTGGTGTTCGGCGGCGAAGAACTTCCGGCCGCGGTTCTCGACGAAGAAGCGGGCAAGCTCGAAATAGCGCGGGTTGCCGGTGGCGCGCCAGAGCTTGATAAGGGCCAGCTCGATTTCCGGATGCCCCGGATAGCCTAGACGTTTCGGCGGCGGGCCAAACACGGAGTCAATGTAGTCGGCATACCGGGTTGCGACGTTGAGGAAGGTCGTCTTGCCCGTGGCCTGGTAGTGCGCGACAGCGGCCTCAAACATGTGGCCGGCGCAATAAAGCTCGTGGCAGTCGCGCAGGTTGGTCCAGCGCCGGCCAGGTTCCTTGACAGTGAAATAGCTGTTGAGGTAGCCGTCGGGCTGCTGCGCCGCGGCGAGCAGGCTGATAATGTTGTCCAGTTGCTTCTCCAGCGCCGGATCGGGGTGGGTGGCAAGCGAGCAGGAGGCGGCTTCGAGCGCCTTGTAGAGGTCTGAGTCCATGAAGACCGGACCGCGGAAGCCGTTGGTCGCGCCACGGGCGGCCAAACGCATGTTCTCGAGGTTGCCCGCTTCTTCGAGCTTCTGGAGGCTGAAGGGGATACTGGCCACGCGGTTGGTCTCGCGGCGCGGCGCCCAGAAAGAATCCTGGATGATAACGTCCTTGAACGGCACGGGCCA
This sequence comes from Verrucomicrobiota bacterium, assembly GCA_050011195.1. Taxonomy (GTDB): domain Bacteria; phylum Verrucomicrobiota; class Verrucomicrobiia; order Limisphaerales; family UBA8199; genus PALSA-1440. The sequence continues at coordinate 24,022 of JBEKJO010000050.1, read as the reverse complement.
GAGCTTCAGCAAGGGCTGGTCTGCGGCAGCCGCAAAAGGTCCATAGAACAGCGCGCCGGCGAGGAGTGCGGCTGCCGCCGTCCACGAGGTGTTCCCGAACCTCATCGCGCGGAGGAGGGTGTCTCCGCCCTGGCCGGAGCACGGGCGACCCCGGCACAGCCAATTTGCCAACTGATGCGTCCAACCCGAGGGCATAAGTTTTCTCAAGTATTGAGCAGATGATTGGGTTCTGAGGGAATCTGTCAATCCCGTTCGGGCCGTGCCGGTTCGGGCGGGCGCATCTGGACATTACCACCTAGGAGTGAGAACGCCCAACAGTGACGGACCGCAAGCCGTCCCCGGCTCGCAGCAGCCACGAACGCGGAACGATGATCGAAGTGCTTGCACCTTCCAACGCCCTGCGAGCCGGGGACGGCTCGCGCTCCGGGGGCAGTGCCCGGTTGCACCCGGTTCGGGCGGGCGCAGGAGCATCCTGTCCTGGTCGAGGCTTTTCTCCTGCGCTGCCGATTGCCCCGACCTGCTTTGATAGTATTAACTGCTATAATGCAACTCGGTGGCGCCAAAGTGTCCAATTAGTGGACAGTGGGGAAAATTTGGGGGGCTGGCCAACCCCTCCCCATCTCCCTCGTGACCCCAATCCCAAGCCAAAGCCACTGCCACCCCCGGCTGTGTTCATAAGTTGCTTATTATCAATATGATATATTATACCACTTCCAGCTCGACGATGCACTATTTCCTATAAGGCAAGCAGGCACAGTAGTTTGCGCCATATTTGGACAGACCTTGAGGGCTACCGCAGGCACGATGACTACGGCGGGTGGCGCTGTGGCGGGTATTGAGAACATCATCGGAGCGGTATCAGGCCGTTGCCGGACTTCTCAAAGCAAAACCTTTCATCTTTGCCACCCGCACGAGGGGGCGCAAGGGGGTTTTCTGCCCTTGCGCCCATAGTCGTGTCGGGTTCGACGCTACCGGCAACGGTTCTGAGGCCCGTTCGCCGGAGCCGTGGCCTGAGCAATCCACGAGGCTGGGGGGTACTTATACTATTTCTATCACACTGTCAAGTAGAGAGTTAGACCTCTTGGCTTCCTCGGCTGAGGGCGAAGCCGCCAGCAGGACTCAGTGAATAATAGCAGTCCTTGATTGAAAAGGCACTATTCCTGAAACGGAGGCACCCCGGCCCCCGGATGGGGGAGCGCAGGGGTGAGTGGGGCGCATCCTCGGAATAGCGAATTTTCGAGCTGGAAGTGGTATCACTTGGCATAAGTCATTGATCATCAACAAGATAATGGCAAAAAGCCGGTTTTGTATTTGGCTACCGCAAGAGTTACCCCCTGCTGCCCCCGTGCTACCAAGGCGTCAGTGGGCCAGTTGAGACTCGGGAGGTGGCCGGAATTAGCGATGTTTATTTAAGTATGTGGAAAAGCACTCGACCAGAGAGGGGCGAAGGGTTGCGGAAGATCAAGGATTAAGGTTCAAGAAAAGCCGTTTTCCGAGGGGAAGGGCTGCGGAGGCTCGGGGGCAGTTGCGTGGCGGTTAGACTCGCGCTGTGGTCTGGTGGCGATTAGTGTAATCGGTGTCTGTGAACAAAGACCGGCTGACCAAAGCCCGGCGCTCGTGGAACATGTCGCGCATTCGCGGCAAAGACACGACGCCGGAAAAGGTGGTGAGAAGCCTGCTGCACCGGATGGGGTATCGGTTCCGGCTGCACGGAAAGAAGCTGCCGGGGCAGCCGGACATTGTGCTGGCGAAGCAAAAGACTGTGATCTTCGTTCACGGCTGTTTCTGGCATCGGCATCGCGGCTGCAAGAACTGCACGACCCCCACACACCGGCGCAAATGGTGGCTTGAGAAGAATCCGCCTCAAGCAATGGTCAAGCGTGCCGAAACACATTCCTCCTGTGCCAATCAAGCAAGTTGGCGTCAGGAAGGAATCGCTCAGGAAGCCTGATGGCGGCGTCTTGGTAATCCAGCAGGAACCGTTTCGTTGCAGGCCCGACCGGCGCGGCCTTCAAGGAGGGCGAGACTTCGACCTTTAGCTTTGGAGAGAGAGTGATGAAGCCGCGGTCAAAAGCGCAATCGTGAAGTGCGTTCAAACACAGACCATTTCGGGGATTGACGCGGTTGGCTAAGTCCTTCGCCCACGGGACGATGTGACTGGCGATCAGCAAGTCCGGCACGGCCAGGCCAGTGATGCAGCAGCGGCTTCCGTAGGCGGCAAGCACCGCCACGCGAAAGAAGTATTGATTGACCCGCTGCCGAACGACGCGCTCGCGCTCCAAGCCCTCGCGTGGCAACTCCTCTTCTGGAATCTGGGCTTCCACCTCCACGGGCTTTCCTTCCAGTGCCGCGAGGCGCTGCTCGCTCTCGAACGCGAGCCGCTCCCAATTCTTGTGGAATTCTTCCCAAACCGTACGGTCTGCAGCACTCGCGCCACTCAAGCCGCTGATTCCTCGTGCCTGCTGCACAGGATCAAACGACGCGAAGTTACAGAGCTTCATGGACACGCTGCTGGGAGTGCGCCCAAGTTTCTCCGCCATCGCAATGATGACCGGGTTTCGATGATGGAGCTGCCCGAAAGGAAGCTTGCAGTAAAGGTTCATGGCCACGATTAACTCGTCGCGTGTCCAAGTTCTGCCTTTTGCCATGGAGGTCATTGTGCCTGTCACCGACGCGGTCGGCGAGTTCTCCCGTCAATGGCCTCGCACAACTCTTCCATCGTGGTTCGCAAAGCTTTGGCGATACGCGCCAGACAAAGGAGGGACGCATCTCGCTGGCCGCGCTCGATTCCCGACAGGTGTGCGCTGCTAATACGCGCCCGCATTGCGAGAGCGCTTTGAGTCAGCCTCAGAGCGTTTCTCCGGGTCCGGATGGCGAGTCCAAGCCGCAGAAGGATTTGGTCTATTTCGATTCTCATTTCGCAGATTGACTATGGTTATGCTTTTCCGCCCTTCTCTCCAAGCGCAGACTTTGAGCACCGATGCTGTGCCGGAACCCTGCGCGCTGAGCTTCCACACAGTAAAAAGCTTGCTCGCCAATATCGCCCGCCTCGAAGCGCCGCCAAGCTTCGCGCCCGAGAAGCTCCAGAGCGACTGGCCAGCCGCTGCGAACATAGCGGCGCGCGGCGAGTTGCTCGAAGCCGGGAAGTGTGAGTTGGTTCGGGGGCACGGCTTCAATGGTCTCGCCGTGGTCAAGAGCGTTGTCGGGGTGCAGCTCGGGGAAAAGGAACAGGAGAGCGTGCCAACCCCGCAAGAAAGCATCCTTGGGCAGCAGCCGCAGCGCGCGGCGATCCAGTGCAGCCAAGCGCTGTAGCTGTGCGGCTGCGGCAGGGCGCGAGCGGAAGGCAGAATTCTCCTCGGTGACAACTGCCTCCCGGAGGAGGCATTTAGCAGAATGGATGGTTGGCCCTGCGCCGATGGCTGCTGCTGAGGAAAAGGGCTGCTCACTCAGGAACTCCTTGACCGCCAGACCTACCGCCTCCGCCACCAGAGGCGGCACGGCGTTGCCGATTAGCTGATAGGCCTGGGTGCGGGACTCAGGGAAGCGGAACCAGTCCGGGAAGCTCTGCACTCGGGCCGCTTCGCGGGCGGTGAGCGAGCGGTTTTGCGTGGGGTGGATGAACATCAGGCCGTCCTTGCTCAGGTGGGCGACGATGGTACTGCACGGGTACCAGCGGCTTTGGCGGGTGTAGCGGTCTTTAAAGGTGGATTTGTCGTAGGGGAATTCGAACCCGACCCCCCGATCCCGCATCGCGGTTTTGGAGTTCTCCCCCTCCTTTAGTCTTGCGAAGTCGCGCAAGTCTCGCTCGGAATGCAGCCGGGCGACGTGGCCAGTGAGTGTTCTGGCGCGGTCAATTTCAAGGACCTTGCATAAGTAGCGGAGCGCAGTGGGGCCTCTGCGCTCGACGTGTTTGACCCGCCTGCCAAAATCGTAATCGCGTTCATAGGCGCCGTTACCCGCACGCAGGATGGGGAGGTCGCCGATGGCATCCCAGAGGCAGGGCCGGGGGTTGGCGCGAGGCGCGGGTTTGAGTTCCGGCAGGAAATAGCCGGGGAGGTCGTTGCGGACGCCGATGATAAGCTGGCGGTGTCGCTTTTGAGGAACGCCAAGCTCCCAAGCGTCTTCCACCTGGCCATGAACGCGGTAGCCGGGGCGGCCCTGAGAGCGGCCCAAGGCACGCGCCTCGTTCTGCACGGCGGTATAGCAGGCACCACCCGCCGCGTTGCGGAGGCCGGGGACATTCTCTATAACGAACACGCGGGGCTGGAAGAAGTCCACGTAGCGCAGGAACTCGCGGTAGAGGTAGCGGCGGGTGTCGGGTTTGAGACGCCAGCCGTGGTTAGCTCCGTCCACCTGGCGGGCGATGCTAAACCCCTGGCAGGGAGGGCCCCCGACGATTACATCCACAGCAATGGCGGCGGATGAGTTTGGCGAGATCAGTTCGGCAAGCTCTTCCGGCCCGAAGGAGGTCAGGTCTTTTTCGAGGACAAACGGCACGTCCGGGAAGTTCTGATCAAAGGTTGCGACTGCCTCGGGATTGGAGTCAATCGCTGCCAGCACGGAGAAGCCAGCCCGTTGCATCCCGAGACTGAATCCGCCACAGCCGCAGAACAGGTCCAGGCAAGTGAGCGGTGGTGCGCCGGTCGGTCCTCCAAGCCCGGCTTGGTACGGCACGGCCTGTTCTTGCAGCGCGGCGTCAGTGGCCCGGCTCCGGCTCATGCGTCAACCTCCTTGCACAGGTTGGCAACCGGCACGCCCAGCGCCTTGGCGATTCGAAGGAGGCTGAGGAGGCTGGGGTTGCGGATGCCGCACTCGATGCCGCTGATGTAGGTGGGGTCAAGCTCGGCGAGTTCGGCGAGTTTCTCCTGTGTGAAGCCGCGCTTTTGGCGCACGGCGCGGAGGTTGCGGCCCAAAGCAGCGAGGGAAGGATGGCGACTCATTATGACTCATAGTCCATGCGCCTTTTAGGGGGGAAACACCACGGAATATAAGTCAAGTTGGGACTATCCTAAAAACCGCAATTGGCTCACGCAAAGCCCAGCCTTGCGTCCGCCGGCGTGGTTTGGGCCGCTAAACCGCATCACTGGCCATCGGGGAAAGAGATTAAGATTAAGATTACGATTAAGATTAAGAGGGGAGAGGCTGATGGGAAGGAAACGACGGCGCGCAGGGGAGAGACTGTCGCAAACCCCAAACCGGGGAGGGCGAGCGTCCTCGCGAGGCTAAACGTTCCAGGAAATCAAGGCTCGCGAGGACGCTCGCCCTACCGAACTGCGCGCCCCACCGAACGGTTAGAGGGGTTTGATCTGGATGTTGCGGAAGGCGACGGGGTCGTTGTGGCCGGCGAAGCCGAAATAACCTTTGGTGCGGTCTTTGCCGGGATGCGGGTGATTGGCCATGAACTCCTTCACGGTGGAGAGGTCGCAGTCCAGGATCACGGTGCCATTCAGTTCGACCTTGATCTTAGAGCCTTGGACGGTGACTTCCTCGAAGTTCCACTCGCCGATGGGGTGCTGATAGCCACGGGCGGCGGCGACCATGCCGTAGGCGGAGCCGTGGGCCTGGCGCGGGTCAATCGTCTCGCCGGTGGCCTTTTCGTAGTTGTCGTCGAGGACCTGGGATTCGCACATGCCGAGGTAAGCGGTGTCGCCGTGGCCGGGGTAACGGATGGCGAGGCCGTTGTTGCCGCCGGGCGGGAGCTTGATTTCGAGGCGGGCGATGAAATCGGCGTATTCGGCGGTGGTGTAAATGGTGCCGCCTTTGTGCGGACGGCATTGGATGGCACCCTCGACGACCTCGTATTCATTGGTCGGCCCGGCCCAGCCGGTGAAGTCGTGGCTATTAAAGACCGGCTGGAAGCCTTGGTTGCCGTGGCTGGCGAGAATCCCGTTGGCTTCGGCGGAGCCGATTTCGCGGATGAAGAGGTTGCGCCAGCGGATTTCGCCGCCGTGGGTCTGGAGTTGGATGGGGCCTTTGGGGGGAACAGGGGTCTGGCGGTCGTAGTAGTTTTCGAGCAGGGCGTGGTCCACGACGAGCTTGCCATTGAGCCAGACGCTGACGCGCGCGCCGACCATGAGGACGCGGACGGCATTCCACTGGCCGAAGGGTTTGTCGGCGAGCACGAGCGGGTCTTTGCCGGGGGCGCCGGGGCTGTTGTTCCAGAGGCCGCCGGAGCCTTTGTCGGCACCGAGCGGGAATTTCTCCTTCTCGGTGTAGTCCCAAATCTGGACCTGGGGGCAGCCGCGCAGGTAGATGCCGGAGTCGGCCCTGGGCACGGTCTTATACTCGACGCGCAACTCGAAGTCGCCGTAGTCCTTTTCGGTGGTGGCGTAGGCGCCCTCGCCGTCGTTGACCAGCTCGCCGTGTTCGACGCGCCAGTGGGCCTTCATGGATTCCGTCCACTTGGCGATTTGGGCGTCGCGCTGGTCGGCGGGCATCGCGAGGAGCTTGCGATGGTCGAAGGTCTCCCCGCCGCGCCAGCCGGTGAGGTCTTTGCCGTTGAAGAGGGCCGTGAAGCCCCGTGGGGGCCTCATCGTCGCCGTGGTGGGCAAGGAAATGCCCTCGCCGACCGCAAGCTGGGCACAGGCGGCTAGCAGCAGCAAAGCGGTAAAGCCGCAACCGAAACAGTTAAAGGGGTTAAAAGAGTTAAAGAGGTTAAAGGAGTTAAAGGAGTTAAAGGGGTTAAATGAGGAAACAGCGTTGGGAAGGGTCCTCGCAGCCTGCGAACGAACTGAGCCACTGGAGTTCAAAGTGGGGCAGCGGCGACCCCGGCGGACGGGTTCAATCAGTTTCATGCCTGTGTTTTCAGGGATTTGCGGGAGGGAATAAAGCTTTTTCTGCGCGCGGGGGGGGCAAGCGGGCGCATCCACGCACTGCCCCCGGACCGCGAGCCGTCCCCGGCTCGCAGCGCGTTGGAATGTGGGAGAGCTTCGATCATTGTTTCGCGTTCGTGGCTGCTGCGAGCCGGGGACGGCTCGCGGTCCGTCACCGTTGGGCGTTCTCACTCCTTGGGGCGAGCGGCCCCGCGATTCCAAACATGCCCGTCAATCTCCGGAGATCAAGGCTCGCGGGGACGCTCGCCCTCCCTGATTTGGTGAGTCAGTTTGGGGAGGGATTTGCGCCAAGCCAGGGCCTTTTCCTGCAAGCGCCGGGCGATGTCGGGGCGTTGATCGGCCACGTTGACCGTCTCCTTCGGGTCGTCCCGGAGATTGTAAAGTTGCGCATCGGAGCCGTCGGCGTTGACCAAAAACTTCCAGTCGCCTTCGCGCAGGGCGACGTTCGGGCTGCGGTCTTTGCCCTCCGGGAAGTTGAAGGCGTTGGTATTGCGGCCATACTCCCAGAAAAGCGTCCGGGTGCGAGTGGTTGGGCTGCCGGTCAAAACGGCACTGAGGTCCTCGCCATCGAAGGCGACCCCTGGCGGGAGGGGGATGCCGACAATAGCGCACAGGCTGGGAAAGAGGTCCGTTGCGGCCAGCACCGTTTGGTCATCAACCCGGCCAGCGGGGACATGGCCCGGCCACCTAACGATGAAAGGCATCCGCACACCGCCTTCGTAGAGGCTGAACTTGCTGCCTCGCAAACCGCCGGCGCGGCTGCCTCGAAAGCTGGGCAGCGGCCCGTTGTCGCTGCTGAAGATCACCAGGGTGCGCTCTTCGAGGCCGAGGTTCGTCAGGCCCATGAATAGCCGGCCCATCTGGCGGTCGTATTCGTCAAGCACGGCGCGGAATTTCCGCTCGTCTGCCGGGCCGTTGGGATAAAGGCCGAGGCGTTCCTGACTGGGCACCCAGGGTGTGTGGACGTCGTCAGGCCAGAGGTTCACGTAGCAGGGCTGGTCCTTATGCCGGCGCAGGAAATCGAGGGTCTTGTCCACGAAGAATGCGGTGCGATCCCAGCGCTTCACCTTGTCATTGGGCGACCAAATCCAATTGGTCGAGGTGATGTCCGGATGGGGCTGCGGGCTTTCCCAGGTGCCGGCGTGCTCGTCGAAACCGTAGGCGGCGAAGGGCGGCGCGTTGGTCACGTCCCGCCCACCGCCCATGTGCCATTTGCCGAAATGGGCGGTGGCGTAGCCGGCAGCCTTGAGTGTGCGCGCGAGGGAGGGCGCCTGCGGGTCCAGAAAGTCGGCCTGCTCGCAGGCGCGGTTGCCGGCGCGGGTTTGAAGGTAGCTGGTGAGATTCCAGCGGGCGGGGAAGATGCCGGTGGTGGCCCCCGCGCGCGAGGGCGAGCATATAGGTGAGACGCTGTAGTATTGGATGAAGCGGATGCCTTCGCGCGCGAGGCGGTCGAGATTGGGGGTGGGCGCAAACCGGCCGCCATAGCAGCCGATGTCGCTGTAGCCCATGTCATCGCTGAGGATGAACAGGATTTTAGGCTTGGGCGGCGCGCCCTGAGCGGGGCGCAAAGGTTGCAGCAGCAAGAGCACTGTGGCGGTCTGTAAAAAGGCGGTTTTCAATAGCATACCAAGCAACAGGTGAGACGGTTACCAGAGCGCTTCGGTTAAGCAATCACGAACTTCTTGCCTCCCGGCCCGGAATGACTAGCATCCGCGCTTTCTGCGAAAGGCGCAGGCAGGCGCTTTAGCATGAAAAGCTGCAACCAGAAATCAGGGCTCGCGGGGACGCTCGCCCTCCCTGGCGCAGGCAGTTGATTTAACATGAAAAGCTACAACATTGCAGTCATCGGCGGCGACGGCACGGGACCGGAAGTGGTCCGCGAGGCGGTCAAAGTGCTCGAGGTCGCCGCGAAGAAGTTCAAGCTCAAGCTCAACTACACCAACTACGACCTCGGCGGCGAACGCTATTTGCGGACCGGCGAGGCGCTGCCGGACAGCGTGCTGGCGGAACTGCGGAAGTTCCCGGCCATTTTGCTCGGCGCCATCGGCCATCCCGACGTAAAGCCGGGCATTCTCGAAAAGGGCATCCTGCTCCGCACCCGCTTCGAGCTGGAGCAGTATATCAATCTGCGCCCGGTCAAACTCTACGACGAGCGCTTCTGCCCGCTGAAAGACAAGAAGCCCGAGGACATTGATTTCGTCGTCGTCCGCGAGAACAACGAAGGGCTGTACACCGGCGCGGGCGGATTCGTCTTCAAAGGGACGCCCCACGAGGTGGCTTTGCAGGAAAGCGTCAATACGCGCCGCGGGGTCGAGCGCTGCCTGCGTTATGCCTTCGAGTTCACCCGCAAGCGGAACAAGGAAAAGAAGCTGACGCTCAGCGGCAAGACCAACGTGCTGACTTATGCGTTTGACCTTTGGGAACGCGCCTTCCACGAAATCGGCCAGAAGGATTACCCCGACATCAAGCGGGATTATGCCCACGTGGATGCCACGACGATGTGGTTCGTGAAGAACCCGGAATGGTTCGATGTCATCGTTACCGACAACATGTTTGGGGACATTATCACCGATTTGGGGGCGATGGTGCAGGGGGGCATGGGCATCGCCGCCGGCGGCAACATCAACCCGCAAGGCACCAGCATGTTCGAGCCGATTGGCGGCAGCGCCCCGAAATACACGGGGAAGGGCGTCATCAATCCCCTGGCGGCGATCTGCGCCGGGCAGATGATGCTCGATTTCCTCGGCGAGACTGCCGCGGCCAAAGCCATCGAAACTGCCGTCATCAAAGTCACCCGCGAGAAGGTCAAGAGCCTGGCGGCCGGCAAGATGGGCTACAGCACGTCACAAGTGGGCGATCTGGTGGCTGCGGGGCTGTGAGTCTGAAGTCTGAAGTCTTGAGTCTAACGTCTTGAGTCTAAAGGCCGAAAGGCTGGTCGAGTTGCAAGGTTGCATCGGTGCATAAGTTACATGGGTGCATTCGGGCGCTCGCCTTTGTAACCATGTGACTCATGTAGTAACCATTTCAGGCACTATCCCTTCAGTTTTCGCTCCAGGATCTGACCTGCGAGCGCCGGGTTGGCCTTGCCCTTGCTCAGCTTCATCACCTGTCCCTTGAGGAAGTTCAAGGCGGCGGCCTTCCCGGCCTTGTAATCACTGACCGGCCCGGGGTTGGCGGCGATGGCTTCGTCGCAGAACTTCTCAATCGCACCCGTGTCGCTCACCTGCGCCAGGCCTTTTTCTTGAAGAATGACCGCGGGCGACTTGCCGGTCCTAAACATTTCGGGAAATATAACCTGCTGCACGGTTGAAATATTAGCCGTGTTGTTCTCAACCAAAGCAGCCACGTCCACAATTAGACCATGTACTGGATAAGGTCTGGCTAGGTCGATTGCCCCTTCGGAAGCAATCTCTGAGGAAGACCCCTTGCCTTGCTTGGCCATTTCTGCCCGCAGATTATTAATAATAAAGTTGGCGACTGCTTTGACTCTCTTGGCTCTCCGGTCCCCTTGTATTTCGGCTGGTATGCCTTTCACTTCCTCCTCGAAGTAATTCCCCAACGGCGCATCCCAAACGAAGGTCTGGGCGTCGGAGGCCGGCAACTGGTAATCGCGCATGAACCGCTGCTTGCGGGCCAGCGGCAGTTCCACCCCCCGGCTCCTCACCTCCTTCAACCACGCCTCTGTCGGCTGGAAGGGCATCAGGTCCGGCTCGGGGAAATAGCGGTAGTCGTGCGCGTGTTCCTTGGTGCGCATTTCCTCGGTGATGCCGGCCGCGTCGTCCCAGCGGCGCGTGGACTGGATCAGCTTGCCGCCCTGGTTGAGCACTTCGATCTGGCGCGGGATTTCGTACTCCAGCGCCTTGCGCACCCCGCTGAAGCTGTTCATGTTCTTGATCTCGATCTTGGCGCCGAGTTCCTGCTGTCCTTTGGGCCGCACGCTCACGTTCACGTCGCAACGCACCATGCCCTTCTCCATGTCGCAATCGCTCACGCCGCCATAGACGAGAATTTCCTTGAGGGCATTGAGATACTCGTAGGCCATGTCCGCGCTGGTGATGTCCGGCTCGGAGACAATCTCCATCAGCGGCACGCCGGCGCGGTTGAAATCCACGCCGCTGTTGCGCTCGAAGTGGAAGTTCTTGCCGACGTCCTCCTCGAGGTGGGCCCGCGTGATGCGCACCCGCGCGAGGCCGGCGCCGAACTCGAACTCGACGCAGCCGTTAATGGTGGAAGGCTTGTCGTATTGCGTGATCTGGTAGTTCTTCGGCATGTCCGGATAGAAATAGTTCTTCCGGTCGAACTTTGCGTACCGCGTCACCGTGCAGTTCAGCAGAAAGCCGGTCAGGGCGGTCAGGCGCAGCGCCTCCTCGTTGGCGACGGGCAACACGCCGGGCAGGCCCAGGCAGACCGGGCAGACGTGGGTGTTGGGGGGTGCACCAAACTCATTGGCACAGCCGCACCACATCTTCGACTTCGTCTTGAGCTGGACGTGGGTTTCCAGGCCGATGACCGCTTCGTAGTCCATAACGCCGGGAGATTGTTACCACGGATGGAGGCGGATGCACACAGATTTCTCGCCGGATGAGACGCGGCGAGCTGGCAGGATTATGAACAACGGTCCATCCCGGCCAAGGGCCCTCAAGTCCAAGTTGGCTGAATCACAGCAAATTAACAGGGAACTCGCTTTCGTCTGGCTCACTTGGCTCAGGCTCTCCCAGCGGCTCTGCGGGCGCCGGAGGGGGTTTTCTGTCCTCCGCGAGCTTTGGTAATGGCCGCGTGCGCTTGGGACTGGGGCGTCCGCCACCCCTCTCAGCCGGGGGCCATTCGTTTCCCGAGAGCAACAACCGAAGCCGGCGCAGCAGCCTGGTGGCCGGGGGCAACTGAGCTTTGGGAACCTGAGGCAAGAGACCCTCCAGAGAGTTTGCCTCTCGCTCCTTTACGGCTGCCAGCAAGGTTCTGCCCGCGTCGGTCAAGTGAACCAAACCCGACCTTTTGTGGGCTGGATTGGCGGTCAATGCGACATAGCGGTGGGATTCCAAGCGGTTGACCAGGATTTGGATGTTCTGGCGGGAGAGGGTGCGAATGCGGGCTATTCCCGGGACGGTCTGGGGTCCCAGCCGTTCGAGAACTTGCAGAATGCCCCGCCCTCCTGCCGAGGAATTGTTCTGCCGATGAACGTGAACCGCGGTCTTCCTCAACTGATTGGCCAAGGCAGTCGCTTCCGCAAATAGAGCTTGCAGTTTGGCATGGAATTCTTCTTCGCCGGGGGTTGGGCTTTGCCCCGTCGTGGTAACGCCAGGCAGGCGGCTTTGGGATCGGGATCCAGACATAGTGACAATATATTGTCGTACTGACATCTGCATGTCAATAGGGTTTATGTGGCATCTGCAACCCGAGTCCGGAGAGCGAACGGCAAGGGGGGTTCCTGCCCTTGCTTTCCGCGGGTTTGGAGGTAGATTGCCGGCCAAAGTTATGAGCGAAGCAATCATCTTTCAGAAATCCCCCATCGTGCAGAAGGCCGAGGCGGGCACGTATTGGTGGTGCGCGTGCGGGCGTTCAAAAGGCCAGCCGTTCTGCGACGGGTCGCACAAGGGGACGGGCCTCGGGCCGGTCAAGGCCGAGATCACTGAGGCCAAGACGGTGGCGTGGTGCGGGTGTAAGCATTCGCAGAACGCGCCGTACTGCGACGGGTCACATGCGAAAGTGTAACGAGGGCCCCGGTGCGGAGCGGCGTGAGGAGGGTTGAAGCGTTGAAGCGGGCGTAACCGATCTCAAGTCACGTCTTAGCACCTCAACGCTTCACGCTTCACGCTTTTCTCCTAAACACCTCGCTCGGGTCGGCGAGGTTGAGTTCGGACAAGTCCAACCCGGCGGTGGGATCGCGTTCCTGGGCAACATGGCAAAATACTTCACCGCGCCCACGCTCACCTGGGCTTTGAAGATGGCGACCAGCAGGCAGTTCTCGTCCACGCACATGATGAACATGCTGAATTTCTCGCCCTGCTGATACGTGCTGTTGAAACTGGTTTCGTGGACGAGGTTGGCGATCGTTTGGTTGGCCATGTAAGCGCCCGAAGCGAGCGCTGCGATGGTGGTGAGGTCGAACTGCCGCGCGTCGCCCTGGCTGGTGATGAGAAAGCCACCCTTGTCGATGATCAGCGCGATAGTGGCGTCGCTCTTTTCGAGCAATTCCCGCAACTCCCCTTCGAGCCGCTCGATGTCTTCTTCGATAAGCTGGGGCAAGGTGGCCATGTCATGCGTACTGCGGGGTTCCCTGGCTGATGAATTTGTGGAGCAACATGCGGGTGATCATGTTGAGCGCCTCAAACACCCCCTCGCACTTGTGCGCGGTCGAGGTGAAGGACGGGACCTGGACGTCGCGGTTGTTCAACAGGAACTCCATGTATTCCACCGGGGCGACATTCGGCAGATCGCGCTTGTTATACTGCAACACGTAGGGAATGTCGGCGAGGTTGAGCCTCAAGGTCTTCAGGTTGTCTTCCAGATTCGCGAAGCTCTCGACGTTCTCAGCCATTTTCTCGTACTGGGAATCCGCGACGAAAACGATGCCGTCCACCCCCCGCAAGACGAGCTGGCGGGTGGTATTGTAGATGACCTGGCCGGGGACCGTGTAAAGCTGGAATTTGGTTTTGAAGCCCTTGATGGACATGGCTTCGATGGGCAGGAAATCGAAGAACAGGGTGCGGTCCGAGCTCGTGGCGAGCGAAACCAGCTTGCCTTTGTTGCCGACGGCGGTCTGCACGTGGTCGTGCACCTGGACGAGGTTGGTCGTTTTGCCGCCCATGGCCGGGCCGTAATAGACGATTTTGACCTGCAGTTCTTTGGTTGCTTGATTGATGATGGCCATAAAATTATTTGGGTCTGTGGTCCAGCTCGGCGGCCAGCGCCGCCAGTTGCGCGGTTGGCAGCGGCTCGCCCGCGCGGCCGAAGGCGGCGAAGAAGATCGCGTTCACCCGGAAGATCTTCCAGGGAATATTGCCCACTGTGAAGTTGACGTTATTGAGTTCGCCCATCCGCAGTTCTTTGGTGCATTGGTTGACTTTGCCGAAGATTTGGGGCAGGAACGCCGCCAGCGTGTCGCCATTGAGGTCCGGGGAAAGACGGCTGGCCACCATCAGCCCGTCCGGCAAGGCAATGAGCGACCCGGCTACCCCGTCCAGCACGGCCGCGCGCGAAACGACTTCGTTGGGCGTGGCGTACTTGGCGACGAACTTAGTCCCGGGCGAGGGGCCGCGCTTAACTGTGTCTTCCTGAACACGGACCTTGTCGCTCGAGTCGCTCCAAACATAAAAATTCGTGTCCGCCGGCTTGGTCCTCGCGGCGCCGGCGGTCGAGGCCACCGTGGCGCTGCCTGACTCCGGCCGGGGAAACCCGAAGAATAGGTTGGGAATCTCTTCGTCAACGGAAACCTTTTTCTGGAACTTGCCGGCCTCTTTCTGCCGGGCCAGAAACAGGGGGGCGACAACTTTCAACGGCAATTCAAGCGCGAGGCTGTCATGGGCGGAAACCACCGGCAGGGGGGCGGGCCTGATCCAGGAACGCAAGGTTTTCCAGGTGAAAGCGACTCGGCCCTGTTTGAGCGCGCGCTCGACGATTTCCGTCGGCAATGCCACTTTGGCGTCCACCAGATTCAGTTGAACAAGCTCCTGGCGCACAACTTCCGGCCAGCCTTCGGCCAGGGAGGTCAGGCCCACAAGGAGCGGGTTGGGATTGCCCGGAGGGCTTGACGGCGGAGCCGCCGGGGCCACGGGGATGGGGGCGGGGGCAGCGGGCGCCTGGCTACTGCTCAATTCGCGCAGTGCGCGCGTAGCGGAACTCATCGCGGGCGCACTGTGCGGTGCCGCAGATGGCGGCGGCGGCGTGGGCGCGAAAGTAATTCCGCTGCGGGCTAGTGGCGCGACCGGCGTTGGTGCGGGAGTCGCGGCAGGGCGCAGGGGGGGGAGGGGGGCCGGAGTCGGAGTCGGAGCTGAGGTGGGTTTAGCCGGGCCTACCGAAAAGATCAGGCCCTGGTTACGCTGGTCGAACGGACTGCAGATGTCAGCCGGGATTTCCACTTGCCTTTGCACGCGTCGGCGCGTGACTAAGGCGGGGTTAAGCCGGGTCAGAATCTCTGCCAAGGGTAGCGGGACCAATACGCGGTCACGATCATCTTCTGGCGTGAAGAGGTCGGGCGCGGCCTGCCGCAGCTCACCGAAGGAAATGTGCACCGCTCCGCGTGAGAGTTGCGCCAGGATTTTTTCGAGCGGAATGGCAATGGTCAGGGCGCCGGCATCCGCGTGCAGGAGCCGGGGCTGCAATTCCAGCGGCAGTGCGCTGAGGATTGGCTGCAAAGGCAGCTCGATCCCCCTGCCGTTTTGATGAACGCCATTCTTGTGCGGCGGTGCGGCTTCGGGACGGGGAGCCATAACGATCCGCCGCATGGACGCAGGGGCAGCACCGGGCGCGGGCACGGGCTGGTCTTCGTCGGGCGTCTCAACCCACTTTCGCAGAAGATTCTTTAGGTAGCCAAACATCTTAATATTCATGAAGTGAGTCCGTGCACTCTGTTTCGACTGTCGTTTCAACCCCGGAGCAAACCAAGGCCCCCAAGTGATTAAGGCCCGGCCAGCAAACTCCCTGGGGCCGGGGCATTGCGGGCGGCGGGCCGCCCTCAATGCTGGTTGACGCACGATTCATTTCGTTTATTCCGGTTGAACTGCTTCTGGCGGCCTTTCGCGCAGGAATTATGCCACAGTCGCGGCGCCGGCTTTATACTGCCGAATAACAAGGCCCGAGGCGCATCCCCCTTGACCTGCAGCCTGGCCGTTGCCACGGTCGGACCTCTGTCACTGGCTCCAACACCCGCCAAAATGTGGCGCCAAGGAGAGCGACTGCTGCCCCGGCCAGACCCCCCCCCGCTCCAGAGCCGAGTCCGGGTGGAACGGCAGCCTGGATTGCGCTCTTGATGTCGCTCTCCTCCTCGCGCCATTCAACAGGCTTTCAGGAGCAGCCAGCACGCTTGCCAGAACGAGCATGATACGTTGATTGTCTCATCACTGGACGGTTTGTCCCATTGCTGCTCTTTTCGGGCCTTTCGCGGGCTTCCGGGGTCAAGGTCCCGGAACGCCCCACCCCCTGAACCACAGGCGAAGCACACTGAACACCAAAAAACTTCATCCTCGTGGTCACCGGGGAATAACCCTTGCTACTGAACAAGGCAAACTACGTTTGGTTTTTCATGCTTGAGTTTGCATGGATACGGAGTTAGCGGTTGACGCACGAAGCAATGGACAGACGCCCTAAGATTCTGCTGGCAGACGACGATCCGGATTTGCTGGATATGTACCGGGAAATCCTGGCGCAGTTGCCCAGCCGGCCCGAGATCCACACGGCGGCATCCGGGGCGCGCGTGATTGCGATGCTGGAGGCTGAGCCGTTCCAGTTGCTCATTTGCGATCTCAAAATGCCGAAAATGGACGGCTTGCAAGTCCTCGCCATCGTGCGGCGCAAGTACCCGCAACTGCGCACGGTGGCGCTGACCGCAGAACCGGACGAGCAGTTCCGCTCCCGCGCCTACGCCTTGGGCGTGGACCTCTTTTGGCATAAGCCCGCCACCGAGCAGGAAACCAAAATGTTTCTTGAATGCCTCGAGTCCTTGCTCGGGCGCGAAAGCGAGGCCGGCTTCCGCGGCGTCCAAAGCAAGAGCCTCATGGACATCATCCAGTTGGAATGCATCTCGCAGAGCTCCTCCGTGCTGCGCATCACCAACGGTCCGCGCACCGGGAAAATCTGGATTCTATGTGGCGAGCCAGTTGACGCCGAGGCGGACGACCTGCGGGGCGAAGCCGCCTTCCAAAGAATCCTGTCCTGGAGAGCCGGCAACTTCGAAATGCTGCCGGCCGAACCGAGCCGCCCCCGCACCGTTTTTAAGTCCTATAATGCGCTGCTCCTCGAATCAGCGCAGGCGCTGGACGAATCGCGCGGCGGGGTGACTCCCGAAGGCGCCCCGCAACCACCCGTCTCGCCGCTGGCGCAATTGTCGCGGGTCGAAGGAGTTGAGTTTGTGCTCGCGATGAAGCCCGGCCAGGAGGGGCAACAGGTCGCACGCGGATTGGAGAACCCGGAGCGCATGGCCGCTTGGGCGCGGCAGAGCCTGGAACGGTTCCGTGCCCTCGGGGACCGCCTGGGGGCGGGCCCCCTCGAACAGATCGAGGGCTTCGGGCCGCAGCGACATGTCGCGCTGGCCTGCCAGGGTGAAACCGAGTTCTGTGTCGGCTGGAAACCTTCCCTGGCCCCGGACCAAGTCCGGGACATGATGAAAAAAGTCTTGGCGCTATGGGTCTCCTGAACCTCTTTGCCAAATCAGCGCCCACATTGTTGCGGCTCCCTTCCGGCAGCTTCACCGTGGACCGCGGAGGCTGTGTGCTCATGGGCACGTTGCCGTCGAGCTTTCCGTCCGACCTGGTCCAAGACATCGCCCGGCAGGTGCGCGCCGCTTTTGGTGAGGCCGCGGCGGCCCAATTGCCCCTCGCCGAGCTGACCATTCACTACCCCAGCTTGAAAATCACCGCCCGCGAACTGCGCGGCGGCGCCATCGTATTCCTCTCTCCCAAGGCCCCCGCCTCACCCATGAGCCAAAAATAACCGCACCAGCCTATGCGCAATCAAAAACTAGACCAACTCGTTGACCAAGTGGAAAACTACATTGAGTGCTGGAAACAGTTCAACACCTTCGTCAACCTGGCACGCGCCAGGAAATTCAGCCCGGAGGAGGATAATCAATTCCTGGAGACCAAGAGCGTCCTCGTCCAGGAATTGGAACTGATTCTGGCGTCCGTCGAAGTCCCTTCCCCGACCCGCGAGGACATTCACACCTTGATTACAGATGCCCCGTCTCTGCGTTACTTGAGTGAGATGAATGAAGGCGCCTTGCGCGCCCTGGAAAGCCAGTGGCACCGGATCTATATCGGCTGGCACGCCATCCTCGGCCAGTTGAAGGTCCGCCAGCGGGGCGAGGAATCCAAGTCCGCCATCGGCGCCGTATTCCGGAAGAAAAAGAAGTAGTGGCCGGTTCCCCATGCCCTGCAACTCCGCTACTCCCTCCTTCCGCCGTAGAGGAATTCGCAGCCGCCTCGCATTTGCGGCTTGTCTTCTGCCGCCTTTTAGCGTCTAAACCACCCCATGCCAGACTGGCTTGCTGTTATTCTGCTCGGAATTGTGGAAGGAATTACCGAGTTCCTGCCCGTTTCGTCCACCGGCCACCTGCTCATAACCGAGCGCTGGCTGCACATCCGCCAAAGCGACCTCTTTAACGTCGTGATTCAGGCCGGTGCGGTCCTCGCGGTGATTCCCCTCTTCCACCAGCGATTCCACCAGTTCCTCTTCCGCTGGCGCGAGCAGGCCACTCAGAGTTACGCCGGCAAACTCGTGCTCGCCTGTGTGGTGACGGGCGGCCCTGGTTTCATCCTGGAGAAAAAGGGCTTCAAACTGCCCGAGGAACTCACGCCGGTCGCCTGGGCCTTGTTGATCGGCGGCATCGGGTTTGTCGTCGTCGAAGCCTGGCTGCGCGGCAAGACGCTCAACGACCAGGTGACCTGGACGATGGCCGTCGCGGTCGGGCTTGGCCAGCTTGTCGCCGCGGTCTTCCCCGGCTCGTCGCGCTCCGGCACCACGATCACGTTCTGTCTGCTGCTGGGGTTGGCGCGGCCCGCGGCCGTAGAGTTCTGCTTCATCGTCGGCATCCCGACCATGCTGGCGGCCAGCGGCTTGAAAATCTTCAAGGCGCTGCACCACCCACCGCCCGGCACGGCGCCGGAACATTGGGGCATGGTGCTGCTCGGCTCCCTCGTCGCCGCGGTCGTCTCCTTCATAGCAGTGAAATGGCTGCTGCGCTACGTGCAGACCCACACCTTCACCGCGTTCGGCTGGTATCGGATTGGATTGGCCGTCCTGATTGCGCTCGCGATGCTGGCTGGCTGGGGCTGAGGCGCCCGTTTCCCTGCCACTGAACCGCTCAAGGCTGCGGCGCAGGAATAAAAATCTTCTGCCCCACGCGCAGCCGCTCCGCTTTCAACCCCGGATTGGCCTTCAGGATTTCGGCCACTGTCACCTTGACCTTCTGGTCTTTGTACGCCTGCACGATGGCGTCGAGCGTGTCGCCCGACTTAATCACATATTCAAAGCCCTTGTCCGGCGTTGGCGGGTTGGTGCTAACGGGAGTGTCCTTGGGTGCGGTGACGGAGGTTTTCTTCTTCGGCGTGAGCGGCGCCTCCAGCAAATTGCGCAGCTTCAGCAGTTCGGTGTGGGTCTTCTCGGCATCGTCCAGCCGCTTCCGGTCCACTTCTTGAACCTTCTCGACCAGGCGGTTCAAATCTTCCTGGCGGGCGTAGCCGGCATTGGGTTTGCCCGACTGCTCGCGCACACTGTCCAGCTCTTTGGCCAGGACGTCGATCTGCTTTTTCAAGGACTCCTGCGCGGCGGCCAGATCGTCGATTCTGCCGCTCAGCTTGTTCAATCGTTCTTCGGTCGCCGCGTCCTGGGCGCGCAAAGCCGGAGAGAGGCACAGCGCCAGTGTCACTAACAGAAAGGAAATTCGTTTCATGCGCCGAGCATAGGAAGCCCCCGCGCCGAGTTCAAGATGCAAAGAGGAACGCTCCGTTGACGATGTTTCTCCCCCACCACGTGCCGTGTGGGAAACGACGCAGGGAGACGCATTCTTTCCCAGCCGCAGATCACAGTCTCCTTGCGTCGCCTCCGGCATGGGTCATGGAAGCCGCCGTCAAACCCGCCGTTCGTATATCCGGTAAGTTTTGTAAGGGCGCCCGCCGATGGCCTCGATCACGCGGGACATCATGAGGTTGTCCTCCAGAATCCAGGACGCTTCGGACTCGCGGACGCCGGCAGCAAAGCCCACCCTAAGCCCCTCGATCAACATCGCGGACTCCAGCCCTTTGGCGCGATACTTCTCTTTCACGCCCAGAGTGATGACCCGGGTCCGCGGCGGGCACTTCCAGCCGAGCAGGTATGGAATGAACCCCAGCACCTTCGGCGTCAGCAACCGCCCCTGCAACGATTTGAGCGCCATGTTATAATCCGGCAGCGCCAGCAGAAACCCGACCGGTTCGGTGCCCGCCTCAGCCAGCCAGATCAGGCCTTCCATGAGCACCGGCTTGAGGCGGGCGGCCATGAAATCCACTTCCGCATCGGTCATCGGCACGAAACCCCAGTTAGCCTGCCAGGCGGCGTTATAGACTTCCTTAATCTTGACGAGGTCCTGCTCCAACGTCTTGCGCCGAACGGGACGGAAGACCAGGTTCGGGTTGCGCTGTTTGATCTGGGCAGCGATGCGGCCCAAGCGCTCCATGGGAATCTTTGCCAGGTCCATGTGAAACGCCAGCAGGTCCTTGGCTTTGCGAAAGCCGGCCCCTTCGACCAGCGTCACGTAGTAGCGCGGATTGTAGGTCATCATGATGACCGGCGGCGAATCGAAGCCCTCGACCAGCAACCCGCACTCGTCGTTGGTCGTGGGGTTCATTGGCCCCAGCACTCGTGGCAAGCCCGCCTGGCGGGTCCAGCCGGAGACCGTCTCGAAGAGCCGGCGGCTGACCGCCGGCTCATTCACCGACTCGAAGAAGCCGAAAAAGGCGGCGGGCTCTTTGGCCACGTGGTTATAATTGCGATCGATGATGCCGGCCATGCGACCAACATCCTGCCCGCCCCGGGTGGCGATCCAGAGCTGCATCACCGCGTGCTCGAACAGCGGGTTGGCGTCCGTGAAGACCTTTTTGAGATCCATCAGCAGCGGGGCGACCCAGTTGGGGTCATCCCGGTAAATGCCGTAGCTGAGCTTCAAGAAACGCCGCACATCCCGCGAGTTGCGGGACAACGGAACAATCTGAATGTCATCGCTCATGCTCAAGTTGGCGCGGCTAAGCCGGGAGGCCGTCACCAGCCGGCCCGGAGGGTGAACCAAGCGCGCCCGCTGGTCAATGCGGGGGCGCAGCCGAAAGCACCACCGCAGCCAAAGTCGAAAGACCGGGAGCGCTGGTCAACCTGCGGCGTCGCGTTTACTGGTTGAAAAGGCCGATGGATCGTGTTCTCTAGCCCGATGAAATTGCTGCCGCGCCTCCGCCTCATTTGGCCTGTCCTTGCCTGCGGATTTGTTTACCATCCCCCCATGTTCGCAGAAGCCCTTCCCGCCGACAGCACGATGCGAGTCTATATCGGCACCTACACGGGCGGAAAAAGCAAGGGCATTTACGTGGCCCGCTTCGACCCGGCCACTGGCCGGCTCAGCGCTCCCGAGTTGGCGACGGCAACGCCAAGCCCGAGCTTTTTGGTGCTCCATCCCAGCCGGCGTTTCCTCTATGCCGTCGGCGAAACGAGCAGTGTGGCCGGCAAGCGCGTCGGTGCGGTCGCCGCGTTCAGCCTGAACGCAAAGACAGGCCAGCTCACCTTGGTCAACAGGCAATCCTCCGGCGGTGAAGGGCCGTGCCACTTGGCCGTGGACCGGACCGGCGCCTGCCTCCTGGTCGCCAATTATGGCAGCGGCAGCATTGCCGCCCTGCCGATTCGGGCGGACGGCGGGTTAGCCGAGCCGGGCGCCGTCATCCAGCACCGGGGATCGAGCGTGAACCCCGCGCGCCAAGCTGGGCCCCATGCCCATTTCATCACCGCGGACCCCGCCAATCGGTTCGCCCTAACCTGCGACCTTGGCCTGGACCAGGTGCTCGTTTACCGGCTCGACCCGGCCAAAGCCGCGCTCGTGCCCAACGACCCGCCTTTTACTGCCATCAGACCCGGCTCCGGCCCGCGCCACCTGGCATTTCATCCCTCGGGCCGGTTTGTCTTCCTGATCAACGAAATGAGCGCGACGCTCACCGCGTTCGCCTACGACGCAAAGCGTGGTGCGCTAAAGGAATTGCAGACCGTCTCAACCCTGCCGGAGACATTCGCCGGCGAACGCTCCGGCGCGGAGGTGCAGGTGCATCCCTCGGGGAAGTTTGTGTATGGCTCAAATCGCGGCCACGACAGCATCGCCGTCTTCAGCCTCGACCCCAAAAGCGGCCAACTGACTTTGGTGGAACACCAATCGACTCAGGGCAAAACTCCCCGACACTTTACGCTCGATCCGACCGGCCAATGGCTGCTGGCCGAAAACCAGGACTCGGACAGCATTGTCATTTTCCGCGTCGATGCCAGCACCGGCCGCCTGAGCGCCACCGAGGAGACCGTCTCTGTCGGCGCGCCCGCGTGCGCCATCTTCGTGCCCGGGAAGTAGGCCCCAAGCAGGCAGGATTCTGAATTCAGGATTCTGCCTCCTGTCTCCTTTTTCCTGCCCGCTAATTCTTCTTGAGGAAGCCACCTAATCCCTTGGTGACCTTATCGACGGCGTTGGTGCCCAAGCCCCCCGCATCTTTCGTGAAATAGATAGCCCCTTTGCCAATATCATTCACCGCGCCGGAGGATGCCTTTTGGACCGAGTCCTTGATAGCCTCCAGCACCCTTTTCGTCAGCTCTGCCGGCGTGATGCCCTCCGGACCCGTGCCCAGACCCTGCAAATGAATGTCCGGCAACGGAATCGTCGCCGCCTGCCCGCCCAGGGTGGTCACGCTCACGTGAATCCTGCCGCCGCTGATGACAAAATCATCCACTTCGAGTGTCTTGGCCGGCTTCGCTTCCTTGGGCGGGGCCGGTTCCGTCGGCTTGGCCGGTTCCTGCCCCCCGCCGCCGGTGGCCTCCTGCACGTTTGAGAGAATCTTGCTCAGGTTGTTATGCTTCAGGTCGGTCTCGTAGGTGATCTCCGGCCCCTGAACCTTGATGGACTTGATGACGATCTTGTGCGAGAGCAACGATCCGGGCTTGAGGGCAACGGTGGCGGTGCCGACACTGATGGCCGAGGGCGTCTTGAACCCCTCGGGATTGCCCACCACCAGCCCCTTGATGCCGCCCGACCCGGAAAACAAGGACAGGCTCACGGACTGCAGCTTAATATCGACTTTGGTCAGCTTCGGGCCGAAGGTTTCCACCCCCTTCTTGATGGCCCCATCCAAAAACAGCCCCACTGCCAAAACGGCGAGAATGACCACCACGACTAGTGCAATGAGAAGACGAGTGATAAGCTTTTTCATAGATGCCTTATACCTGTTGCTCTTTAGTTTAACCGACAGTCACTTTTGCTGCGCGCGAATCCCGCCTAATCCGCCAGCAGCGCCTCGACCGCGTCGATGAGTTGTTTCGACTGGTAGGGCTTGGCCAGAAAGCGATCGGGCTTGACCGGCGCATCGCGGAAGATTTCCGCGCCCACCGTGCCGCTTACCAAAAGGGTCTTTTGCCGCGGCTGAGTTTGCCGGCACGCTTCCAGCAAATTCAGGCCCGTCATCGCGTGCATCGCGTAATCAGTGATGAGGAGAGCCGGCGGCGGTTCCGCAGCCCGAAAGGCCCGGAGCGCCGAGTCCGGGTCGCGAAAGGTCTCGATGGTGTAACCGAGAGGTTCGAGGATGACCGACGCCAATTCCAGCAGCATCGGCTCGTCGTCCACGACATAAATCAACACTCCGCCGCGCTGCCCGGATTCAAGACTGTTGGTCTTCGGCTCGTTCATTTCCTCATGCCCTGCGTTGAATAAACACCCGCCGGCGCTGCCTGGCAAGCCTTCTTTGCGCCTTTCCGCTGGTTAATGGGCTTCTGCCGGGTCGCTGGCTGGTGGTTTATAGTTGATAAGTGACACGTGACTGGAGGGCGAAAAACCCCCGAACGGGGCCACGGTTTGAGCAAGTTAGCTATGGGGAGTTGGTGGAGTCGCTCGAGAACTCTGCGCTGACCTGCGGTCGGCAAAAGGCGACCCGGGCTATGGCGGCCCGAGTCGCCTCCAACCCAACCCACTATGAAAAGCAGCGGGGCGTCTAATTCGGGCGCCGACCGCTGGATGCAGGAAAACCGACCTGCACCGAGGTCCTGTACGCATAGATTGTGCCAGCTTGCCTCGATTTTGTGACGCCGGGAGCCGGGGGCGCTTCCGAACACTGCCCCCGGACCGCGAGCCGTCCCCGGCTCGCAGCGGCCACTAATGCGAAACGGCGATCAAACCTTTGGCACGCTCCCCGCACCCTCTAACGCGCTGCGAGCCGGGGACGGCTCGCGGTCCGTGACCATGGGGGCGTTCTCCCTCCTTGGGGGCAGTGCCCGGA
>JBEKJO010000049.1:0-58412 GCA_050011195.1 Verrucomicrobiota bacterium | reverse complement strand
TTCGACGTAGCGGCCAGCGGCAGTGCGCCCTTGAATTATCAGTGGCAATGGAACGGCACGAATCTGGATGGGGCCGTGAGCCAGACCTTGAGCCTGACCAACGTGCAGCCCGCACAGGCCGGCGGTTACGGTGTCATGGTAAGCAACGCGGGAGGCTCAACGACCAGCGCGGTAGCGGTGCTGACGGTGGTGGTACCGCCGGCCATCACCGTGCAGCCCACCAACCAGACGGTGCTGGTCGGGAGTACAGTGAACTTCGACGTGGCCGCCAGCGGCACTGCGCCCTTGAATTATCAGTGGCAGTGGAACGGCACCAATCTGGATGGGGCCGTGAGCCAGACCTTGAGCCTGACCAACGTGCAGCCCGCACAGGCCGGCGGTTACGGTGTCATGGTAAGCAACGCGGGAGGCTCAGCGACCAGCGCCGTGGCGGTGCTGACGGTGGTGGTGCCGCCGGCCATTACCGTGCAGCCCACTAACCAGACGGTGCTGGTCGGGAGCACAGTGGAATTCGACGTGGCCGCCAGCGGCACCGCGCCCATGGAATATCAATGGCAGTTCAACGGAACCAACCTGGGCACGGCCTGGACCGACACGCTGGTTCTGACTAACGTGCAATCCGCCCAAGCCGGCGGCTATAGCGTTCTGGTGACCAACAATGCAGGTTCTGCAACCAGCGCCGTAGCGCTGCTGAGGGTGGTCGGCCCCCCGGTGCTTCTCAAGCCCCGGACGACTGCCGATGGAAGGTTTGCCTTCACACTCAGCGGGGCCGCCGGCCTGGCTTACGTGATTGAAGTCACCACCAACCTCGTGAAATGGACCCCCTTGAGTTCGGTGAGCAACGAAACCGGCCAGGCCGATTTCATAGACTCGACCTCCTCCAACAGCGTCTCACGATTCTACCGCGCAAGCTGGGCGCGCTGAGCCTGCGGGGCTTAACCGCACGGTCATCCCGGCATTCCCCGGCCCGCGTCCATCCGCGCCGGTCTCGCGCTCTGGCCGGCGCGTGACGCACTTTGCGCTTTGCTCCGGGCGCGGCTCCTTTCATATTTCCCGCCATGGCGAACGAAACGTTGCTCCAACTGGATTTGCCCGGCCTTCGCAAGCTCAAGAGCGGCAAAGTGCGGGAGATGTTTGATCTGGACGATTCATTGCTGCTGGTCGCGACGGACCGTATCTCCGCCTTTGACTGCATCATGCCCAATGGGATTCCGCGCAAAGGCGAGGTGCTGACCCAGATTTCCTATTTCTGGTTCGACCAGACCAGCGCGTTCCAGCCCAACCACCTCCTGTCGCGCCCGAACGATCCCTGGCCGCCCCGCCTCCAGCCCTATGCCGCCCAACTGGCGCGGCGGAGCATGATCGTCAAGAAGGCCAGGCCCCTCGCCGTCGAATGCGTGGTCCGCGGCTACCTCGCCGGCTCCGGCTGGAAGGAATATCGCGACCAGCAAACCATCTGCGGCATCAAACTCCCGCCCGGCCTCAAGGAGTCGTCGGAATTGCCCGCGCCGATCTTCACCCCGGCCACCAAGGCGGCGTCCGGCCACGATGAAAACATTCCGTTCGCCCAGGCCGCGCGGATGGTCGGCGCCGAGATTGCCGAGCAGGCGCGGGCCGCCAGCCTCAAGATTTACCGTTTCGCCCGCGATTACGCCCGCCGGCGCGGGATCATCATCGCCGACACGAAATTCGAGTTCGGCCTCCTCGACGGCAAACTCATCCTCATTGATGAAATCCTGACCCCCGACTCCTCGCGGTTCTGGCCCGCTGACCAGTATCAGCCCGGTCAGGGCCAGCCCAGTTTCGACAAGCAATTCGTCCGCGATTACCTCGAAACCCTCGATTGGAACAAGACCCCGCCCGCGCCCCTCCTGCCGCCCGACGTGGTGGCCCGGACGCAGGCGAAGTATCTGGAGGCTTACGAACGGCTGACCGGCCAGAAGCTGGGATGAACCAACTGATCGAAGATTTCCTCCAATACCTCCGCCACGAGCGCGGCCAGGCGGAGCACACGCAGAAAACCTATGCGGCGTTGTTGAACAAGTTCGTCGCCTGGGCGGGACAGCAGGGGCTCTCCGACTGGAAAGCAGTCGAACTCCGCCACCTGATGGCCTTCCTCCAGCACGAGCGCGAACGGGCCCTCGCCAATCAGCCCAAAGAGTCGCCGCGCCGCCTCAGCAGCGAAAGCCTTTATCTGGAAATTGCCGCTTTGCGCGCCTTCTACCGCTTTGCGGAGGGGGAAAAGCTGCTGCCGGCCAACGTCGCCGAAAACCTCTCCCTGCCGCGCCGCTGGAAACGCCTGCCCAAAGCCCTCAGCAGCCGCGAAATTGACCAACTGCTCGCGCCCGAAACCCCGGAGACACCCCAAAACCTGTGCGATCAAGCCGTGCTGGAGCTGGCTTACGCCTCGGGCTTGCGGCTGGCCGAACTGCGCAACGCCAGGCTCGAACACCTCCGCCTGGACGCCAGCTTCATCAACGTCATCGGCAAAGGCAATAAAGAGCGCGTCGTGCCCCTCGGGCGCAAAGCCGTGGCCGCCCTGGAACACTACCTCAACGCAGGCCGCCCCCGGCTGGTGACCCACCGTTCCCCCGCCAACGTCTTTCTCACCAAACGCGGCACCCCCTTCGCTCCGGTGACCCTGTGGCTGCGCATCAAACAACGCGTCCGCCGTGCCGGCATCCTCCGCAACGTCACCCCCCACATGTTGCGGCACAGCTTCGCCACCCATCTTCTCGACCACGGCGCCGACTTGCGCGTCATTCAGGAATTGCTCGGCCACGCCAGCATCAGCACGACCGAGGTTTATACCCATGTGGCCGCCCACCGCCTGCGCGAAGTCCACCGCAAATACCATCCGCGCCAGTAACCAAAGAGGGAACCCCCCGCAGGAAGCAGAAGGCAACCCCTACCACGGTGGCACGGGGGCGGTATGGGGGATGACAGAAGGATGACAGGAGGATGGAAGAAGGATGGAAGCCCTCCCATGTGCACGGCAAAACCAACTGAAATTGCGGCACTTACGGAGGACGCCTGGCAGCGGTTCGCACTCGACCTCTTCTATGCCACCACCCATCGCCTTTAACGTTAATGTGCCGCGCGCCCCGCCCTACGCCTCCCGCATCACCCGATGCCCGTTCGCGGGCTTGACCGGCTGGGGCGGGTGGTTGGCGGTTGCGGAGTGGCCGGAAAGCGGCGGAAAGGTCACTGGCGCACGCTCTGGCGCGGCGGTTAGTGCTCTCGCGAACACCTGCAAACCACTATGGACAATCGTTGGACCCAGCCCTACACTCACTCCATGACGCCTGATGATGCTAATCTTTCGATCATCTTCAAGGCGCTTGTATTCGCACGAATACACTGGGCTTCCCAACGATCCCTCCTGGCAAGGTGAAGCAGGCGGTTGTGCCTGTCGCATTAGTATTACCTACGGACACCCATGCGCCATTTCCGGTCAGGCTGGTGTTAGTCATCACATCGTAATTTTGGCCGGGCACAGACGTCCAGCAAACGACGAAGTTGGTTCCAGTAGAATCAAGGGCTTCAGACGTAATCGAGAAGGGAGGGGGCAGCGGAACAACATTGAGGAAGCCGGTGCCGGTGATAGCCCCGCCCAAGTTGTTGGCGCTGGCCCCATAGGTGGCGGGGCCGCTATTGCCATTCAGGGAGCTAATGGTCTGATAGCCCGTGAAATTGAGGTTTACCGTGCCTGAGTTTACCGTGAGCGTGGCATTCGTGGACATCGCGTTGGGGACGTCAAGCTGGAGTGTGCCCCCATTGACCGTCACGTCGCCTGGGATGGAGTTGGAGGCGGCGCCATCGAGGGTGCCCGAATAGATAAACGTGCCTCCCGTGAAGGAATTGGAACCACTCAGTGTCAGGATTCCCGAGTTGACGCTGGTTATGGTCAGGCTCCGATTGTTTCCATCGTCGCCAACGCTTCCGGAAAGGATCGTGGCTGCGGTATTGTCAACCTCGATGGTGACGCCAGGGCTCACACCCAGATGGATTGGCCCGGACAGTTCCAAGGCCTTCGCGCCCTGAATGATAAAGCCGCTGGTCGCGTTAAGGTAAACAATGTTCGTTACGGCGTTTACACCCGTCAAAGGCGTCGCGGCTTGCAGTTTATAAGAACTGTTGCCGGCGGCCGAAGTGACGACAAACCAGCCCGTGCCCAAGGCGGTTGGGCTGCCCAATGAGAGAGTGCCGCCCTCCAAATTAAATCCTCCGCTAAAGCCGCTATTGCTGCCTGAAAGAACGACGGTGCCCTGGCCGTTGCTATTATCATTAATGTTTACTCCGCCCGTGGCCGGGCCGGAAATATTGCCACTGAGAGTAAATATGCCACTAGAGCCGGCGGTATCGATGTTATAGTTTAGAGCGTTGGCAACAGACTCATCATACACGATAGCGTTCGTCAGGGTCGTGCTGATTCCGCTGGGGGCCAAATTGCGGATAGTGCAAGGAGTGCTTGAACTGGTCTGCGGCATGATGTGGATTCTGCCCTGGCCCGCGGAATTATTCGTGTTGAAGCGCGCGCTGAGGTTATTCGTGAGCGCAAAGACCAGGTCCCCCGTGAAGGTATTCGTCGCGTTGAAATCAGGCCACCCGGCGGGGATGTTGAGACTGCCGCTGCCAGTAATGGGGCAATTGAGGGTAACCTCTTTCTGGAGTGCTGAAACAGTGGCCAGGTTGTTGCTGCCGACCAGGGTAATTCCGCGATTCGCGTTGATGGTCTGGACCGAAGAGGAAGACACCAGTAAAGTTGCGCCGTTCCCGTTCAAGGTCAACTGGTTGGCAACAAGGGAGGGGGGCGCCGTGCCAAGACCGCTGTCTGCCCCGATTTGAAGGGTTCCTTGATTGATCGTTGTCGTTCCGTAGAAAGTGTTCGCCCCGCTTAAGGTCAAAGTCCCGGTCCCGGTCTTTATCAAAGCGCCGGGGTTGGCCGATCCTCCATCGGAAAGGACCCCGGAATAAGTCGTGCTCGTGTTATCGCCGCCCACGGTCAGTGTGTTGGCGCCCAACGCCAGCGCCCCGGAGCCGGTGAGTGACGAAAAGCTTTGACTGGCGCCAGGATTCAAATGCAATTTCCCCAAAGTGAGCGTGACCGTGCCGGTGAAGTTGTTCACTGCACCCAGGTTCACGGTGCCCGGGCCGGCGTTGCATAAGCCATAGGCGCCGGAAATGACGGAATTGATCGTGGCGGTGTTACCCGAAAGAACGGTGATATTCGTTCCGGGACCCGCCGAACCATCCAGCGTAAGCGGCCCCCCCGCGATCACGTAGTTGTTTACGTCAAACTCCAAACCACCGCTCGTCGTGACCCCGCCGGACGTAATGGTGACGGTTCCACTCGTGCCGCGAAAATCCGCCAGGTCGGTCTGAACATAGACTTGAGCCGTCCCGGACCCGTCGCCGTTTGGTTTCCAGTTGGTAGTCGTCGTGTCCCATGTCCCGCTGCCGCCGAGTGATCCGCCCACGTCCCAGTATTGAGCGGTTGGGGGTGTGGCCACTGGCAGGAACTGGATGCTGTCAACGTTCCATCTGCCGTTCACCCCGCTAAAATACGCGAATTGTATGGACGGGTTCGCGCTGGCAATGGTGATAGTGCCAATCACATTCCATTGATTGTAGCCACTGCCGGCTTGAAAAGCGGTGCTGGTGGCTCCGGCAAATGTGTCGAGGCCAGCCGTGCCTGTGTCTGAATTGGTGACGACAATGTCGGTAGAGGCTGCGGTGGGGCTATTCCCAAACGAGACGGCCACTTGATAGGTCGTCCCCACCTGCAAGGCCGATGTGCCGGCGAAGGTTGTTGTCCCGCTGATGGTGGCATGGCCGCCATTGGGAGAAATGACAACATTAGTTCCGACACCCGCGGGGGGAGTTCCAAGGGAGGCAATGCGGGATTTCTGGGACCAGACGGTCGGAGTCTGAACCAAACCCGGCGCGGTGCTGTGGTCGCTCGTGACCGTGCTGATGAATCCGCTGTACGCGAAATCAGGGTTGTTAGTTTGGCTGCCAAACCCAATGATGGCTTGCTCGATGATGGTGTTTTGGCCCAAAGCGGAAAGGGCGCATCCGACCGTGACGACAGTTAAAACAGTTAAGAGGTGTTTCTTTAGGCTCATAATAGTATGGGTGACGCAAGCCGGCGCGTCTCGCGACATGGCCGCAACCTGGCGCATTTTTCCAGATATTGCAACATGATTGGCTTTGCTGAACGTTTAATACGTAATGCAAGTCGCAGGCGAATGCAACAAAAAACCGGATTTTATTTAAGGGCACAAAGATTATGCGCGATCCCGACGAACGCGCGGCCTTGAGCCCGAGGCAGAATTTACCTTAACTCAGCGGTACTCTTCCCACTCGGGTTCGTTGGTGAAGATCCAGCGGTAGTAATCTTTCTCGGCGAGGCTGGCGGCGGCTTCTTCGTCCACGATGACGGTGGAGCGGGGGTGCAGTTGGAGGGCGGAGGCGGAGATCATGCTGGTGATGGGGCCTTCGACGGCCCGGGCGATGACGCTGGCCTTGCTGGCGCCAGTGGCGAGCAGGAGGCAGCGGCGGCATTCGAGGATGGTGCCGACGCCCATCGTGATGGCGCGGCGGGGCATCTGGTCTTCCCCGCCGAAGACGGGCGCGTTCTGCTTGAGGGTGGTGGGCGTGAGGGCTTTGACGCGGGTGCGGGAGCGGAGGGCGGAGAGTGGTTCGTTGAAGCCGATGTGGCCGGCCTTGCCGATGCCGAGCAGTTGCAGGTCAATGCCGCCGAAGCGCTGGATGGTGGCCTCGTAGCGGCGGCATTCCTCGTCCAGGTCGGTCGCGAGGCCGTTGGGCAAGTAAGTGTTCCGCGGGTCCACGTTGACGTGGCGGAACAGGTGGTGGTTCATGTAGTAGCGGTAGGAGTTCGGGTCGGAGGGGAACAGGCCGACATACTCGTCGAGGTTGAAGGTGCGGCAGAGCGAGAAATCGAGCTTCTCAGTCTGGTGCAGGCGGACGAGGTGACGATAGACACATTCCATGGTCTGGCCGGTCGCCAGGCCGAGGACAAGGTGCGGGTTGGCGCGGAGTTCGCGGGCGACGATGCGCGCGACCAGCGCCGCGGCAGCCTCTTGATTCGGTTGTATGATGACTTCCATCGGAGACCGGCGATTACGCCAGGCCGAATTCCTTCTTATTCTGCTCGCAGGAGACGAGCACCGGACGGTCGGCGACTTTGGCTTTGAGCAGGGCTTGCTCGTCGGCGCCGCGGGCGAGCGGCAGGGGAATCTGACCGCCTTCGGCGGCGCTGCGCTGCATAGCGAGCATGATTTCGGCGCCGAGGCAGGCGTGGTCGAAATTACATGGGTGGACTTTCCGGCCGTCGTCCAGCCAATCGGCCATCTCCTGAATGTAAGGGGGCATGTCGTGGTCGTAGTTCATCACGCCTTCGCCGCTCTGATAGCCGCCGCTCTTGGTCACCGCGCGCCAGCCGCCGTTGGTGAGGACCTCGGCGAAGCCTTCAGTGCCCTGTGCGCCGATGCGGTTCTTGCCCCACCACTTGGCGACTTCGGGCTGGTCGGGCGCGCCGGCGCCGCACTCGTAAATGCCGCGCACGCCATTGGCGAATTGCACGAAGCCGCCGATGTAGTCGGGCGACGGATGATTGTCGCCGAACTTGGCGCGACCGGCGGCCTGGGCCATGGCCCAGACGGCGGGCGTGTAGTTGTTGAACCAGCAGGTGTAGTCAATAAGGTGCGAGAGCATGTGGGTCATCCAGCCGGTGGCGCTGCCATAGACGGTGTGGACGCGGCCCAGCGCGCCGCTGGCGATGATGTCTTTCACCTTGCGGTAGTGCTTGCCGTACCGATGCTGGTGGCTGACGACGGCCTTCACGCCCGCCTTCTTTAGCAAGTCGCGGATGGTGAAGAGTTCGGCGCTGGTCAGAGTGACGGGTTTCTCGAAGGCGATCAGCTTCGCCCCGCCGTCAATCGCCGCCTTGATCATCGGCGTGCGCAGGTTGGGCAGGGTGCAGAAGCAGAAAACGTCGGGCTTGACTGCCTTTGCCAGCGCGGCGGCGTCGGAACCTTTCTGCGGGTTGCCAAGCCTGGCCGCGGCGTCGTCCAGGCGTTTCGGGTCAATGTCGCAGATGCCGACGACCTGGAATTTGGGGTTGGCATTGAACGCGATGGCGTGGTGCATGCCGCGCTTGCCCATGCCGACGACGAGGACGGTGTATTTGGTCATGGGTAGTAGTATCTTGAGAACTGACCCATCGTCAAGGGCGGGGACTACGCCAGGGAAAAACCGAGGGCGTGCGAAAAGCAACTTCCTACCAGTGCGGTATATGTTGGTCCGTACCGGTACGGTAGGAAAAGACCCCATGTCGTGGCCGTCATTAATATGGTAGCAGATATTATCTGCAGAGCAGGATGAAATTTACGAAAAACGCCCACGCTGGTCGTGGGCAAGAAACCAAATGGGAAATCCCAGATGAAAGCAAAAATCCCCATCATTCCACCTTCCCGCACTTCCGGGGCATTGTTCCGGTGTTTGTCCCTCTGGCCGGCCGTTGCCTGTGCCTTGCTGACGGCCTTGACCTGCGCGGCGGCTAATCGCACCTGGACTGGAGCGTCCGGCACCGACGAGAATTGGATGACGCCCGACAACTGGCAAGACGACGTCGCGCCCTCGCCGGGCGACAATCTGCTCTTCCAAGGCGTGGTCTCCGCGGGTAATACCACCAATAACAACAATTTTCCCGATGGCACCGTCTTCGGCAGCATCAGCATTGCCACCGCCAGGGCGCAGTACTTTACCATTGGTGGGAATCGCGTGGTGCTCACCAACGGGTTTGCGGAATCGTCGAGCGGCTTCGCCGCCGGGGGGGCCTATGTGTTTTTTGACATCACCCTGGCCGCCATCCCGGAGTTCCAATTGGGCAACAAAACGTTCACTGCCAGTGGTTCGCTCACTTTCAACAACACGATAGACACCGACGGAAATAGTCTCATCATAAGCAATGCGGGCGGCGTGGTCATTAACGGGACCTTGATCAATAACAGCACCAACGGCGAGCTATACGGAGACAGCCTGGTAAAAACAGATACCGGCACCCTGACGATTTCCAGCTCGGCCACAATCGCAGGCGAATTTTTTGACGTGGAGCTGGACGGGGGCACATTGGTAATGGATGGTGTGGGCAACAATGCCCGGTTTGACAGTGACCAGGGCAACTTGATTGTGGACGGTACGATCGGCGGGGTGGCGCTGGGGGGGGCGGCGGCGTCAGTATTTCCGGAACCGGGAACCTCGGCATTCTATATGGCGCCGGTAGCTTCTTCAGTAGCGGCGGCAAGGGCTTCTTCACTCCCGGGAATAACGGCGCACCCGGGGTCATGCAATTCGATTCCTTTGACCCCTATGTTGTGCTCGGCCCCGATTTGCTTCAAATCATCATCAACGGCACGGCGCCCGGCAGCGGCTACGGCCAATTGCTGGTGACGGGCACTCACGATTTTAGCCCGGGCACGACGGAGCTGGCGCTGCAATGGAATTACACGCCGCAACTGGGCGATTCGTTTCTGGTGGTCACGCAGGCGTCCCCTGAACCCTATTCGATTGCGGACAACGGTTTCTTTGCCGGGCTGCCCCCGGATAGCATCTATGACGCGACCAACGGCGCGTCGCTGAGCGTCTCCTACAACTCCAATGGCGTGGCGCTGACGACGCTGCGAACGGCGAGCAGCCCGTTTGTCTTGTGGAAGGGATCCGTCCCGGAAGATTTAAAGGCCTACGAATCCCGCAATTGGTCTGCGACCAATAATTGGGCGCAGAACGCGGGTCCCGTGAGCGGAGACGTGCTCGTTTTCAGCCCGTATCAGATGAGCTGCTACACCACCAATCATGACACCCTTACCCTTATTCCCGTTCCGCCGATCACCAACGATTTGGCGAGCGGCACGTCGCTGGCGGGGCTGGCGTTCACCGGCGCCAACTACACGTTGTATGGCAATCCCGTCACCGTGACCGGCGGCATCACCAACAATACCGCCGGCGGCACGAATTTCCTCCATCTCGGTATTGCGGCAGCCGGAGCGTTGTCGCTGGACGTCGAGCCGGGTGGAAGCTTCCTGATGGACGGTGTTATCGCGGGCAACGGAACCATCGGCAAGCTGGGCGGCGGCCTGTTGATTTATGCCGGCGTCACCTCGGGCGCGTTTGTCGGCGCCGTGGCGGTGAGCAATGGCACCCTGGAAGTGGATGGCTTCTTCACGGACGGCTCATTCACCGTGAATGGAGGAACGCTCGGCGGCAACGGCGCCGTCAGCGCCGTCACCGTGAACAGCGGCACACTCAAGCCGGGTGACAGCCCCGGCGTCCTGCACGTTCAGGGGAATCTCACGATGGCGCCAGGCGCGGTGTTTGAGGCTGAGTTGGACGGCCCGCTACCCGGCAGCGGCTACGACCAGTTGCAGGTCAGCGGCGGCGTGAGTCTTAACGGCGCGACGCTCAACCTTCATCCCAATTTCTCCGCCAGCGTCGGCGCCGCCTTCCTCATCCTCGTCAATAACGGCACGGGCGCCATCGCCGGCACGTTCGCCGGTCTGCCGGAGGGCGCGGTCTTTCAGGCTGGCGGCCAGTATTTTTCCATCAGTTACCAGGCCGGCTCCGGGAACAAAAACGTGGTCGTGACGCGGGTCAATCCGCCGGGAACATTGACGGGTATCCTGTCTCTGCCACCGACCGCGGTGCAGCTTCTGGGCGCCGGCGTGAGCAATGCCACTTACTCCATCTTGGCCAATACCAACCTGGCCACCACCAACTGGGTGGACATCGGCACAGCCTCCGCGAACGGCTCGGGATACTTTTTATTCTACGACTCAAACGTCCTGTCGTTCCCGCAACGATTCTATCAAATCCAACCGCCCTGAACATAACCTGCCGAGGGAGGAGTTGATTCGATTTTCATTGGGAGAGCGAGCGTTGACGCTCGCCCTCCCGTTGTCTTATTCATTCAGGAATAGCTTCCATTCCGCGACGCCGTGGGCGTTGCGAATGAGTGCCGACACCGGCAGTTCCTTCGGTGCGCATGGCGCCTTGAGCAGCTTCAGGCCGGCTTCGTGCGGCAGGCGGTTGCCCTTGTGGGTGTTCACCTGCTTACTCGACCATACGAGGTTTTCCCAATTAAGGGTTAAGCTACTTACAGTTGCAGCAGCAGTCGGCAGCGCGAGCGGGGCCTTTGCCGGCCGGGGCCTGGGAGGCAAACTGCTTGTCCCATTCCTTGAGCTTGGCGACGACGTAGTCCGCTTCCGCCGCGGTGAGTTCGGGGTAGATCGGCAGGCTGATGCAGCAGGCGGCGTTCGCCTCGGCGTTGGCGAGGCTGCCGACGATGCGCGCGGGCTTGCCCCACGGGTAGCCGGCCTGCTTGTGGATGGCGATGGAGTAATGGGTCTTGGCGTCGATGCCGTTCTTGACGAGGAAATCCAGCAACGGGTCGCGCCACTCGGGTTTCCTGGTCTCGATGACGTAGAGGTGGAAGACGTGGCGGTAGCCCTTCAGTTCGACCGGCAGCTCGAAGGTCTTGCAAGCCTTGAGGCCCTTGGTGTAGCGAGCGGCCCACTTGCGGCGGGCGTCGTTATACTCGTCAATGTGCTTGAGTTTGGCGCTGAGGATGCCGGCGTGGAGGTCGTCCAGGCGGCTGTTGAAGCCGAAGGAGTGGACGTTGCGGGCATTCGAGCCGTGGTTGCGCAGCTTGCGCACCTTGGCGTCAATGTCGGCGTTGTTGGTGACGAGGGCGCCACTGTCGCCGAAGGTGCCGAGGTTCTTCTGGATGATGAAGCTGGTGGTGGCGGCGTCACTGAGTTGGCCGATCTTGAATTTCGGCCCGTGCGCGCCAATGGCCTGGGCGTTGTCCTCGATGAGCTTGAGCTTGTGCCGGTCGGCGATCTGCTTGATGGCAACCATATCGGCGCACTGGCCGTAGAGGTGGACCGGAATGATGGCCTTGGTCCGGGGCGTGATGGCGGCTTCGATCTTGTCCGGGCAGAGGCACTTGGTCTTGGGGCAGCAATCCACGAAGACGGCGGTGGCGCCGGCAATCCAAATGGCTTCGGCGGTGGCGAAGAAGGTGTTGGGGTGGGTGATGACTTCGTCGCCGGGGCCGATGCCAAGGGCCATGAGAGCGAGCCAGATGGCGTCGGTGCCGTTGCCGAGGCCGATGGCGAACTTGGTGCCGTGATAAGCGGCGAGTTCGGCTTCGAACTGCTTGAGCATGGGGCCCATGACGTATTGGCCGCTCTCCAGAACCGTCTGGATATTCCGATCAATTTCCGGTTTAATGTTATGGTACTGCCGGACGTGACCATAGAATTCGACTTTCATGGGGCGGGAAGCTACTTCACTGCGGCGCAGAAACAAGAATATTTTACCAGCGGGAGTAACCCCTCAGTGAAGGCGGGTAGGGCGCGTCACTCCGTGCGCGCCGACTGATCGCAGGGCACAACGGCGCGCACGGAGTGACGCGCCCTACCTCCTCCGGCTCGTCGCGCCCGCCTTTCACTGAGGCATTACCAGCGGAAAATAATTCGCTGGGGATGGCGGCAGCGGTTAGGATAGGAGCATGTCCCAAAGGGCAGAACCAGAGCAGAGCCTGACGCCGCCCGACCCTCAGGCGGCGCGCGAGGTTTACCAGCGGATCACGGCCAATATTGCCAAAATCATGCAAGGGCAGGCGGCCTCGACGCGCAAGTTGCTGGCCGCGTTTGCCAGCGGCGGCCATGTTCTGCTGGAGGATTTTCCGGGCACGGGCAAGACGACGCTGGCCAAGGCGCTGGCGCGTTCAGTGGATGCGACCTTCAAGCGCATCCAGTTTACGCCCGACCTGTTGCCTTCGGACATTCTTGGCGTGTCGGTCTTCAGCCAGCGCGATCAGCAGTTTCATTTTCATGAGGGGCCCATTTTCGCCAACATTCTGCTGGCCGATGAGATTAATCGCGCTTCGCCCCGCACGCAGTCGGCGCTGCTGGAGGCGATGGGTGAAAGCCAGGTAAGTGTGGATGGCGAGCGCCGGGATTTGGCGGGCCTGTTTTTCGTCATCGCCACGCAAAACCCGGTGGAGTTCCGCGGCACCTATCCGTTGCCGGAGGCGCAGATGGACCGGTTCGCGATGCAATTCGCGCTGGGCTATGTGCAGTCGGCGGAAGAGGTCGCTATCCTCACGGCGCAGGAACACAACCATCCGCTCAACGAACTGAAGCCGTGCGCCTCGCTGGCGGACGTGCTCGGCTTGAAACGCGCCGTGGAGGAGGTGCGCATCAGCGACGAGCTAAAGCGTTATGCGGTGGATTTAGCGGGCGGGACGCGGACGGCGCCGGGCGTGCAACTGGGCGCCAGCCCGCGGGCGTCCATCGCTTTGATGAAAGCGGCGCAGGCCCTGGCGTTGTTCGAGGGCCTGGATTTCGTCATGCCCGAACAAATCCAGGAACTCGCGGTGCCGGTCATCGCGCACCGGGTGGTCATGGAGCCGCAGGCGCGCTTTTCCGGCCAGACCGCGCGCAGCGTGGTGGAGGAAGTGTTGAAGAAGACCCGGGTGCCGGCGTGACCGGAAGTCCGAAGCTTGGACGTTCCATGACTCCGCTTTTCAAAGTTCTCTACCGCTTTTACCGCCTTTCTTCCGGGGGGTGGTATTGGGCACAACGGCGCTTTACGCGGCCCGGGCTGGCCGTGCTGGGCGCGTTGATCCTCGCCGCCTTGCTGGCGCCGGACACCGACAACAACGTCACCTACCAGGCGCTCCCGCTCTTGCTGTTTCTTTTGGTCGTGGCGGTTTGCTGGGGCCGGGGGTTCAAAGCCCGGTTCGCCGCGACCCGTCTGTTGCCGCGGTTCGGGACGGCGGGCTGTCCGCTCGACTACCGCATCGTCGTGAAGAACCTCTCCTCGAAAACGCAGAGCGGCCTGACCCTGCTGGAGAACCTGGCGGACCCGCGCCCGTCATTTGAGGACTTCGTAGCCAGGGAGCTTGCCGAGCAGAAAGCACTTCGTTCGTTTCGATTCAGCGAGAGCCAGCGCACCACTCCCTTGAGGCTGGCGACCGTGAAGGAAGCCAGCGTCCCGCCGGCGGCGCCAAACGAAGAAGCGGAAGTGCGAGTCGAGCTTACGCCGCTGCGTCGGGGCGTTCTGCGGTTCACCGGGGTGACGCTGGCGCGCCCGGACCCGCTCGGATTGGTCCGTGCGCTCAGCACGGTGCCGCTGCCGCAGACGGTGCTGATCCTGCCGCGGCGCTATTCGCTGCCGGCGATGGCGTTGCCGGGCACGGCGAAGTATCAGGAAAGGGGAGTGGCGCTCGCGGCGAGCGTGGGTCAGAGCGAGGAGTACGTCGCGCTGCGCGACTACCGCCAGGGCGATCCCTTGCGGCACATCCACTGGCGGAGCTGGGCCAGGGTGGGCCGACCGGTGGTGAAGGAGTTCGAGGACGAGTTCTTCGTCCGGCACGCGTTGGTGCTGGACACGTTCAGCCGGCCTCCGCACAGCGAGGTGTTCGAGGAAGCAGTGTCGGTCGCGGCATCGTTCGCCTGCACCCTCCCCACACAGGAATCACTGCTCGACCTGCTGTTCGTCGGCCCGCAGTCCTACTGCTTCACGGCGGGGCGCGGGGTTGCGCATGTGGAGCAGATGTTGGAGATTCTGGCGTCAGTCCGCGCCTGTACCGACCAGCCGTTCCGCGCGCTGGAACATTTGGTGCTCAGCCACATCGAAGTGGTGAGCGGCTGCATCTGCGTGCTGGTGGCGTGGGATGAAGCGCGGCGCAGCTTGATCGGAAAGCTGAGAGCGCTGGGGGTGCCCGTGTGGGTGCTCGTCCTCGTGCCACCGGGCGAAAGCCAATCACTGGAACCCGGCCCGCTCAGAGACGAGCCGGATCGGTTCTCCGTGCTGGAGATCGGGCAGGTTGAAGCCGGGCTGGCGAAGCTCAAATGACGAAGTCTGAAATCCAAACCCGGGCTGAGAAAACTAAACGTGACTTTATGAGAAGACTGCTTTTTTGCTTTGGCCTGGCGCTCCTGATCGCCGCTTCCGCTGGCGCCGAGAACTGGCCCCAATGGCGCGGGCCTTATTTCAACGGCTCGACCACCGAGAAAGGTCTGCCGATGCAGTGGAGCAAGACGGAGAACGTGGCCTGGGTCGCCCCGCTGCCGGGCTGTAGCAGCGCTACGCCGGTGGTCTGGGAGGATTGCGTTTTCATCTCCA
The DNA here is from genome assembly GCA_050011195.1 of Verrucomicrobiota bacterium. Lineage (GTDB taxonomy): Bacteria > Verrucomicrobiota > Verrucomicrobiia > Limisphaerales > UBA8199 > PALSA-1440. The sequence goes on along the minus strand of JBEKJO010000049.1, from coordinate 43,193 downwards.
GTCCTGACGAGCAAAAGAATCTGCTTTTGCTTTGCCTGGAGAGAAAGACCGGCCAGGCGCGCTGGAAAAGGGTGGTGGCCGGAGGGGACCGCCAGAGGGGCCGCAACAATATGGCATCGCCTTCGCCGGCGACCGACGGGAAGAGGGTCTTCAGCCTGTTTGCCACGGGCGACCTGGCGGCTTTTGATCTTGCCGGGCAGGAGCTTTGGAAGCGCAATCTGGCCAGGGAGTATGGCTGTTTTGCGAACAAGTGGATCTACGGGTCCAGCCCCATGCTCTACGGTGGAAAGCTTTACGTGCAGGTCCTGCAGCGCAATCCGCGCCCGGACGACTACACCCATGCTTTGGACGACAAATCAGAGCGCGAGTCATTTCTGCTGTGCCTGGATCCCCAGACCGGCACGAACTTGTGGCGCCACGTCCGCCCGACCGATGCCCTCGACGAAGCGCAGGAGGCCTACTCAACGCCCATTCCTTATGCGGGCAAGCAGGGCGGGGAAATCCTCGTGGTGGGGGGTGATTACGTCACGGCGCATTCTCCCGACACCGGCGCGGAGTTGTGGCGCTGCGGCGGGTTGAACGTCGGGAAAGAACGGTCTTGGCGCATCGTCCCCTCACTTGTGGCGGCGGAGGGGATGATCATCGCCTGCGGACCGAAGGGCGACCCGGTTCTGGGCATCAAAGACGGAGGCCGGGGTCTGGTGACGGATACGCATATCGCCTGGAGATTCAAGGAATTCCCGAGCGATTGCGTGACGCCGCTCTTTTACCAGCAAAAACTCTTCGTGCTGGATGGCGACCGCCAGATGATGACCTGTCTGGAGCCGCAGACGGGCGGGAAAATCTGGCAGGGGAATCTGGGAGTGCGGGACATTTTCCGCGCCTCGCCCACGGGCGCCGACGGAAGGATCTATTGCGTGAGCGAAAACGGCACGGTCGTCGTGCTGGAAGCGGGCAAGGAGTTCAATATCCTTTCCACCATCCGCATGGGCGAGGCCCCGGTGCGGTCATCAATTGCGGTGGCGCACGGCGAAGTGTTCATCCGGACGGCACAGAATTTGTATTGTGTCGGGAAGCCAGGCCGGCGCGAACCTTGAACTTCGCATCTTATGGGAATGCCTTACAAACTGGCGACGCTGCTGTATTGCTTCGACAAACGGGATGAGGTGTTGTTGCTGGAGCGGGCGCAGGAGCCCAATCTGGGCTTGTGGAGCCCGTGCGGCGGGAAGCTCCACACGGACACGGGTGAATCTCCCTACGCGTGCGCCTGCCGCGAGGCGCAGGAGGAGCTTGGCCTGCCGCTTTCGCCTTCGGACCTGCACCTGACAGGTCTGGCGAGTGAGCACGGTTATCAAGGCCAGAGCCATTGGTTGATGTTCCTCTTCGAGGTGAAGCGGAGATTAACGGCGTTGCCGCCCGCGCATCGCGAAGGACGCTTTCAGTTTTTCGCCCGTGAAGCCTTGTCGGGGCTGGATATACCGCAAACGGACCGGGAGCGGATTTGGCCCTGGTTCTGGCAGCACCGCGGCGGCTTTTTCGCCGCGCATTGCCACTGCCATCCGGACGGGCGGAACGAGTGGATATTGGAGGAATCAAGAGTTGTTCATGCCGGACGAACCGATCATTGATCTGCAGAGCGACCACTTCTTCATGGGCGAGGCGCTGCGCCAGGCTGTCAGGGCTTATGCGGCCGAGGAGGTGCCCGTCGGCGCGGTCGTGGTGCGCGAGGGACGCGTCATTGCCCGCTCGTTTAACCAGGTGGAGTTGCTCAAAGACGCCACGGCGCACGCGGAAATGCTGGCGTTGACTCAGGCCGAAGAAGCCGTCGGCGACTGGCGGTTGATGGATTGCACGCTCTACGTCACCAAGGAGCCGTGCCCGATGTGCGCCGGGGCCATTGTTCACGTGCGCCTGGGCCGCGTCGTGTTCGGGGCCAGCGATCCTAAGGCGGGCGCGGCTGGCAGCGCGTTGAACTTGCTGCAGTTCCCGGCGTTGAACCATCGCTGCGAGATTACCGGGGGCGTGCGCGAGCCGGAATGCCGCGCGCTCCTCCAGAGCTTTTTCGCCGAGCAGCGGAAGGAGAAAGAATGACGTTAACCCGTCGCCTCCGGCCTCAGCTCACGGCAATGAGGGAAGCCTTGGCGCCCTGGTGATCGCGGGCAATGCCATGCGCGCGGGGGTCGAGCACAGAACTTTACATGCGCATGGGCATTTCGCAAAAGCTTGCGCAGAAAAAAGCAAAAGCCCCGCCTCCAGGCAAGCGGGAAATCGAGTTTGCCCCGTAAAACACCGTTGCGCCAGGAGGGCCTGCCTCGTAACTTATGCGCATTCGGATGAACACGGCCGAGTCCAAATACATCGAAAACAAGGCGTATCTTTCGCGCTGCGCGCGCGAATGGACGCTTGCCCTGCGGGAGTCCAGGACGAGACAGGCGCTCGAGTTCGGCCGCGAGGATGAGTGGTTGCGCTGTGTGAAGGGGGACTTTCCCAAGTACCTCCCCTTCCTGACAGAGAAATGCGGCTTGGAATTCCGGGGCCGGATCCTGGAAATTGGCGCCGGCGGGGCGTGGCTCAGCGCGGAGCTTTCGAAGCAGCCCAGGGTAGTCGAGGTCATCGCGACGGATGCCTCACCCAAACTGTTGAAGGAACAGGCGCCGAAGGTGTTCAAGTTGCTCAATGCCAACGCCGCCAAGATCACGCGGATGCCGGGCGATTTCCATAACCTCGATTTTCCGAACAATCATTTCGACTTCGTGGTGTGCTCCGCGGTGTTGCACCGCGCGGCGAACATCGTGCAAGTGTTGCGCGAAGCCAAGCGGGTGTTGAAACCGGGAGGGCAGTTCGTGGCCATCCGCGAGCCGGTGTGGCCGCTGGTGAAAATCAAGTCGCGCGCGAAAATGCTGGCCAAACTCGTCGCCACGGGTGTGAACGAGCGCTTTTATACGCTCGCCGACTACAAGGAGTTCTTCAAACAGGCAGCTCTGCCCCTACAGGTCAAACGCGTCAATCTGTCCAGCGGGTTCAAGTATTACGTGAACAAAGTGGTCAACGGCCTGACCCATGCGCGGTATGCGTTCGTGGGAACAAAGCGGGGAAGAACGATTGCGGGGAGCAGGCCGGGGGCCCGGGCGGGAAGCATCGCGACCGACTTGTCGAACACCATCTGAACCAGCGCTCGTTCCGGGCGCCGACTTCAGTTGAGCGGGAGCAACTCCAAGCGCGGTTGGCGTGTTCGTGCGAAGCGCAGTAGCCGGGAGCGTGCTCAGGGGCGAGCGGCAGAAGGGAAAGCTCCAAGTTCGACCAGTGCTTGAGCGGTGGCCCCGATTACTGATTCCACCGAGATCGAGGCGGCGGGGGACGAATCTCCTGCGGTTACGGCCCAGTCATGGTGCTGGTACGGAAACCCTGGTTCGCACGCAGAGTAACCGATTAGCATAACTACTCGTTTTTGCATGGCGACAGCCAAATGCAGCAAACCCGTGACTCCGCCAACTACCAGGTTGGACAATTCCATAAGACCGGCGGTGGCCAGGAGCGAGAGGCCTGCGGATGTCACGAAGCCTCCCTGGCGCGCCGGTTCGAGGCTGGCGTGATCGGCTGGCCCGCCGCCGAAGATGACCTGCATCCCGGCTGCTCGCCAGTGCTTGGCCAGAACGAGATACTTCTCTAGCGGCCAGTTCTTGATTGGCGAACTGGTGAAGGGTTGGACGAACAGCGTCGGCTTGGCTGGGTCGCAGCCGCATGCGGCGAAAAAGCCCAGCGCGGCTTGCAGTGCGTGTGGCGGAAGGTAAAACTCATTACGAATCGGCCGCGGTTTGAGGCCGCACTGGTACAACAGTGAGAGATTCCAATCGGCGATTTGGATGCGGTCATTGCGGGTAGCCGCTTTCGTGTACGCCCACCGTCGGCTGGGGCGATAGACGCTGCCCCAGCGCTGTGTGGCACCAGTGCACCACGTCAGCAGCGCGGTTTCGCCGTAGCCCTGGAAGTCGATCGCCAGGGAAAACTTTGGCCGGCGCAGATGCCGCAGCAAGGAGAACGTTTGCGCAATGATGGCGCCAGGATTGGGACGCCGAAAGCGCGCGCGGTCCAGGGCTATGACGGTATCCACGTCGCGAAAACCTTCCAACAGAGAAGCATATTCCTTGGAAACGAGAAAACTGATTCTCGCCTCGGGGAAAGCCTCTCGGAGCTGATGGACCGCCGGCAAGGTGAACAGGATGTCCCCGATGGATTTGAGGCGGATCAGCAAGATGTTTTGGTTTGCCTCCATTGAACAAGCGGCTGAAGAATTGGCGGCTCAAAGAGTCCTGCTCCGCTGCAGTCCAGGTGGGTCGCTCATCGGAATCTGGTCCAGGCCAGGCGCTCCTTGAGTGCCTTGAAACTGATGGACTGATAGCGCGCCGGGATGCGCTTAAGCTCGAAGGGCGGCGTGGCTCCGGTATTCACTCCGAACTCCGTGGTGCAGGCCGTTTCGTATCCCGCCGCCATGACCAGATCGCGCACCGCTGGACTCCAGTCTCCGTACGGGTAGCAGAAATGCCGGACCGGCCGGCCAAAGCGGTCTTCGAGCTTCTTCTTGCTGGCGGAGATCTCTTCCCCCGCCTGTTGCAGGCTGAGCCGGGTCAGGAACGGATGGGTGAGGGTGTGTGATCCGATTTCGTGCCCCGCGGCCAGCCACTCTTTGATCTGGGTCTCGTCCATCAGGGGTTGCCGGGCCTCGCCTTCCTGAATCTCCCATTCGTTACAGCAGCCGATCAGGTCCGCCACCAGAAACTCAATCGCGCGAAATCCCAGCCGGGCGAGCGGCGCCAGGCCATGCTGAAACACATTGGCGAACCCGTCATCGAACGTCAGCGCGATGCTCCTGCCGGCATTTCCATCGCGCGCTGGCGGGGTGCCATATACTGGGGTGATGAACCCGGCCTCTTGCAATTCCGACAACTGCCGCTCGAACTGCGGACGGCTGAGATAAAGCCCTTTGAGCCGGACACCCCGGGGGCGCGGTCCCAGTTTGTGGCAGGTCAGAATCGGGACTCCGTTTTCAAACGCCTTCCGGAAAGGCGACAGCCTCGTGTAATAAGCCGGAAGTCCATTGTTCATGCGCCACGATATTAAGGGTGGCCGGATTGATGTCGAGTAAGGACAATGGACAGATAAGGGAATCAGGTGTGCCGGGTCTTGTCCGAAACCAGTCGCAACTGGGAGATGGGACTATTCTCCGGAGATACGCCTGCCCCTCAGCCCTCCCTATCGGATGGGGGAGAGAGGACGGCAGCCAAGGGCGCGGTCACCAGCCGCAGTGGGTATCAGATGTTGAAGGAAATCCAATTGATTTACCCGGTAGGCTGTTGTGCCCAAGAGCCGGAATCCTTGGGCCTCTGGTTTCTCATTATTGCGAAAATGGGGCAATAGTGTCCAGAAAGTGGACAATAACAAGGTCTGGTAGCAGATAAAACAAGTGATGCACATGGGAGCGCCGCCGAACTTCCACCGGACTTCCCCCGGACATTCACGGCTGCTTGTAGCTTACGGGGGTGGGAGTGTCCCAAAACTGGACAGATTTGCATTTCCAGGAAAAGCCGATGGCCTTTGTTGGTGGGTACTCGAAGTGGCTAAGTTTTGATTTGCCAATGCCAAGTGCGCCTTGAAGGCGCACGATTCCGGCGATGCACGTGCCCCTCACGCCAGCCCTCACCCGAGGGGATGGAGGGAGAGACGATGGCAGCCAATAGCGTAGCCGCAAGCCGCACTTGGTATAAGAGCAGTGGCGAGCCTCACTTTGGCCCGACGACTTTCCAGGAGGGATCGACCCAAGCTGGATTCAAATACCCTCCCCCGATGCAGTTGGTGCCATCCATGTACCAAACCGCCAATTCCCCGCAGGTATTTTGCAAGAGGATATCGGTCTTGCCATCCCCATTGATGTCCCCAGTGCCCACGATTTTCCAACTCGGGTCCAGGTAGGAGGGATTCAAATACCCTCCCCCGATGGCATTGGTACCATTCATGAACCAACAGGCCAATACCCCACAGGAATTTTGCCAGAGGATATCGGTCGTACCATCTCCGTTGAAATCCCCTGTACCAGCTAATCGCCAACTCGGGTCCAGGTAGGAGGGATTCAAATACCCCCCCCCAATGGTATTGGTACCATCCATGAACCAACAGGCCAATACCCCACAGGAATTTTGCCAGAGGATGTCGCTCTTGCCATCGCCGTTGAAATCTCCTGTGGCAGCTAATCGCCAACTCGGGTCCAGGTAATAGGGATTCAAATAGCCCCCCCCGACGGCATTGGTGCCCTCCATGAACCAGCTTGCCAACACCCCACAGGAGTTTTGCCAGAGGATATCGGTTTGGCCATCGCCGTTGAAATCTCCTGTGCCGGCGAATCGCCAGCTCGGGTCCAGGTAGGAGGGATTCAAATACGCTCCCCCGGTGCAATTGGTGCCCTGCATGAACCAACAGGCCAACTGCCCACAGGTATTCTGCAACCAGAGCGTCCAGGCGACCTGCTCGGTAATGCTCAGGAGGAAAGTGGTATTGGTGGTCAAACTGCTGACGACATTGCTGACGGTGATGGTGATGTCAACCTGGCCAGTCTGTCCCGACACGGGTTTAAGCGTGACGGTGCAATTGGTGCCGCTCTCGGTAATGCCGATATTGTTAGTCGTATTCGGCAACAGCGCCGGGTTGCTCGAACTGGCGGAAACAGTTAGGTTTGACGCAGTGGTCGAGGGGTCGTTGATGGTGAAGGGAATCGTCAACTGCGCCCGGTTCGTTGTCATGGTCTGGGGCGCGATGGCAGATACTGCCGGGGACGTGTTCGCCGGCCTGGCTGCCGCCACCGTCACATTTGCGGCGGTGGAGGCCACCGTGCTGCCGGAATCATAAACGGCTTGCGCTGTCAGAGTGTAGCTGCCGGCGCTCACGTTGGTCCAGGCGAAACTGTAGGGGGCGGAGGCGTCCGCGCCGAGCAAGGTCGCGCCGTTGTAGAACTGGACTTGGGTAATGGTGTGTCCATTGGCGGTGACGGTGGCAGCCAGGTTAATGGTTGCAGGCGCAGCGTAACTGGCGCCGTTGGCCGGTGCGGTCAGCGCGATGGACGGCGGCGTCACGTTGGTCACCGTCACACTTGCGGCGGTGGAGGCCACCGTGCTGCCGGAATCATAAGTCGCCTTTGCCGTCAGGCTGTAGCTGCCGGCGCTCACGTTGGTCCAGGCGAAACTGTAGGGGGCGGAGGCGTCCGCGCCGAGCAAGGTCGCGCCGTTGTAGAACTGGACTTGGGTGATGGTGTGTCCATTGGCGGTGACGGTGGCGGCCAGATTAATGGTTGCAGGCGCCGCGTAGCTGGCGCCGTTGGCCGGTGCGGTCAGCGCGATGGACGGCGGCGTCACGTTGGTCACCGTCACACTTGCGGCGGTCGAGGTAACCGTGCTGCCGGAGTCGTAAACGGCCCGTGCCGTCAGGCTGTAGCTGCCGGCGCTCACGTTGGTCCAGGCGAAACTGTAGGGGGCTGAAGTGTCCGTGGCGAGCAAGGTCGCGCCGTTGTAGAACTGGACTTGGGTGATGGTGTGGCCGTTGGCGGTGACGGTGGCGGCCAGGTTAATGGTTGCAGGCGCAGCGTAGCTGGCGCCGTTGGCCGGTGCGGTCAGCGCGATGGACGGCGGCGTCACGTTGGTCACCGTCACAGTTGCGGCGGTCGAGGTAACCGTGCTGCCGGAGTCGTAAACGGCCCGTGCCGTCAGGCTGTAGCTGCCGGCGCTCACATTGGTCCAGGCGAAACTGTAGGGGGCTGAAGTGTCCGCGCCGAGCAAGGTCGCGCCGTTGTAGAACTGGACTTGGGTGATGGTGTGTCCATTGGCGGTGACGGTGGCGGCCAGGTTAATGGCTGCGGGCGCAGCGTAGCTGGCGCCGTTAACCGGCGAACTCAGGACGATTGTCGGTGGCGTGGCCGTCACGTTCGTGTAAGCCACTTCGGTCGAATAGACGCTTTCCAAGCCGTTGGTATCAACGGCCGTGGCGGCGAAATAATAGGTTGTGCCACCGACCAGGTTGGAGATGGTCACAGTGGTGTTGGTGCCAGCCGGGACGACGTTGGTGTACGTGGCGCTGGCGGCGCCGTAATAAAGGTTGTAGTTGGTAATAACGTCGGTCCCGGGACTTGGGTCCCACGCCAGAGTCACACTGCTGGCGGCAATGGCCGAAAAGGGGAAAAGCGCGGGCAGCCCGCTGCAGAGAATCATTACGTGAGCCGCGCGTCTCACCCGATCCAAAAGACCAGCTTTGAACAACATATCGATCTTCGCTTACGCAAGACGGTTGCCAAGCAGGTGGCACCTGGGGCAAGCGACTCCCGGGTCGTGAGGCGGCACCGCTTCCGGCGGAGGAACTCCTGGGACGGATTTCGCGCCAAGTGTCTGTGTTTTCGAGGGTTTCCACTGACAAATCGGGCGGCTGGCTCACGGCGGTCCGCCCCTGCAAACTCATTCAGCAGGGTCTTCGTGGGGCGGTCGTTGAGTGTCCAGCATTTAGGCTGCCCAGCCCAAAAAGGCGCCAAAGGGTGGACACCAAAACACCAACAGGGCTCTGAAAACGCAGGGGGGCTTTTGCTTCAACCCGCGAGCCAGTGCAACCCAAAAGGCAAATCCAAATTAGGGCGCTGATTTTTGTTACGCCGAGACGGGCGAGTTGGTATCTAAATTACAACGACAAATCGGAGCAATTCCGGCAGAGAAGCGAAGTGATTGATGAAAGTTGTCATTTGTGAGGCGGCTCACGCCCTACGTCAAACGCTGGGTGTTGGACGATGTCAAGTCTTGCGACTTTCCTCATTCGGACCGTACCGCAGGAGGCGATACTGAGAATACAACCAGCGAGTCGGCGCGAAACGGTTGAGGAGTTTACGACGGTCAAAGAGGGGATGGCGCCTCTTTTTCAACAGGCGTACCGTCCGGGGGGGTGCGATCCTCCGGAGCAGGTGGGCCAACAATTGGCGGTTCTGCCGTTCCTCGTAGCGACTTGGTTTGCACGGATTATCAAGGCTGATATGATACAGATGTTTGCACCATCCTAGAAAGTAGCCCGGGGCATGTTCGGCGAGCGCTTTCGCAAACTCCGGGTCCCGCGCGGCCACGCTCTGCAGGAATGTGATATAGCGATCCATGCCCCCGGCCCACGCGCCCCAGGACGCTCGATGACCATAACTCTCCGGATGGAGCCGAACCGCAAAACATTCTTCCGGAGCGGTCGCCTTCCAGGCGCCATCCATCAGCTTCATCCAGAGAGTGTCGTCGGCGAACAACAAATGTTCCCAACGAGGCATGCCGCCGACCTGCTCGTAGCGGCGGGAGCGGAAGAGATAGCCGGTACCGTAGGTGTCGCGCTGGGAGGAGAACAAAGCGGCCATATACTGCGCCGGGATCGAGGAGGTCGTCGTGCCCGAGAAAGGTCATGAATTCATTCTTCGGCAAGGTCAGGGCGCGTGCCCAGTTCTCTTCGATGGGTAACAAAGTTTGCGAGGCGCAGACGGTGACCCGCGGATCGCGCACCTCAGTCAGCCATTCGCGCGTGCCGTCGGTGCTGCCGTTTTCCAGCACCACTAACGAAAAATCTCCCAGTCGTTGGGACAAGACACTGCTCACACATTGTTTTACATACTTGCCGCCGTTGTGAGCGGGAAGGAAAATGGTGTATTTGGGATTCATTGCTCGATTCGCTGGTTCGCGATGAAGTCAAAGACTTCCAAAATATTCGTGCACCGCTGCAGAATGTATTCTGCCTGCCAATCGGCCGGGTATTGGGCGAACTGCTTGCGGGTTTGGTCCAAGAGCTGCCAGGGAGTTTCTTTTTTGAAGAACCTCGCCCATCTGAGTCGGCTACTCCACAAGCATCGCTCCCACCAGCGGAACCCTCGTCGCAGTTTCCGCATCTCGGGCGAGGTCCTCGCCTTGGTGGCGAGACTCTCGTAATAGCTAAGCAGGTGCAAGTCGCGATAACGCCGGTAGTGGACCCGCAATCCAAACTCAGCACCATAGTTGGCCCGGAGAGTCTCCATGGCGAAGAGCCAATTGGTGTTCATGTTGCTGCCCGGCAAGACCACTTTTTTCATGCGTTGCGCCACAGCAGCATCGGGCAGGCACTGCAGGAAGGCCATCCCGGTTTGTTCCTGTTGATTGAAGTGGTAAAAGCCGTAGGACTTGGGCGAGATGCCGATGACTACAAGCGGCTTTGGGCACACCAGGATACGCTCGGCCTTTAGAAACGCCGCATTCGTTGCGTAAAAATCCGGAAACGGGGACTGAAAAAACGGACCGTGCGTGCGCAATCCTTCGATCAAGCACCGGGAGACAGTGGAGTACTGCATGTTGTAATCGAACCGCAACTGGAACTTGAGGGAATGCTCAACCATTTGCCGGGCGGAAGCTCGGTCCAAGAGAAACGGCTCGTCCGAGTGGCGGAGGAAACTGGCGCAACCGCTGCGGTGCAAGTAACCCTCTGGATAGCCGGGAATCACTCCCGGATACGCATACACATACCCGCTGCTGTAAAGCAGTTCCGGCTGTCCATGCTCTTCCACCAGCCGTCGCACCGTGGCAAAGTAATTCGGCAACAGACAATCATCGTCTCCCAGCATGATCATATAGTCGCCGCGGCTGCGTTCCAAGGCATTATTCCAGTTTTCGGTCACCGGCACGAATCGCTCGGTTCGGAAGCATTGGATACGGGGGTCGTCGAGACCGTGCACGTAACCGGCAATGTCCTCCTCCGAGAAATTGTCGGAAACGATGATCTCCCAGTCGTCGTAGTCCTGCCGCCGCACCGACTCGATGGCGTAGCGCAGCAACGGCAGCCGGTTGCGTGTGGGAAGTAATACGGAGAATTTCATGCTGCCCCACCTTCCTTACGAAAAACCACCGTATAAGCGCTTCCCTGCCCCTCACGGCGGTCCCACCGTTGTGCGGTGCGCGTCATCCAGCTCCCCAGCCGCCGCAGCCGCCGTTTCGCCCCCTGTCCGCCCATGAGGTTGGCGAGCGATTGTTCCCATCCGAACTGATTCCATCCGCGGGCGCCGTCGTCGTCGGTAGTCATCCAAACCGCCGTCATTCCGCAACGCCGCGCCTGTTCGACCAACAGGGCCAGCGGAATCAACAAGACGTGCCGGGGCGCATCCACATGCGTCCAGCGGCCGCGCAAAATACGGAATTGAAAGGCTGCAGGATTGGGGGCTGCGATCAGCGCCACACCGCCAGGCTTCAACCGCGCTGAGATCAGGGCCAGGGTCTCCAGCGCCTCGGTCAAATGCTCGATCACATGCCACAAGGCGATCACCTCGTAGGGTCCCGCTCCCTGCAAGGCCCCCAAGGTGTCGGCGGTGCAGATGGCGCGCACACCGACTTGCTTGACCAGGAATTCGCAGCAGCGCGGGTCCATCTCGATGGTGTCCACTTCGAACCCGGCTTGTTTAGCTTGGAGCGCGAAATCACCACAGGCCGGCCCAAGCTCCAGGAGTCGGCCCGACTGGGCGAATGGCCTGAGGAGGTCGAGCTTGTAACGCACCATTGGCAGCGCGGCCGCCAACTCGGCGACAGAGGAGGGGATGATGTAATAGTCCGGTGGGTAATACCGCCCCAGATCAGCGGGAATCGGATATAAAAACGTAAGGCCGCAAGCCGGGCAAAGATAATAATCGAAAGGCTCCGGCGAGAGGCGCCGATTGAAGTCTCTGGTCCTGAATGAAAGAGCGGACTCAACGCGGCAGAATCGGCAAGCGGGACGGGAAGGACTCATGCGGAAGTAGGACCCGGGATGGCGTACATCGCCTCGAAGAATGAGACTTGGACCTTGGCCTGGCGAAGGAAATAGTTCTGCGCCACGGTTTGCTTGAAGTTCTCGATGCCCTCGCTTTCGAGCTGTTCCAGGTTCTTCTGGTTGAGAGTCTGCCAGAACTTCGAAGGCAGGTAGTTCGGGTTGCCCCGGGACAGCTCTCTAATCATCGAATCCATTACGCGGTTCATAGCACTTCGTAAACAAACCTGACCTAAACGAATTCGACCAATTCCTCGACATAGCCCCGCCGCAGCCAGCAGGGGTGCCGGAAAGCTCGCTTGACGCGCCGGCTTTGGTCATAGAGGTCTTTCACCGTGAGTGGGTTGATTTCGTGGTTGATGCTGAGAAAGCGAGTCGCGGAAGCCTCGACCTTCTGCCAGTAGTGCTGGGCGACCTGCGGGTCAATCTCTGTAAAGGAATCCACGTTGACCACCAAGTCATAGCGGGCCGACGAAGCAAGAAAGTCAGATGGGGTCGTGAGTCTGACGCAGCCTGCTTGGTCGGAGGCAGCCTCACCGGCGAGGGTAACCCTATCGGCTCCTAAAGTTGAGATGAGGAAATACCCCTGGGAGATGGCAGTGAACGGGAGATCGACGATCTCGTAGCCGGGCAGCCCAAACCGGGTCGCGAAATAAGCCGAGCGCCCCAAGCCAGCACCAATTTCCAGGACTTTTGGTGAGGGAATTTCCTTCAACAACTGCCTTACTCTCAGCGCCAAGTCCAAGGCGTGGATCGCGCGGTAGCTTGCGACCCCTCGGCTCGTCGCCAGTCCGAACTCGGCAGGATAAGGATTCGGGAAAGTAATGCGGACTCCTAAAGCATTCTCAAGCTTGGCAAGAACATCCTCCGCTGAGAAACCGCTGTTGCTCCGCAGTTCTGATTCGGGATTCTCACAACGGAGCGCTCCAACTGCCTCAGCGAAACACAACAAGTCATCCAGGCAGTTTCGGGCATACGATTCCCGCAGGGAAGAGCTTCGTCTGAGCCTTTGCACGAATTCCGCAAACAGGTTGTCGAAACCGTAAAACAGGTCGCTCTCCCCAGGATTGGACAGCACCTTCCTAGCTTCGCTGATCGACCCATTTATGAAGATGTCGTGCATACGACTCTGCCGGGTCTCAAAAAAGCCGCGCCACATCGAATCGGCCCCATAATGACTGGCCGGGCGCGACGAGCGATAGGCGGACAGGAGGCGCTGCACGGCAGAATCCTCCAGCTCCGGCATCCCTTTATCTACCACACCGCCTTTGGCCTTCAATTGACCTCCAGGCCGATGCCTTGTCCAAATCGTTGGATCGACCATATCCCACCGACTTGCCAGCCGCCGCAAAACACCTTTTAGCTTGCTCATATCGGGCTCTTGACCGTCAGAAAAGCATGGTAGCGAACTGCTTGTAAAGGGCAAAGCGACTTTCCAACTCCAGCAAGGCATGTCCTGGCAGTGTTACCATCCGGAGTGGTCGCGAAGGGGCTGGCGTTCGGTTTGCCGGAGCGCTTGTGTGGGCGCGGCCCGGAGCCAATGTCGCTTGCGCCACCGCTGCAAATTCTCGAACGGCCGGGTGATTCTCCGGCGCGACCAATAGACCACATACCAAAACCGGTTCATCTGGGCGCTCAACTCGCGTTCAATCGCCAACACCTCTTCAGGAAGGCGCGGGTCCTGCTTATGGCGCTTCTTAAGGTCGTAAAGTTGAGAGAACAGGCGCCGGCGAAACCCCTTTGCCCTCAAGCCGGGCTTGTCGTGGTATTCCCGGAAAAGCCGCAGCGCCTCGCCCTTGCCAAGTTGAGCAAGCTGGTTGACCTCGGTTTGTTGTTGGGCGTGCTTGCGGAAGCAGCACAAGGGCTCTGTGGTATAGGCGAGGTCGCCTTGTTCAAGAAGCCGCAGCCACATTTCCTCATCCATAAGCTGCCGATAGCGGGGGTCAAAGCCGCGGGCAGCATCCCGCCTCCGAAAGAGCACCACGGACGGCTCCCCGATGAGATTGCGCTCCTCATCCAGGCAGCGGGCAATCACTTCGGTTCCGGTGTGCAAGCCGGGTTTGCCAAGGTCGTTCCAAATCTCGAGGACTTCCGACTTCTCTCCGACCACATAACGCGCGGAGGCGGCCAGGACGGCTGAGGCATTCTTTTCGAGCAGTTCGAGCAACTTCCCCAAAGCTTGCCGACTGGCCAACTTATCATCGCCGCACAAGAACTTGATGTATTCCCCGCGGGCTTCGGACAGACACCAATTGAAATTCCGCACCATGCCCAGGTTGGTGGGGTGGATTTGAAACCGAATGCGGCTGTCTTTGGCTGAGTAGCGGGCAATGATCTCGCGGGACTCGTCTGTGGAGCGGTTATCACTGACCAGCAACTCGAAGTCCTGGAAGTCCTGTTGCAGCACCGACTCGATCGCCTCGGGCAAATACCGCGCATAATTGTAGGTGGGAATAAGAACGCTGACCGAGGGTGAAGTCATGGGGTTGTTTCAGCGATGTCTTGGTCGAGCCATGGCCGGCCCGCGCGCCATTCCGGCACAGCGGCCAGCCGCAAACGTTAACGCGCGAGCATCCCCTGCCTCTTCGCGGCCAGGATGATGTCCTGATAACTCAGCGACTCCTTGCGGCCGCACCAATTGCCGTAGTGCACGGGTTCGAGAATTGCCAATCCCCGCGCCGCGTAGCATCGTCGGATGAAACTCTCATCGAAAGCCACGGCCGCTTCCGGGGGGGCCTGCGAGGCGAGCATGCAATCCTGACCGGCATAAGGGAATTTCTGCTTGCCCAGTCCCTGGCCGAGGAGCTCCCTGGATTCCTCGTTCAAAAGGAAGAAGGTTATCAAGCACCGGCTGCCCGGCTTCAGCACCCGCGAGATTTCCCGCAGATAATTTTGCATGTCTGCGGCCAGCATGTGGGTGAACACGGAGGTGAGTGAGACAAAATCAAAGAAGTCGTCCTGGTAAGGAAACTGATAGTGGGCCGCCTGGTGCCGGCCTTTCGGGTGATAGATTTTGTTATACACGTCCGCCAGCGAGAAATGGAAATTCCGATGCTCGGCCCCGAGATGCCTCTGGCACCACAGGATGCCCTTTTGGACGATATCGAATCCCCAATAACCACCTTCTTTTGAAAGATACCGGGTTAAGGGAACCGCCATCCGCCCGCAACCGCAACCGACATCCAGGATCCGAGCATCAGGCTTAAGCTCTCCGAGTTGGAGAAAATACCGAAGGAACTCCTCCCCCACCTGTCTGAAATCGCCACCCCCGACGCTCTCAACCAAGCGTCGCGGAGGAGTGAATCTATCGCGTTTTCCAGTGAGCACTTCGAGACAATCGAGCAAAGAGCGACGGGCGTGGCGAATCATAATGGCAACAGGTTCGCAGAGTTTACACCGGTTGCAAGGCTCGTTAAAACCACAGGAGCGAGTGCTTCACCGTTGAGGGACACGCCTGATGCGAGATTGCGGACTTGCCGTCCCCGGCGCTCAGAAAGTGCCATGACGCCTCACTGATGGCGGCATACTTGCGGTGTTTGCTCCAAGCCCGGGAGGCCGGCCCGTGAAACCGCACCATGATACTATACCACTGCCGCCGAAAGCTGGCGCGGAACCAGTCCTTGCGCACCAACCGCCGGACGTCCTCGGGCGGGTAATGCTTCGCCCAAAACCGGTGCAGGCCCGTCATGCGGCGCAACCATGTTTCGTAGGGATCATGGCCGTGCTCACTGGCCCCGCCGATGTGCCGCACGGCCACCTCCGGGATGAAGCCGATTTCCCAACCGTGCTGGCGCATCCGCAGGCACAGGTCCGTCTCTTCGAAGTAGAGGAAAAAACCCGGGTCAAATCCATCCACGGCCGCGAACCCCTCGCGCCGGATGATCATGCTGGCGCCAAATACCCACGCCAGGGCGCCAGGCAAGGTCGAGAAATCACAGGGGAATCGGTCCTGGTCCGGGTACTTCGTGTTTCCGCAGGCCTCCGTCCGCCCGTCCAGACTGATAATGCGCGTGCCCGCCAGACCCCAGCGCGGATGCTCCTCCAAAGCGCGGCAAAGACGGGCCAAGCCATCGCGCTGCTCCAGGTGCGCGTCCGGGTTCAGCAGGAACAGAAACCGTCCGTGGCTGGCTGCAAAGGCTTGGTTGCAAGCCCGGCCAAAACCGACATTCTCGCGGTTCGCAATCAAATGGGGGCTTGCTCCCAGGTTGCGCACCACGCGGACCGTATCATCTGCGCTGGCGTTATCTACAACCATGAGTTCGGCTCGCACTCCCTCCTGCCCCAGGAGCGATCTCACGCACTCTGCAATGCAGGGCGCCGAGTTGTAAGTGACAATGACGCTGCTGATGTCCATGTTACTGTCTGGGTGCGACTGGCTGGGAATCTAGGCGGCACGACGAGAATGTCAAGCCACCGGACTCGCGATGGGCAGCGGCGCGCGCACCGCCAGAGGCTGGTTGCAGCGATACTCAGAGGCCGACTTGCTCCAAAGCCTTGCGCACGTCGGCGGGAGGGAGGTACAGATCGTCCTCCCCGGAACGCTTCCGGGGGCCGCCTGCCAAAACACCAATGCCTTCGATGTAGGTCAACCGCAGCGCCCTGGCGAGCCTCAGGTAATAATGGTTGATATAAGTTGGGACCACCCACTCGACGACTTTGGTGCCGCGCCGCGCAAACACAAGATTGGCCAGGCCCGCTCCATGCACCGCCACGATGGCGGACGCAGCAGCGAAGAGGCCGACCTGCTGGGTGAAGGAACAATCTTCCAGGCAGACAGTCTTGAAGCCAGCGCGGCGCAGTTGCTCCTCGACTTCCACTTCGTTCACCAACCTCCGGCGGCGGGCACGGCGTCGGGAGATGAAAAGCCGTTGCCCCTCCGTCACGAGTTCCGCCGCCGGCAGGAAGCTCCGCCGCAGGAAGCTCAGAACCCAGGCGGGGAACACCATGGCAGGCGCTGGGGGCGAGGGGACGAGCAGGTGGTCGCACTGCAGCACCCGGGCCTTCCGGCCGCGCCAACGCTTCTCGCCGGGGATTCGCAGCAAGTCCAGCGTCTGCTCGTGGAAAGGCTGCTGCGTTTCGCTAAGCAGAAAGTGATCGATCTGGTTCAAGCCATACCCGGCCCTCTCTAACAACAGCAGTCGGGGGAGACTCTCGAACAGCCAGTGATAATAATTACTGCCAGCCCCTGCCGCCAACAGGGCAGTCATTCCGGGGACGCGCATCTGCCGACGATACCGACACCGGCGCAGCACCCAATGGTTCACCGGGTCTTCCACCCCGTGCAATGCCTGAATGTTTCCTACGACATAGTTGTCCACGGTCGCGACCAGGAGAGAGTCACCGACGAGTTTTCCCGGGCTCATTTGCGCTACGAAGAGCGGCTGGTTGCCATTCGCATCTCCGATTGGCTCAGCCGTCGCAGGCATCTGGATTTTAGTGAGTGCCACATTGTGGTCTGCAGCATTGGAGTTCGCGGCTTCGGTCAGCGACGGCACGTCGGGAAAACACCCTTCAGGCACCCAAAACAACCTGCGAAAGACAGGGAGCCTCCGTACGACACGCTGCGCCAAAGAATAGGGCAGCCGGGCGGCGGCGGCTTCACGTCTGTTCATGCCTCAGAGTCCGTGCGGTTTGTTGCGCTTGAGTCCAATCCAGCGTCCCAGCCGGAAGAAGGGGCGCCGCCGGGAGACCGGGCAAATGTTGGTGGTGAAGATCTTCTCGAAAAAGTCCAGCAGCCGCTCCCGGCTCAAGAACTCGTTGGGCTGGTGGTTGTGGAAATAGGGCTGGCGCATGACTTCGAGATACTTCGCATCGTCCTGGTCCAATTCGATGATGCGTTGAATGAGCGCCTCCTCGCTGGGAAAATCAAAGTAGTTCAGGAAGCTCTTTGGATTGAACTCTTCGGCAATGCGGGGGTTGCCCCAGTAAATGGGCAGAGACCGCGCCATCATGGCTTCATAGATTTTCTCGGTGGTGTAGCCCGGAATCGAGGCGTTCTCGAAGGCGATGTTGAATTTGCAGGACCGCAGGAATTCGACCTTGGAACCCGGGCCGGGCGAGAGGGGGCCGCCGACATTATTCAAGGCCTTACCGGCGCTATCGACGCGTTTGTAGCGGGACAACCGGTGGAAGAAGTCCACTCGCTTTCGGGTCTGCCGGTCTGCATAGCCCACCACGAAGGCGCAAAACCGGGTCTTGGACGCAAGGACCTTTTCCGGGTTGTCCTGCCGAATGTCCAACGCCTCCGGCCCGCCGTAGAGGGCGTAGTAGGGCAGACGCAAGTGGCGCGGGTCGTCCAGGTAATGGCAAGTAAGGGCGTAATCGCACTCGGTCCAGTCCGGCAGATAGGATTCGATGCCGAAGTAAATCCGCACACAATTGTGGACGCGGTGCAAGTGTCTTAAAGGGTCGGCGTAAATCAGATAGTCCGGTTGGTCGCACAACTCGACGGGGAAGCGCGACTGCAGGAGGTTGTAGAAAAAGTTGTTTGTTTTCACGAACCCGGGACCGAAATCGCAGAAATCAATGCGGATGGGATTGGGCATAGTAATCAGTATTGTCAGGTCTTCGTTCCCGGTTGGACTGGGACGTTGCCGTTTAGAAATGACTCTATTCGGCCGCAGGTTCAGGCGTCATCAAGCATTCGTATAGCTCCTTAACACGGCACGCAGTGCCCCTCAATGAAAAATGTTCCGCGACCTGCCGGTGCATCTGCGCCCGCTGCGCCCCGTCCAGCCGAGGCCTCCCAGCCCATTCGCTTAGGGCCGCCGCCAGTTCCTCTAGCGATCCTGGCGTGACTAGGCGCCCCTGTCCTGTGGCGCCGAATGCCTCCGGGATGCCGTCCAGCGCCGAGGCGATGACCGGCTTGCCGCACGCGAAGGCCTCCAGCACCACGCCCGGAAAGGCCTCGGTGCCCACTTGCGGATGCACCAGGCAATCCATCGCGTTCATCGCCGCAGGCATGTTCTGGCAATAGGGCGTCAGCCAGGCTTTCCCACTCAGCCCAAGATGGGCAATGTCGGCGTTCAACACCTCCTTGAGGTTGCCGCGGCCCACAACGAGAAACCGCGCCTGCGGGAGTTGCTGATGGACGCGCGCGGCGGCGCGCAGAAACTCGCGCTGCCCTTTGCCTCTCGGCAAATCATAGCCGCCGATGGTCGCAAAGGTAAAGTGCTCGGATCCCAGGCCCCAAGCCTGACGTTGCGCTATGGCCTCGAACGGGCGAAAACGGTCTGTATCAATGCCCCCATGGATGACGTGAATCCTGGAATAATCGCCCCGCAGCGGCGGACGGTTGCGGCGCTCCGGCTCCGGCGAGTCCGGTTCATAAACCCCTTCGCGCAGCACTTTGGCCACGAAGTGCGACACTGCGATGAGCGCGTCGCACTGGCTGAGCAAGAGACGGCGGCTGAACCACGAACCGGGGCTCTTAGCCAGATGCCGGGTCAGCACGATTTTGGGGCGCCGCCCGGAAAGCCGCGCGGCCAGCACGGTGGGCCAGATGTCCCGGCCATGGTGGCCATGAACGATCTGGATGCGCTGGCGCCGGATCAGGTTTGCCGCGCTTAGGATGAACCGGCACTTGAGCGGCCCTTCGGGCGGCGTCGCATGGAACGGCACGCCCAGACCGCGTGCGATGCGAGAGAACTCGCGCCCGTCGGGGCCCGCCAGGCGCACGGTTTGGCCCAGTTGACACAAGCCGGCCGCCAGCGTGACGCACTGATCATCTGTGCCGCCGCCTTTGAGCAGCGAGTTGAGGTGGAGGATCGTCAGGGGACCTTGGTTCATCGCGGCAATCCCATCCGAGCAGGGCACCCTCGCAAGTGCCAAAGCCACAGAGCGTTGTTGACGCGCCACTTCTGCCGCCAACGAGGCGAGCTTCCCAAGGTCGCCAGGACCAGCAGTCCGCTGCCCAGCCAATCGGCCAGCAGCTTGGCGCACAAGCCGCCTCCTAACAGCCCCCGAGCAAACGGGCGGCAGTTCTTTCGAAAATAGGCATAGCGCGAGCGCCAATATTCGATTCGGGCGGTGGCGCTCATCTGCCGGGCGCTTCCCCCCTGCTCGTGCCAAACCCGAACGTGTGGCAGGTGGAAAACTTTCCAGCCCAGCTTCCGCGCCCGGAGACAAAAGTCCGTTTCTTCAAAGAAGAAAAAGAAGCGTTCGTCCAAACCGCCCAGTGCCTGCCAAACCTCCCGACGGATCAGCATCAGCGCCCCAATGACGCTCTCCACCTCGATCGGCTCGGCAAAGGCCTGTTCTTTTCCGGGAAATCGGCGTGGACACACCCGGCGCAACAGCGACTTATTGAGAAGTTCAGTGGCCAAGGACGGGAAATTCGCAATGGAATTCTGGCGCGAGCCGTCCGGGTTAAGCAGTTGCCCACCGGCGACGCCGCAGTCGGCATGCGCGCGCATCCAGCCCACCGCCTCAGCGAGCACGTCCGGGTTGAGCCGCGCGTCCGAATTGAGCAGGACGAGGAACTGGCCTGTCGTCGCGCCAGCTCCCACGTTGTTGGCCCGGGCAAACCCAAGGTTGGCTTCCGAGCGAATGAAGTTCGCCTGTGGGAATTTGCGCGGCAAGACCTGCGGTGTTTCATCGGTCGAGCCGTTATCCACGACGACGATCTCTTTGGCAAGGGCATCGCGGCTCTCGAAAACCGAGCGCAGGGCAGCACAGGCAAGGGCGCACGTGTTGCGGGTGACGATAATGACGGAAAGATCGGTCATGCGGCCCGGCGGAAGGTCGAGTTCATCTTCTGTCTTCCGTCTTGCTCGAGGCTTGGGTTTGGGCTTCCCGGGCTTTGGCATAGCGGAGGAAAGTGTAGAAGGCTGTCAGCCAGGCAATCGTATAACCTTGCCAGCCATCGAGAAAACCCAGCTTCAGGAAGTAGGCTCGCACAAACCGCCAGGCGGGCCGCGCCACCAGATCGCCAAAAGTGATGTGCCGTCCGTTTTCGGCGCAGTGATGAACGAAGTCATCGGCGTAATTGGCGGTTTTGATGACTTGGTTATTGAGCGTTTCGTTGGTGTAATGCAGCAGGTGATGTTTTAGCTTGCGGACGGTCCCGTCCACCTTCAGCGCGGCGTGCGGATTGATACCTGCCCAGCGGGCTTTGCCGTTTTGCCACAGCCGCACACAATGGTCCGGATACCAGTCCCCGTGGCGGATCCACCGGCCCAAATAAAAGCTGAGACGCGGGAAACTGTACGCGGCACACGCCTCCGGCAGGCGCGTGAACAACGAGAAGACTTCGTCCTGTAGCTCGGCTGAAACCACCTCGTCGGCGTCCAGATTCAGCAGCCATTGCTGGGTGGCCTTGTCGGCGGCGGAGTTCTTTTGGGCAATGAACCCCTTCCACGGCTCGCGGAACACCTTGGCGCCATGCTCCGCGGCGACGCGGTCGGTGCCGTCGGCCACCTCCGCGTTGAGCACGACAATAATTTCGCTGGCGAAGCCCGCCACGCTCTCCAGCGTGCGGCCAATGCGCGACGCCTCCGCCTCGGAGATCATGCACACGGATATGGGCAGCCGTTTTTGCGTCGCTTGCTTCATTCGGAGTTACTGGCAGTTATCGCCGACTCACCCGCGCAGGCTAGCGTGAAGGCTGCCAACACGAAAGCCAATTATTCAGTTATCTATTCTGACTCGGGAATTGTGGCTTGATCCGGGGCGGGGGAGAATGCAACTCTGTCATGATGGACGACCGAGAAGCCAAGCGGCGAGTGGAAGCGGCTGTTGCCTGCAGAGATGCGGATTCTATTCCTAAGGTCCCCAACGCCGGCCAGGTGCGCGTCGATGAGGCCGGCAATCGTGTTCAGGTGATGCACAACGGCCTGCTGGTCCTTGCGGATGGGTATTACGGCAGCTTCACTACCCAAATCATCGAGCGCCTGCGAGGGCATCACGAGCCCCAGGAGGAAAAGGTCTTCCACGAGGTGTTAAAAGTGGTCCCGCCCGGCTCGGCCATGCTCGAACTGGGCGCCTATTGGGCTTACTACTCGCTGTGGTTTCAGCATGTTATTCAGGGCGCTCGCAATTTTATGATCGAGCCGCAGCGGGACGCCCTGGAATGCGGGATGAGAAACTTCCAACTCAACGGAATGCGCGGGAGCTTCACCCAGGCGTTTGTTGGGCGAGTGTCGAGCCACGAATGGCAAAAGGCTCGAGTGCAAGGCGGAAGCGACCCGGTCGGGCAGGTGTGTGTGAAGGACTTTGTGCAGAGCAAAGGGCTCGACTCGGTGGGCCTGCTCCATGCGGACATCCAGGGTTCCGAATACGAGATGCTTAGTGGTTGTGGCGACCTGCTCGACCAAAAGAAAATCGGATTTGTCTTTCTCTCTTCGCACAGCCTCAAACTGCATTACCAATGCCTGAGATACTTAGCCCAGAATGGCTACTCGATTATTGCGGAGCACACTCCTAAGGAGAGCTATTCCGAGGATGGACTGATAGCAGCCTCGGCAACACCAGACGCAGTCCCCGCGATTCGGGTCTCACGAAAGCCAGTGTCCCTTCGCCTGAAATGGAAGACTTCTCTTTTCAAGGTATTATACGGCCCCTAAGTCAAAGTGTCTGGCAAGGGCGTGGCACGGCGGAAGAGAGAGGACTTGTGGGAAAATGCGATTTCATTTGAATAGCGGGCAAACCAATGTTGTCCATACGGAGCTGGGGTGCGGTGGAGACACCGTGGTGTTGCCGAAGCCCCCCCCCACGCGTGCACAAGGGAAGCACAACGGCACAGTTTTGGGCTCGACTTGCGTTTTATCTCGCGAATACTTGGCCCCGTGCAAGCGCCTGCTATCCCTGAGCAACCGGAACCCCCGGTGGCTCGCTGGCCGCGAAAGGCGCGCTCGGCGCTTATTGCAGCGGTGGTGCTGTGGGCCGTGCCCATGCTGGTCATTGGGGTGCTCGTGGCCTTGCGCCCGCTGCACCGAACCGTCACCTGGCATAGTTATCATGCGGCCGCAGACAACTGGTGGGGAAGGAAGAATCTCTATGCCGGCCCGCAGGGCATGAATTATTTGCCGCATTTTGCGGTGTTGTTCAGCCCCTTTCATTTCCTGCCGTTATGGCTGGGCGAAGTGCTGTGGCGGTTTTGCGCGGCGGCGACGCTCGCCGGCGGGCTCTGGCAGTTGATGCGCGCGCTGTTTCGCTCCGAGCCGGAACGGCCCTTTTTCTGGGCCACGCTGCTGACTATGCCCTTATGCATGACCTCGCTGCGTAACGGCAATGCCAACGCTGTTTTCGGCGGGGTCACGCTGCTGGCAATAGTGGCCATCCTGGACCGGCGGTGGTGGCTGGCGGTCGGATTGATGGCCCTGGCGACGGCCCTCAAGCCGCTGGGCATCGTGCTGCTCTTGCTCGCCCCTATTGTCTATGAACCACTGCGCTGGCGTCTGCCAGTGGCGCTTCTGGGCTTGGCGGCTTTCCCGTTTTTGTTTGCCAGCCCGGCCTACGTGTGCTCGCAATACCAGGCAGCCTGGGGCAATCTCCAGGCCTGTGCGGTGGTCACCGAGCATCGGTTCGCCGACATCAACGGTCTGTTGCGGACGTTCGGCACCGAATTCAGGCCCAACGTGTCGAAGCTGGTGCGGGTGCTGGCGGGCGGGTTTACTGCCGGTTTATGGTGGTGGGGCGCCAGGCGTTTGCGCGGGCCGCTGCCCGGCCTATGGCTGTACGCACTGGCGACCGCTTACTTGATGTTGTTCAACCCGATGAACGAAGAAAACAGCTACGGCGTCCTGGCCCCCGCCCTCGGGGCATGGGGGGCGTTCTTTCTGTTCAGCCCGGCGGCGCGGAACGCCCGCGGCTTGGGCTGGGTTGTTGTGACCATGGCTTTGACCATGGGACTGCTGCCAAACATTGTGCGGCCTTTGTTTGGCAACTACTTCGCCCTGTTCTGGCATCCACTCATGACGCTGGTCTTCTTGGCGTTGCTCGGCTGCTTCGTCTGGCGGCTGGCGCCCCGGGTGGACGAGCCGGGAGCCGCGCCGACTTAAGAAGCTATGAACCCCCAGCCTGCTCACGGCTACGCAGGGTTTACCCCGCGTCCGCGCAGCCCTTTGGACCTGTCCATTGTCATTCCGCTGTTCAACGAACAGGAGAGCATTCTGCCGCTTTACGAAGGCCTTACGGCGGTGCTGAGCGGCTTGAATCGAACCTTCGAGATCATCTTCATCAACGACGGCAGCGTTGACGATTCTTACGGCGTCCTGTGCCGTCTCGCCGAAAAGGACGGCCAGGTGAAGGTGATTAACCTGCGGCGCAACTTCGGGCAGACCGCAGCCATGGCGGCCGGCTTTGACCACGCGCAAGGGCGCATCATCGTCCCGATGGACGGCGACCTGCAGAATGATCCGGTGGATATTCCGCTGCTGTTGGCCAAAGTGGAGGAGGGTTATGACATTGCCAGCGGCTGGCGGAAAGACCGGCAGGACAAGGAACTCATCCGCAAGGTCACTTCCCGTCTGGCCAATTGGCTGATCGGAGTGATTACCGGGGTCAAGCTGCACGACTCGGGCTGTTCGCTGAAGGCCTATCGGTCGGAGATTCTGAAAGGCACGCGGCTCTATGGCGAGATGCACCGCTTCATCCCGGCGCTGGCCAGTTTGATGGGGGCCAGGATTTGCGAAGTGCGCGTCACGCATCACGCGCGCCGGTTCGGCCAGAGCAAGTATGGGCTCCGGCGCACGCTCAAGGTGTTGCTGGACTTGATCACCGTGAAGTTCCTGGCCGATTTCTCCACCAAACCCCTCTACATGTTCGGAGGCCTCGGCGCCGTGCTCTTTGCGCTCGCCGTGCTGGCGGGGGCTGAGACGCTGTGGGAGAAATTTGCCTACGGGGTTTACGTGCACAACAACCCGGTTATCCTGATCGCGGTTTTTCTCGCCATTCTGGGCATCAACTTTATTGTGATGGGGTTGCTGGCGGAGCTGATTGTGCGCACTTACCACGAGTCGCAAGGCAAGCCGATTTACCATATTCGGGAAACGAAGAACTTCGACCGGCCGGAGGCGGGTCTTCCCGAAGGCAAGCACGAATCGGTGCAACCCCCTGCCGCCAAGGCCTGAACGCGGTCCATGTGCGGCATCACTGGCATTCTGGAGGCAAGCGGTCCCGTGGATCGCGAGGCGTTGCGGCGCATGACCAACGCCCTGCGTCACCGAGGACCCGATGACGAGAGTTATTACTTTAGCGAGCCCCAGGAAGGGCGCATCTCGGCGGGATTCGGGTTTCGGCGGCTGGCCATTATCGATCTCGGCGGAGGCCGGCAGCCCATGTCGAACGAAGACGGCACGCTCTGGCTCGTCTGCAACGGGGAGATCTACAATTACCAGGCTCTGCGCCAGGCGTTGGAGGGCAGGGGCCACCGATTCCGCACGAACACCGACGTCGAAGTCCTCCTGCACCTCTATGAGGAGACGGGGCCGGGGTGCGTCAACCAGGCCAACGGCATGTTCGCCGTTGCGATTTGGGACACCCGGTGCCAGACGCTGTTTCTGGCGCGCGATCGCCTGGGCAAGAAGCCTTTGTATTACCGGGAAACGCCGACGCAGTTCCTGTTCGGTTCCGAGGTTAAGGCCCTGCTGCAACATCCCGCTTGCCCCCGCGAACTGGATCACCGGAGCTTGAGCAAATACCTCGCCTACGAGTATGTGCCCTCGCCGCACTGCATCTTCAAAGGCATCCATAAGCTGCCGGCGGGACACACGTTGACCTGGCAGCCCGGGCAAACCCGCCTCCGGCAGTATTGGGACCTCAAGTTTTCGGCCGGCCCCGACCGGCGCAGCGAAAACGAGGTAGCCGAGGAGCTGCGCGAGCGGCTCAAAGAGGCCGTGCGCCTCCGGCTCATCAGCGATGTGCCTCTGGGAGTCTTCCTGAGCGGCGGCCTCGATTCGAGTTCCGTGGTGGCGCTGATGGCAGAGTTGAGACCGGCCGCGCAGATCAAGACCTTTGCGATTGGTTTCGAGGAAAGCTCCTTCGACGAGTCCCGGTACGCGCGCCGCGTCGCGGACTTCTGCGGCACGGACCACCATGAGGAAATCCTCCAGGGCCGGGCACTGCTGGATATGCTGCCCGAGGTGGCGGCGTTCCTGGACGAACCCTTTGCCGATGCCTCGATTATTCCCACTTACCTGCTCTCCAGATTCACGAGGCGGCACGTCACAGTGGCGCTGGGCGGCGACGGAGGGGATGAGTTATTCGCAGGCTACCCGACGTTCCCGGCGCAGCGGTTGGCCCGCTTCTACCGTGTGCCGCGGGTGCTGCACGAGCGGATGCTCCGGCCGCTCGCGGAGTTGCTGCCGGTGTCGCATGAGAACTTCAGTCTGGACTTCAAGATGAAGCGGTTCTTGAGAGGCGCCGGCTGGCGGCCGGAGCTTCGCGACCAGGTTTGGATCGGGTCCTTCACTCCGGAGGAACAGCGCAGCCTTTTGGCCAGCGCCGGGGAGGTCGATGAATATGAAGATATTCTGGATGCAGAGAAGCATTGTTCCACCAACCGCACGATGGAGCGGCTGATTTACCTCTACTGCAAGTTCTACCTGCCGGATGGCATCCTGGTGAAGGTGGACCGGGCCAGCATGGCCTGTGCGCTGGAAGCCCGCGCGCCGTTTCTGGACTACACTTTCGTGGAATTTGCGAATGCGATTCCCTTTGGCCTCAAACTCAAGGGTCTGAAGACTAAATACATTCTCAAGCGGGCCATGGCGGGCAAACTGCCTCCGGACATCCTGGCGCGCGGGAAAAAGGGATTCGGCATCCCAATCGCGAAATGGTTCAGAAACGAACTGCGCGACCTGCTGCTGGACACGCTCTCGGAGCGGCGAATCAGGCAGCAGGGCCTTTTCGACTACCAGGCCCTTGCGCGCTTGGTCAACGAGCACCTGCACGGAATCAGAGACAACCGCAAGCAACTATGGACGCTGTTTATGTTCCAACTGTGGTTTGAGAAATACCTGGGGAACCGAGCCGGATGAGGGACGCATGCAACGCGCGACTCTGATCGGCTTCTACGAGCGAAGCCATGCGGCCAGAAAGATTCTGGTCGTGGATTTGGGTTTCCTCGGCGACTCGGTTCACCTCGTCCCGGCCCTGTGGGAAATCAAGCGGCATTACCCGGCGGCGGAGTTACACACCTTGTCCGCGCTGGTCGGGACTGAGGCGCTGCAATTGGCCCCGTGCGTGGACCGGCCCCGCGCCTTTCCGTTGGGCTCTCCCAGCCCGCCCTGGTGGCGGCATTGGGACCTGCTGTTGGCTTTGCGCCGCGAGCGGTTCGACCTGGCCTTCAATTTCAGCGGCGCTGATCGAACCCTCTTCGTAACGGCGCTGTTGGGAGCGCGGTGGAGCGTTGCCGTTGCCGGCGGACGCAAACACTTCTGGAGTCACTGGCTGGTCCACGACCAGGTTCCCCGCCCCAGTCCCGAACTGCCGGTGTATGAGCAACGGCGGCAGGTCTTGGCCGCGTGCGGGTTTGGGCTGGCGGCGGCCCGTTGGGACTTGCGGCTCCCGGAGACGGCGGTGCAGTGGGCCGCAGCGCGGGTGCCCGCCGGCGCGATTCATTTCTCGATCAACGCCAGCACTCCGCTCAAGGAATGGCCGTTGGAACATTGGATTGAACTAGCCAGGCGGTTGCTGGCCAAGGAACCGCTGGCACGGATTATTGCCACCGGCAGCGCCAATGTTCGTGAGCAGGAACGCTTGCGCTCGCTGGCAGCGGGCGTGGGCGATGACCGCCTGACGGTGCTGCCCTCGGGCATGACCATTGCCGAACTGGCGGCCGCGCTGCAACGGTCCCGGTTGCACATAGGCGCGGATTCCGGAGTCCTGCACCTGGCTATGGCGCTGGGCGTGCCGACGATGGCGCTGTTCCGCGACTATGCCGGCACCGCCGAATGGCTGCCGCGCGGCGAACCGCACAGGCATCTGCTGGCACCGTGTCCCTGCGCCAACTTAAAGAATCCCCCCTGCGCTGTGGAGGATAAAGCGCTGTGTTTGGCCCGGATCACGCCCGAGCAGGTCATGGCTCTGCTGGGCCGAACGGATTGAAAGAGAGCCAGGAAATGGTTGACGCTGCCGCTGAATGAGTCTCCATCACTCCAATACTCCATCCCTCCGTGTCTCTCTGCCTGTATCTCGCCCCATAAACTGCTCGCCTGGCGCCGGGGCCTGTTCCATAATTCTGTTCGACGAATGCTAGACTATCTGAAAAAGGTGTTGAAATTGGTAAAGCCCTACCGATTCCGGTTCGCGCTCGGTGTGGTTTGCGGTTTTTTGTCGGGCGTGCTGGCTTTCACCTTGCCCCTTTCGCTCAAGCTCGCTCTGGATACGGTTTTCCCCACGGAAAAAGCGGCTGCTGTTTTCTCAACCAGCGACATCAAGGATCCGCTGCGGTTGGCACGAAAACTCACCCTCAAATCCGATGACGTGTCCGCCTTTCTGAGCGCGAAGATGGACGCTGCCGCCCATCAAGCCCTGGCACAGTACCAACTCTCCAACGCGGTTCCGGAGCAACTCCAAGCCGCCTTGGCCCGGATTCTTAACCAGACTGCAGCGGGCCCGGCTATCTATGAGGAGGGTCGGTTCCGAACGGTGGACTTGCGGCCGGAGACCAGGAAACTGCTTGAGTTGCACCCGCAGGGAAAGGAACTGGTCTTCTTAAACCGGTTTCTGTTGGAAGACGCCTACCCGCGAGAATTGGCGGCCCGCTCACTCCCCGCCAGCGAGAAGAAGCTTCTGTCCCTGCCACCCTCGATCAAACGAATTCTGGATAAGATCGTGAACTGGTTTCGCCCGACCGGCAATCCATCCCGGACGCGGTTGGCGCTGGTAATCGCCTTTATCCCGGGGGCGATGCTGCTGCGGGGGCTTTTGACGTATCTGAACGCTTATATGCTGTGCTGGGTGGCCATTCGAGTCGCCAACGACTTGCGGGTCAGGTTGTTCGAGCACGTAATCCATTTGCCGATGGGTTTCTTCAGCCGGACCAGCACCGGCGATTTGATGGCGCGGATCGATGGCGGTATGGGGGTAATCAATACTATTAACGGTTCGTTCGCGACGATCATTCGCGACCCCATTTCCATCATTGTCCTGGTAGTGGCCGTGATCGTCATGCAACCGTACTTGAGTCTGGCCACGCTGGTCGTTTTCCCGCTTTGCCTCATCCCGGTGGTCATTTACGGCCGCAAGCTCCGCAAGACGCACTCCGGCATCCACCAGAAATTCGCCAGCGCCGCCAACGTCCTCCATGAGTCGTTCACTGGCATTCGCGTTGTCAAAGCCTATAACCTCGAGAACACGGTCGTGGACCAGTTTCGCAACGCTATCAAGGCCATCACCAGCTTTTTTATGCGCTCGGTCCGCGCCAGTGAACTGCCGGGGCCGCTGATTGAATTCATCGGGTCTGTTGGGGTGGCGCTCATCTTCGCTTATTTCGCTTTCGTCGCTCCTGGCCGCGCGCCGGCGGGAGACCTGCTGGCCTTCTTCATCGCGGTTTTTGGCATGTATGCTCCCTTAAAGAACCTCAGCCGCTTGCAGAGTCAATTGACCCTGGCCCGCGCCAGTGTTGAGCCGGTTTATGAGCTGCTGGCTCAGCAAACCACGCTGCCCGAACCCGCCCGCCCGAAACCGCTCCAGGCCCACGGCACACCGATTCGTTTCGAAGGCGTGAGCTTCTCTTATGGTGAGAAAACCGTGCTCCACGACATCAACCTGACCATTCAGCCCGGCCAACTGGTTGCTCTGATCGGCCGCACCGGTTCCGGCAAAACCAGCCTCGCCAACCTCCTGCTCCGTTTCTACGACCCTGACAAAGGGGCGATTCTCATCGGCGGCACCGACATCCGGGACGTCTCCTCCCGCGATCTGCGGGCCAACATTGCGGTGGTGACCCAGGAAACCCTTCTGTTCAATGACACGATCCGCAACAACATCGCCCTGGGCCGGCCCGGCGCCACCGACGCCGAGATTGAACAAGCCGCTAAACACGCCTACGCCCATGATTTTATTACCAAAGACAAAGCGCAGGGTTACGACACTCCGGTTGGGGAAAAAGGCGTTAATGTTTCCGGCGGCCAGCGGCAGCGCCTGGCCATCGCCCGGGCCATTCTGAGAAACGCGCCGATCCTCATTTTGGACGAGGCCACCAGTTCGCTCGATACCGAATCCGAACGGATCGTCCAGGCGGCGCTCGAAGAACTGATGCAAGGCCGCACCACGATCTGCATCGCCCACCGGCTCTCCACCATACAGAAGGCCGATCTCATCGTGGTGTTGGATCACGGGCGCATTGTCGAAACGGGCACGCACGCGGAACTGCTTCGAGCCGGGCGCGTTTATGCCAAACTCTACGAACTCCAATTCGAGCAGCCTGCAGCTTGAAAGAGGATCAATAGGATTGATAACGAACTATGACGAAACATGCCCCGTATCGTCCGCCGCAGGGGCGTCAACCGCTCCCGCGCTCTTTCAAGGATTTTACGCCGGCGAAGCACTTTAACCCGCGCACATTTTTTCGGGAGATGGTCTGGAAGGCCTTGTTGACGAGGCGCACCGGCCAAACCCAGCGTCCGGCCTTTCCCAAACTGAGCTTCGGCCAGGTGGCCATCACCTGGATCGGCCACGCCTCGTTTCTCGTTCAGTTCACCGACCTGAACGTTCTGATCGATCCCAACTTTGCGAACTGGCTTTTCTTGCTGAAGCGCATCAAGCGGTCCGGTCTGAGAATCGAGCACCTGCCGCCCATTGACGCGGTCCTGCTGACCCACGCGCATTTTGATCATTTCCATAAACCCACGCTCCGCCGGTTGCCCCATCCAAAAATCGGCATCATGCCCTGGGGGGTGGGCGACCTGGCCTACAACCTCGGTTTTGGCCGTGTGGTGGAGTTGGAATGGTGGGAAAGCTTCTGCCAGCGCGACTGGAAGGTGACCTTGACCCCATCCAAACATTGGGGCGCGCGCGTCCTGCGCGACCATCAGCGGGGCTACGGCGGGTTTGTGCTGGAACACCAGGGGCGGCGCATTTATCACGCGGGTGACAGCGCTTATTTCGAGGGATTCAAGGAGATCAGAAAGACCTGCCGGCCGGAGATCGCACTGCTGCCGATCGGCGCCTACCACCCGGAGTCATTTCGCCACATGCACATGGGGCCGGACGAGGCCATCAAAGTCTTTAAGGACCTGCATGCCCGATGGCTGGTGCCGATGCACTACGGCACGTTCCGGCTGTCGTTCGAAGACCTGGACGAGCCGCCCCGCTGGCTGCGGCAGCTCGCGGCGCAAGAGGGACTTAGCCACAAGGTGCGCATGCTCGAAGAAGGGCTGCCGCAGGTTTTCTGAAGCCGCAAGCCCGATGTGCCCACGTGCAGAAATTTCGGCTCCTGAGGCTTGACTCCCCAATACTTGGTATGGTACAAACACAGCTACCACAATTAGCAGTGGTTGTGCCGATATGCGATGCCCTAAATGCGGCTGTCAGGATGACAAGGTGATTGATTCGCGAGCCTCGCGAGAGGGCGCGACGATTCGCCGGCGCCGGGAGTGTATCGCGTGCGGCTATCGGTTCACGACTTACGAAGAGGTCGAGCAGGCGGGACTGCTGGTGCTCAAACGCGATGGCCGCCGCGAGGAGTTCTCGAAGGAAAAACTGTTGTCGGGACTCAAAAAGGCCTGCCAGAAGCGCCCGATCGGCCCAAAGGTCATCGAAGAACTGGTTGAGCGGATTGTCAACGAAGTGACGGACAAGTATGAGCGCGAAGTCCCCGCCGAAGTCATCGGGAAGCTGGTCATGGAAGGGTTGCGCCAAATCGACGACGTGGCTTACGTGCGCTTTGCCAGTGTTTATCGGCGTTTCCAGGAAGCGACCGATTTCGTGCACGAGGTGAAGAAACTCGAAGGCAAACAATGATTGCGCTCGCCTCCGATTGTCTGCTCTTCGAAATGGCCACCGGTGAGACCATCCCGTATTCCGCCGACATGGTGTCCGCAGAACTGGGGGGTGACACGGCAGAGCTGTTCGATTCGGAATTCGTCCGGCAGGCCGCAAACGCAGTCTTCCATTACTTCAAACACGAACTGGGCCGGCAGACCGTATCCCTCGGTGAATTCGCCGGGGCGCTGGAGAAGGTGCTGTGCGGTTTCGCGGCCACCGCGCAGCTTTCCGCTGAGAGCGACTCCCGGCCGCGCGTGCTGGAATTCGATTTGTGCCGGCTGGCTGATGACTCGGGTCCAGGTCGCGAACTTTTCTTCTTTCCGCGCTTGCGCGCCGAATTACAGCGGCGCCTGCGGCAAGCCCCGCGGGTGCTGCGGTTTCGCGGGCTGCGCGGCTGCGTCAAACAACTGACCGGCGCGCGGCGCTGGAGTCTGCGCTGCCAGAGCCTGGAAGGGGAAATCGTGGCCTACCTTCGCCAATGCCTGAGCGTCGAATCCGCGCCGGAGGAGTTTGCTTTGATGGTGGAGTAAGCGGGGAGAATCTGAAGCCGATCCGAATGAGCAAGACCGTGTTCGAGAAGATCATCGCCCGCGAGCTTCCAGCCTCGCTCGTCTATGAGGACGATCTCGTAGTGGCGTTTCGCGACATCAAGCCACAGGCTCCAATGCATGTCTTGATTGTGCCCCGAAGGCCCATCCCGCGCCTGGCCGAGGCCAAACCGGAAGACCAGCAGGTCCTCGGGCATCTTCTGCTAAAAGCGGTCGAGGTGGCGAACCGGTTGGGGCTGGCTCAATCCGGTTTCCGCCTGGTGTTCAACAACGGTCCTGATGCCGGCGAGGCCGTGCCGCACTTGCACTGTCATATTCTGGGCGGCCGCCGCCTGGGCTGGCCGCCCGGGTGAGCAGGGACTAACCCGGGAGGGCGAGCGTCCCCGCGAGCCCTGTTTTCTCGAGATGCTTGGGCTCGCGGGGACGCTCGCCCTCCCAAGCAGCTAAACTACCTGCCCAGGCAAGCGTGCAGCACTGCGCCCAGGCGCGCAATGCCCTTGCGCACGTTGGTTTCCGTCGCCCCGCCGAAGCTGAGCCGCATTTCGTGATTCGGCCTGCGGCGTGTCGGATCAGCGGCGTAACAGAGTTCGCCCGGCACGTACAAGACGTTGTTGGCCAGCGCCGTTTGAAACACCTTTGAGGCGGTGCCCGACTTTAGCCGTTGCGGCAGCCTGGCCCAGAAGTACAAGCCCCCGGACGGTTCCCAGCACTCCACCTCAGCGGGGAAATGCTGTGTGAGCGCCGCGCGCATCACGCGCGCTTTGTGCGCGTAGCGCTTTTGCAACACCGCCAGATGCTTCTGATAAAGCCCCGAGGAGAGCGCGCGAGCGAGCAACTGCTGCAGCAAGCTCGACGAGCCGAAATCGTGATTGCCTTTGATGCGCAGCACGGTGGTCAGCAGCGGCTCCGGCATGAGCCCGAATCCGATCCGCGTGCCGGGGGCAAAGGGTTTGCTGTAAGTGCCGGCGTAGATGACCCGGTCGCTGTGGCCTTTGATTGCCAGTGCGGATTTCATATCGTCTCCCTGGAACCGGAGTTCGCGATATGCGCCGTCTTCCAAGAAGTAGAGGGGATGTCCCGCCGCCCGCTCGTAGTGCCGCAGCAGCCGGAGCGCGCCGGCCTTCTTCTCGAAGCTCGTCGTGAGGCCGGTCGGGTTTTGATAGTAGCTGACGAGGTAAAGCATCTTCACACGACGCAACTCGCCACTGCGCTTGAGGGCTTCGAGCACCGCTTCCAGGCGGGTCAAATCCAGCCCGTCCGGTTCCATCCGGACGCCGCGGGCGCGCACGCCGTGGCTTTGCAGAATGCCAAGATAGACAAAATAACTCGGGTCTTCCACCAGCACGAGGTCTCCCGGGTCGCAGAGCGCCTCGGTGATCATGTAGAGCATTTGCTGGGAGCCGTTGGTGATGATCATCCGGTCGGGTGAATAGGCCCGCCGCGCTCCGGGTTGGCCGTCCAGAGAATGCAGATGGCGGGCGGTCAGCCGGCGCAAGGCCTGATCGCCGGCGGTGGTGCCGTATTGCAGGGCGGCCTGGCCGCTGTGCGCCGAACTTAAGACGCGCTCGGTTAATCCACGTATTTCTTTGACCGGCAGAGACTCATTGTCCGTAAATCCCGCCGCCAATGAAATGAGTTGTGGCCGCGCCAACGTGGTGGCCATCAGCCACGAGATGGGCGGGGCTTCGGTGCGGCGGCCCAATTGAGATAAGACGTTCGCTTTCATGCTCTGAACACTTACGATAGTTGGCCGGTTTTGCGGGTAAGAATCAAGCGAACTTTTGCGGGACGGTCCTCCTGGTCCTCCTGGCGGCGCTAACGCGTGAAAAAGTCTCAGTTCGTCTTGGCGCCCGGCGCTCGGGGAAGCGGACGGGAATCCGCGCCACCCGAGCCAGCCGCGCGGCTGGTTTCGATCAGGCTGAGGAACTGCTCCAGGCCCGCGATGAAGTGTTGGGTGTCGGCCAGCGGATCGTTGTGATCGCCTTTTAGCTCCCAAAAGAGTTTGGGTTCGTTGGCCGCGGCAAAATTCCTTTGGCCGTGATGGAACCTGATCAGCTCGTCAGCAGGGCTGTGCATCACCAGCACGGGGACTTTCAGGCGCGGCAGCTTGCCGCGCGTGTCGTAATGGATTGTGCCGAGCCAGCGCACCGGCAACCAGGGAAACAATTCCGCGCCCATGTCCGGGATGCTCGTGAAGGTGTTTTGCAATACCAGCCCGCCGACCGGTTCACGCGCCGCCAGTTCCGCCGCGACGCCACCGCCCAGGGATTCGCCGAAGGCAATGATGTTCGTGCCGGGAAAGCGCTTTTGCCGCAGCCACTGGTGTGCGGCCTGGGCATCACGGCAGGTCCCCTCCTCGCTCGGTCTCCCCTGGCTCCGCCCGTAACCGCGGTAGTCGAAGACAAAGACGTTGACGCCGGTGGCCAGCAGGGCGGCGCAGATGTCGAGCCGGTGGCTGATATTGCCGGCGTTGCCGTGGCAAAGCAGCACCGCCAACCGCGCCCGCGGGGAATTCGTGGCTGCCGGGAAGAACCAGCCGTTTAGCTCCACCCCATCGCTCGCCCGGAAGCGGACATCCTCAAACGGCCGGCCCAGTTCGGCGCCGGTCGCGGTCAGGACCCGGTCGGGATGATAGACCTGGCTATGTTCAAACCAGCGCAGCATAAGGACAAGCAGGAAACACGTTAACAGCAGTTCAAGCAACGTCTTTGTGAGTTTGCGGGCTCGAGTCATGGCTGGCAGAAAGGTGTCACCGCTCGGCGCGCGTGGCGAGCGAAGAGGCGAGAGCGCCACCACTGCTGACGTCTGGAAAGCGCAAGGGCCGCCATCGCTGGCGGCCCTTGCCGTATCGGAAAAATGTCTGCCGATCAGGCCGTCCGGCGGCGGATGGTCCACAGCGCGCCCAGCCCAAGCAGGCTGAGGACGACGGTGGAAGGCTCGGGGATCGGCTGGGCGGTGTCATAAATATACCCATTCGCGTCGATCGCCGCATCGCCCAAGTCGGTCCCATTGAACTCGATCTCGGCCAGTTGAGCCGAAGTCAGCCCAGTGGCGTCGGTGCCGATTTCAAGGTGGTCCCCGTTTTGGTTCCAGTTGCCGTGCCCGGTGGCCACGAGGTTCAGAGTCAGGGCAGCAGTCCAAGCCACCCCTGAGCTGTTGGCAAAATCCATTTCGGCTGCGCCGGAAGTGAAATCAATCGTCGAGCTGGCCGTCAGGCCCAGCGTGGTGGACGACATCACGTGGTGGAAACCATCCGGGTCCAATGTGCCGCCAGCCATAATCACCCTGCTGCTGCTGGCGATCGTATTGGCGGCGCCGAGCGTGAGCCTGAAGTTGGTGTCGCCGGAAACACCAACTGCCGTCGGGCCGGTGTAGGTGTTCGCCCCGCTCAAGACAATTGTGCCGCCGTTAGCTCCGCTATAGGTCACCGTTCCGCTGGTGGCGCTCAGTGCGCCGGAGAGAGTGACGGTAGTGCCGACGCCGTTATTTCGGATGTTTATAGCAGAAGCTCCTCCCCCCAAATACCAGTTGCCACTATAGGTCACGCCGTTGCCAATAAAGTCCACACCGGTTGCTCCAATGGTTTGAACGGGATTGGCGATATTAACCGTCGAAGGGCCATTGTTCTGCATGATCGCAAACGTGGTTCCGTCGAAGCCAATCTGGCTGGAAAGGGCACCGAAGGAGTTGTTGTTGTTAAATTCAATATAACTGGTGCTGGAGATAGCCAGGAACCCGCCAGTAAAGGTATTAATGCCGTAAAGTTGGAGCTGGCCAGTGCCGCCGCCGCCACCCTCCTCCTCAACTCCGCCGCTGCCGGCAATCTGCGCATTGATAGAGACAGTTCCAGAGTTATTGAAGAATCCTTGGGTAAGCCAACTGAAGCCATTTTGACTGGCTTGGGAAGAGTTCGCGACGACGTTCAAAGAGCCGGTGCCGTTACCAAAGTCGTTAATGTTCACAGTCGTGCTCGAAGACCCAGAACCCATATACAACCCAGTCATTGATTCGCTGGCATTGACGGTGACCGTATAATTATCGCCGGCGCCGTTGTAAAACCTGGCAAAATCCCCCGCCGTCCAGTTGAAGGTGTACGGAGCGGTGTTTCCGGCTGATCCTGAAGCATTCCAGTTGGCAGCGTCCCAGGAATAAGTGGTATTATTGGCTACAGTAGTAAAATACTGGCTTTGCGCGTTGGCATTATTGGCCAGGAGGCAGAACGCGAGGCCGAGGGCGGCGGGGATGAATCGAAGTGAATTTGAGGTGTGTTTTTTCATGTTGGCAGTTCTTTCTGTTCTGTTGTGGTGGCAATTCTTTTGTGACTTGCAGCGCAGGTCTCAGATTTCATTTATTCGTGCCATCGTGCGTTTTTACCACGGGGAGGCCCGCGCGTTCAAGGGAAAAGTGGGAAAAAAAGCAAGTATCGTACTGGCTTATCATCCGGCTATACTATGCGAATGACGCTAATCTCGCTCCGGCGAGCGCAGCGACACTGTCTTGGAACGCGGCTGTCCCCAGCTGCAGCACATCCGCAAGGAGTTTGGGTCTCGGGGCACTCCGGCAGCCGTTGCGTAGTAGGTACTGCTGCGGCTGGGGACAGCCGCGCTCCGGCTCGGCGGGGTGATGTCTCAAAAGTGGACACTTGGTGACAGATTGCCACCCTTGGAGGTGGGAAGGGGAATGGCAAAGTCCGAAGTCCGAAAGCCGATAACGCCAAGGCCAAAGGCGCAAATGAAGCAGTTACGTGGTTACATGTGTTTCATAAATTACTGTGGTTAGATGGCTTAAGCAGAGGCTTTTGCGGCGGCGGCGAAGCGAGCGCGCTGAGCGGACTGGGCCGCAGTTTGCGGGTTGCTGGGGGTAACCAACTGCCGGACGGCGGTGCCCTGGCGGTTGCCGGTATAGACTATCGAGCCGACTTTGCCGGTCAGATAGACTGGGATTGTGCATTGTGCCATATGTTTAGACACCTCATGGGCAACCGCAGGCACGAAGGCTACAGCGGGCGACGGTATGCAAGGTATTAAGACCATCATCGGAGCGGCGTCATGCCGCAGAGAGACTTCTCAACGCAAAACCTTTCATTTTTGCCGCCCTCACGGAGGGGCGCAAGGGGGTTTTCGGCCCTTGCGCCCATAGTCGTGTCGGGTTCGACGCTACCTGCAACGCTTCTGAGTGGCGTTCACAGGAGCCGTGGACTGGGCATTCCACGAGGCTGGGGGGGGGGAAGAATGCGGAATGCGGAATTGAGAGTGGGTTAAAGGGGTTAAAGGGGTTACATGGGCTGGCGGGTTGAGGGCGGAGCCGCCAGCAGGACTCAGTGAATAATAGCGGGGGAAACGTGATGCGTGATGCGTGATACGTGATGGGCCCTCGGATGGGGGGAGGCGGGGGGGTGGTGGCTCGGCGGGAGCCTCGCCCTACCCGGCGCTCTGTCCCGGAATAGCGCAATTTCGAGCTGGAAGTGGTATAATACCCTGTCCAGCTTGCTTGTGCACGGTTTAGGAAAGGGCCTCCTCTCCCCACCCCTCCCGAGGAGGAGAGGGAGAACCTGCCGCCGCAAATAGTGCAACCACGAAGGGCAAGTGGTATTACTCGTTTCTGAGGGTCGCCAGCAGGTTTCCGCGCAGCGCATACCCCGTCGCCAGCCACGTCCAGAGCAGGCCGTTGAGCAGAACGGCGGCGAGGGTCAGCGCCAGTGAAGCGTAGGGCAGTTGTGTCCCGGGCGACAATATCGCCGGCAGCACCGCCACGGCGGCAGCGGCGGCGCCCAGGCCAAGTCCCAGGCCGAGCAGTGTGCCATGCTCGCTCAAGACCAGGCGCCGCAGCAACCCTCGCCGAAAGCCGACGGCCACCAGCAAGCCCAGTTCGCCGCGCCGCTCGAGCACGTTGCGCAGGACGACCACGCCGAGACCCGCGCTGCCGAGCAGCAACCCCAGCCCGCCGAGGATTTGGAAGGTGCCGAGATAAGTGTTCTGCACCGCGTTGAAGGCGTTCAGGCGCTCCGCCGCGGGTGTCAGTTCCAGGCCCGCATCCTGCAAGGCGCGCGACAAGGTGGCGGAGACCTGCGGCACGGAATTCGACGGCGCATCAATCAGAAACATGCGGCAGCCACTCTCGCCCGGGAACCGTTTCACAAACTCCGCCTCGTCTATGAGCAAGCTTCCTTGCAGGATTGAATTCGCCACTGCCCCGACCAATCGCAGCTTGAAGGCGCGGCCCTGCTCATCGGTGTAATCAAGAGTGTCCCCGACCTTTTTGCCGAGGGCCCATTCAATCGAGTTGGCGTCCCCGATGGCCGGAATTTCATCCATCCCCGTAGCCGCCGACGGAAGGAGGCGCGGGGCTATTTTGGATTTTGGATTTTGGATTTTGGATTGCTCAATCAGAGCCTCCTTACGTCGGCGGGTACGGAGCAGTTCCCAGCCCTGGTGACGGTCGAGGCCCTTGGCCACATTCGCGAAGGTGAACCTGCCCGCCAGCAGCTCCGGCTTCACGCCGAGCAAGCGCGGCTTTTGCGCCCGGTTCAGATTCAGGCAACTGGCTTCATCCCCCGCGCGCACGCGAAGCGGAACCACGTTCACGCCCGCAAGGTCGTCCGGGCCAAGCCCAAAGAACTCGCGCCCCGGGCGGGTATTCAAATCCTGCACGACCGGCATGGTTGATTCGCCAATCAGCGCAAACCCGCCGGTGCCGGAGGCGCGCTTGGTGGCATCGCGGTTGGCGTCGAGCCGGAACACGCCGATGGCGACTATGAGAAAAGACCCGCACGCCAACAGCGCGACGGTGGCGAGGCTGCGTTTGCGCCGCCGCGCGCAACCGCGCACCCCGAGGCCACTGAGCGTGAGCCGCCCCGCGCCAGTCTGTATCTTAAGCCCATCTGGCGGACAATGGACGGGTGGTTCCCCCTCTCCGCCTTTGGGTGAGAAGGACGGCCTCCTCTCCCCAGCCCTCTCCTCCAAAGGAGGAGAGGGAGACGACTCGGCGGTCTGCGAGTATCGAGATGTGTGTAATGAGCAGGCGCCGTCCGCTCGCGCCAAGCGGCTGAACCAGGCCGCAGCCCAGCCCAGGCCGGCCAGCAGCAGCAGAGCACCCGCGCCGAAAAAGGCCCCGGCGTTGGCGCTCTCGCCCTGGACCAGCGCCCAACTGATGATTGCGACCGCCGCCAGCCCCGACGCCAGCGCTAACCACCCGCCACGATTTTGGATTTTGGATTTTGGATTTTGGATTTCGCCAGCGAGGAGTTCGCGCGCCGGCTGCCTGGCTTGTTTGCGCAAGGTCAGCCAGATCGTCAGCACGGCGACGACGGTGCCGGCCAAAGTGCCGATGACCAAAGTCGCCAACGTCGCGTGGAACTGTAGCGTGGAGGTGCTCACGGCGCCGCGCCAGACGGTGGCGAGTCCCCACAACATGGCTTTGGCGTAGGCGAGGCCGCCCAGCGCACCGAGAAAGCCGCCTCCCAGCGCCAGCATCGCCCCCTCCATCAGAAACAATCGCCGCACCTGTTTGGGCGTGAACCCGAGCGCCAGCAGCGTGCCGACTTCGGCGGCGCGTTGTTCCAGCCCGAACTGAAACAGCAACGCCATCAGCAGCAATGCCGCCACAACCAGAAAGATACTGAACCCAAGAAACAGTTGCCCGAAGTCCTGCGATTGCGCCGCTGACTTGAGCGCCTGCGCCCGCACCGGCTCGAACTGGAGGCCAACGTCCGCCGGCTTCAAGTTCGCCAGCAGGTTGCGGTACACCGCCTCGTGGCAGGTGCTGGTTAAGGCGTTGGTCGGTACATCATACCTGATAGCCGTGAACACCCCGAATCGGTTCGCCCACATCGCCTGCCCCGCCGCCAGAGTCACAAACGCCTTCGGCGTGCCGCGATAGGCTTTCCAGTAGGCCTCATCCTTTGTCCGAATCGGGTAAACGAGCGGGAAGCCCGCATCCCAGTCATGCGTGCTCTCCGCCTTGGCCAGGCCCGGGAACTCGGGCATCAGCGTCCGGTCGGCGTAGATGCCCGCGAGCGGAACAATCTGGCGCACGCGAAAGGAGTTCGTGCGCTCGACCAAGCGGCTGCCGGAGTCCACAAGGTAGTAGCTCAGCTCGACGGAGTCGCCCGGTTTGACCCGCAAATCGTCTGCGAGCCACTGATTCACGAGAATCTCGTCGTCACGCATATCCGGGGGCACGAAGGGGCCGCTGGCCGCTGTAACCATCGAATAGGGCGTGGCGTTGGTCCCGGCCCGCATGAGGTTCGCCAGGTAGGTGAGGACGCGCACGCCGTTGGTGACGAATTGAGCGAAGGCGACATCGCTCGCCCTATCCTCCGCAAAGGCCTCCCGGTTGGTGAGCAGTATTGTTCTGGGCCTGAGCGCGGCGGTGACGACCGACGGTTCCAGGAAAATGCGTGAACTGGTCACCTCGACGAATGGGCGGATGTAATCACCGCCGGTGGTGTTCTGCGGCTGCTCGATGGTGCGCACGGAAAGGGCGGCGTCTTCCGGCAGCCATGCCCGGGCCAGTTCAGCATTGAGCCAGGGCAGGGCCAGTTTATCGGATATGGATATTTCGGCCTTGGGCATGAGGGCGCGGGCAGCGCGCCCGGCCAAGCTGGAAGGATCCGGCCGGGAGCGAATGCTCATCGCTCCCGTTTGGCCTGCTCGCAGCCGAGGGGCATGCGTCCACAACCACCATGCCACTTGAAAGCGGAGATCATCCCATTCCTCGCGGTTCGTTACTGCGAGGACTGGGTCGGTGACCAGCAAGCGGAGACCATATCCTCGTCCGGACTTCGTTGGCGCGAGGACCGGACCAGTGACCAGCAGGTTGGCTTGGTCGTGAACACCGAGTTTATTGGTCAGGAATTCCAGGGGCAGAAACAGGTTCGCGGGCGGGGCCGGCTGGGCCGCAAGGCCGAAGTCGCCAAGCATGTCGGGGGTTAATATCGCGCCGACCTTGAGCCGGACGGCAACGGTGTCCTCGTTGCGCGGGCTGATCGCCGCATCCAGTCCTAGGGCGCTCGGCTTGCGCACGCGCACAATAATCTCATCTCCTTCCCGGGCGGCGAGTTGCCGGGCCAGGGTTTCGTTAATGAACGCCGTCTCACCGGCCTCCCACCGCGTGGCCACGCTTTGCCCATGCTTGAACTCCCGCGTCGAAACTTGGGCGCCGTCAGGCATAACATCGTTGGAACTCGTGCCCCAGCCATCTGGGGACAGCTTGCCCCAATCAGCCAGGCGTGGCCATGTCCTGGCATCCACTCCGAAAACATTGACGTGGTTGGCGCGCGCGGCGCCGTCCTGCCGGGCAACGATACCGGGAAGTGCCAGCGCCGAGGATTGCGGCCAAGCGCGCAAGAGAGGGATGTTGGCAGGGGATGTGGAGTGAGCGCGGCTTACGTCCGGCTGCGAAGCGGCACGAAGACGCGGCCCCAGGCTCGTCTGGAAAAGGCGATCCTGCGCGTTGAGGGCAAAGTGAGTATTGCCCAATCGGCGCAAGGCCATGTTGGTAAGGCTTTCCCGCACTGAATCGCCTACCACCAGCGCACCAATCAAGGCGGCGCTGCCGATGGCCGCGCCGAGCACGACGCCCGCGTGCGCGCGGGCGTGAAAGCGCAGGCTGCGCCGGATGAGCGTCCAGAAGGTCATACCTGCGGAGCGCCGGCATGTTGCCGGCTTACACGGTCCGAATGCACTAAGCCGGCAACATGCCGGCGCTCCGACCTGTCGCCTTGGGAGCATAAAGCATCAGGGCTAGTGTTCTGACAATTAAATCTCGATACAAACGGCCTCCTCTCCCTAACCCTCTCCTCCCGAGGAGGAGAGGGAATCCAGAAAGCAGCCTGGTAACGAGACTTTGTTGCCGCGATACTAGGTTCCATTGTCAGTGGGCGCGAGGCGGCCATCCTTTAACTCCAACACGCGGCCCATGCGCCGGGCCAGGTCCCGGGCGTGCGTCACGACGATGAGGGTGACGCCTTCCTCGCGATTCAACTCCAGCAGCAACTGCCCGAGCTGCTGGGCCGAGGCGTGGTCGAGGGAGCCGGTCGGTTCGTCGGCGAGCAGGAGTTGCGGCTGATTGATGAGCGCGCGGACGACGGCGACGCGCTGCCGCTCGCCGCCGGAGAGTTCGCCGGGGCGATGGGACTTGCGTTCGCCCAGGCCAACCCGTTTCAGGAGGCGCTCCGCCCGTTCGCCTGCGCCCTCGCGCAGCACGGCATCCGAACACGCGAGCGTGGGGACCAGAACGTTTTCCCAGACGGTGCATTGCGGCAGGAGATAGTGCGCCTGAAAAACGAAGCCTATCTGCCGGTTCCGCACCGCGGCTATCTGCAAGTCGTCCATGCCGTTTAAATCCTGCCCATCGAGCGCTACCGACCCGCTTGTGGGCCGGTCCAGCGTACCGATGATGTGCAGCAAGGTGCTCTTGCCGGAACCGGAGGGGCCGACAATGGCGAGGGATTCGCCGCGCGCGACTTCGAGCGACACCTGGTTGAGGACGGTCAAGGCCCCGGCGTTAGCCGGCGCGTCGTAGCGCCTGGTCACGTTGACCAGTCTCAGAAGGGGCGCTGGCGTTGGCATACCCTAATGTGCAGCCAAGTGGCAGGGAAGGGTAGGAAAAACTGCTTGTTTGGCAGGGCGAGCGTCCCCGCCAAGCCCAAATCTCGGGGGGACTCTGCGAAAATCAGGGCTTGCGGGGACGCTCGCCCTAACTGCGTATGGCCCGCACGAGGGCGGCGACGCGCTTGGCATCGACCGGGTTCGACAGCCGGCCCCCCGCCTTAAGCGCGGTGCCGACGATAAAGCCGTCCGCGGCGGGCAGGAAATCGCGCACGTTCACGAGCGTCACCCCGCTGCCCAGAAGGATTTTGGTGGCGGGGCAGATGCGGCGAACGCGCTGGACATCCGCCAG
>JBEKJO010000048.1:0-35371 GCA_050011195.1 Verrucomicrobiota bacterium | reverse complement strand
TGTTGTTCCTCTGGGGAGAGGACCAAGGCGGCACGGGCAGTGGTTTTCATCACCCACGACACTGGCACCAGTCGGCGGTTGGCGCAAGTTATTGTTCACCTTTCTCACAAACGATATACTAGTGCCAGGGCCCGTCGAGCTTCTTCGCCGCTTCCTGGCCATGTCCAAGCGCAAGATGGCCATACTTCTGCAAGATCAACAAGCCCTCGTCCAGATGTCCCACCCAGTGG
This sequence comes from Verrucomicrobiota bacterium, assembly GCA_050011195.1. Taxonomy (GTDB): domain Bacteria; phylum Verrucomicrobiota; class Verrucomicrobiia; order Limisphaerales; family UBA8199; genus PALSA-1440. The sequence goes on along the minus strand of JBEKJO010000048.1, from coordinate 35,141 downwards.
GCAATAGTTTTCACGTCCACGCCCTTCATCACGCACCAGGAAATGAAATAATGACGGAAATTGTGAAATCCGACGTAGGGCATCTGGCACGCTGAGCGAACCCGGTCCAATTGCTTCCTGTATGACTTCATGTGGTTGCTCCCATCCTCGTTCGGGAACATCCAATCGCATTTGGGGTTCTTTCGCTCATACATCTCCTTCAGGTGAGCTTCGAGTTTATCGAAAAAGTCAATGTCGCGAGGTTTCGCTGCTCGTCTCGAACCACCCCCCCGTTTCGTACCGCCCTGACGACCGCCCGGGAAGTGGAATTTCCTTTGGTTCCACCGCATGTTGGGCCATCGTTGCCTGAGCGTTTCCTGTTCCCGCGCGCCGGTCAGCGAAAGCAACCGCAGATAGTCGCTGAAGTTCTGCCGCGCTGCCTTCAATTCCTCGAGATACTGACGCAGGCTCGCCTTTGGCGACCTATCCCGCTTCAGCAATCCCATCTCAGGGACCGACATGGCAGACAAGCACAACCGGTCCACTTGTGCATCGGTCAACAACTCGCATTCTTCGGACTCCTCGGCCATCGCCTCCCATTGCCACCCGGCCGGGAATTCAGCCAACCACTTCTCCACCACGCACCATCGAAGCACGTTGGCAAGCGCGGTGACGTTCAAATCAATCGTGCGGCCGGAAACGTCACAGCCCCGCTTCTTGGCGGCCACCTTTCTCCAAACCGCAAAGTCCTTCAGCAACTTCGCATCGAAACTCTCCGGCGCGATGGGAAGCTCGGGTTTCCACTCCAGCCACTTTTTCAGGCCGGTGTCCTCCCGTTTGCCTGTCTTGGGGTCCTTCTTGGCGAGGGTATTCCGCTCCGCCTGGTATCTGGTGACGGCGTCCCTGAGAGTCCGTGTGCTTACTTCCGTGCTTACTTTTTCGGCCTTCGCTCTTTCCTCTTTCCGCCTGAGTTCAGATGGCGTGAGGAACCTGCCGAATTTGATTTCCGCTTTCAAAACTTGCCGAGCGGCTACGGCATCGGCTACTGTTGCGCCGTGCAAAGGCACTTGGCCAGTCCAACCGAGAATCTTGACTTGAGCGTAATAGATGCCATTACGCTGCCAAAGTCCACGGACGCGTTCGTTTCGCCGGTTGAAGACCGGGTTGTATTTGAACGCGGGGTCAATTGTCTTTGCGGCGCCCTGCGTGTCTTCATGTATCATTTTGCAAAAGTAAGCACAAAAGTAAGCACGAACGCAAGCCCAAAATTAGAAATCGCCTTTTTATTAAGGGTTGCCAGAGTAGCTCAGGGGTAGAGCAGAGGACTCATAAGCCTTTGGTCGGGGGTTCAAATCCCTCCTCTGGCACCAATTTGCTGTTCCGCCAGTGACCCATTGCGGTCCTGGAGTTCGTGGACAGGCGTGCCGGGACGGCTGCTGCAATCGAGTTCTCGTTCTGCACGTCTCTCTGTCCGAGGGGGATATGCCGCTATCCTTGGCACGGCGCAGGGGCGTCGCCAAGCTGAAAAAGGCGGGGTTTAGCCGCTCCAAAAAGGCCGTTTAATACTATTGACTGGACCGCAGGGTTTCTCTTAATCTGTTGCCTCGTTAGGCAAAATTCATGTTTGCGCAATTTAAGAGCCTGTTTTCCAATGACATTGGGATAGACCTCGGGACGGCGAATTCCGTCGTGTACGTGCGGGATCGGGGGATCGTCTTGCGAGAACCCTCGGTCGTCGCGATCCAGGCGGGGACCACCAACGTGCTCGCCGTAGGCGAAGAAGCCAAGCGGATGCTCGGGCGCACACCGGGGAATATCGTGGCCATTCGGCCCATGAAAGATGGCGTGATCGCTGATTTTGAGATCACCGAAGCGATGCTGCGCCACTTCATCCAAAAGGTCCACCACCGGAAGCTGATTGCGCCGCGGGTCGTGGTCGCGGTTCCGTCAGGCATCACCGAAGTGGAAAAACGGGCGGTTAAAGACTCCGCTACTCATGCCGGCGCGCGCGAAGTGTATTTGATCGAACAACCGATGGCTTCGGCCATTGGCGTCGGTTTGCCGGTGCATGAGCCGGCGGGCAACATGATCGTCGATATTGGCGGCGGGACTTGCGAAATCGCAATCATTTCCCTGGCCGGCATCGTCTTCAGCCGCAGCTTGCGGGTGGGCGGAGACGAATTTGACGAGACGATCGTGGCGCACATTAAACGGGCCTATAACTTGATGATAGGCGAACGCACGGCGGAAGAGATCAAGATACGTATCGGCTCTGCCTTTCCGCTGGAGCAGGAACTAACCATGGAAGTCAAGGGACGCGATTTGAGCGCGGGGCTGCCGAAGACGCTGACCATCCGCTCTGAAGAGATTCGCGAAGCCTTGCAGGAGCCGCTTTCGAGCATTTTGGAATCTGTACGCATCACCCTCGAACGCTGCCCGCCCGAATTGTCCGCCGACCTGGTGGACCGTGGCATAGTCATGGCGGGCGGCGGATCGTTGTTGCGCGGCATTGACCGGCTGGTGGCCGAAGAAACCGGATTGCCGGTTCATATCGCCGACGACCCGCTCAGCGCCGTCGCCGAGGGCACGGGCCGCGTGTTGCAGGAACTCCAATTTCTTAAGCGCGTTTCTTCCAATTCCAAGTAGTTCCCTCCTGTCATCATCATCAGCAACTGGTAATCGGTAATCGGTAATCGGTCACGAGCGACCCATCACCCCCCGGCGCCAGTCACTGATCGCCCTTTGCCGATTATTCAGATGTTAAAACGGCTGCATTACATTGTTTTGGGTCTGGTTGTGCTGTTGACGCTAGTTATCTTGAATCTGCCAAGCCAAACGAGCGCCCGCTTTAAGCTGGGCATCGGGAGCCTGTTTCTCCCGCTTTTCGGGCTGGCCAGCTCGTCGCAGCACTTGATCGGCGCGGCCGGCGACGCCGTCGTGCCGCGCCGGGAATTGCTGAAGCTCAATGACAGCCTGCGCCGGGAAAACCAACGACTGCGGTTGCAGGCGATGCAGGCGCAGGAAACCGCCAGCGAAAACGCTCGGCTGCGACAACTCGTCGGCTGGCAACGTCAGGCTCCCTGGAAAATCAAACTGGCGAAGGTGGTTCTGCGCGAGCCCGCCAACTGGTGGCGCACCGTTCAAATCGACCTGGGCAGCCGTGACGGCCTGCGGGTGAATCTGCCGGTTTTGACTACGGATGGCCTGGTCGGGCGCATCTCTTCCGTCAGTCTCACGCGCTCCCAGGTCGTGCTGCTGGGCGACCCCAACTGCAAAGTCTCCGCTCGGGTCGAGAATGAGGCTCGCGACACCGGCATTATCGGACCTTCCGGACCGTTGGACACTGAATTCGTCGAGCTGGGCTATCTTTCCGGGAACGCAAATCTGAAGCCTGCGCAAAACGTGGTGACAAGCGGCGAGGGCGGAATCTTCCCACCGGGCATTCCGATCGGGAAAGTCGTCGATGTGCAAGCGGCAGATTACGGTCTGCGCACTGAAGCGCGCGTGAAACTGGCGGCGAACCTCAACGCGCTGGGGGAAGCATGGGTGATGTTCCCATGAATTGGCTGAACACGGCCTTCGTTTTGGGCGCGGCCTTCCTGGCGGTCTTCTGGGAAGCCGCCTTCAGCGGCGTGCGCTATCTGGCGGGCGCACAAATCGACCTGCTGCCGCCGCTCATGGTTTACGCCGCCCTGTGCACCGGGCTGACGACGGTCACGCTGCTCGCACTGTGCGGCGGGCTTTGGTTCGATTCGCTTTCCGCCAATCCGCTGGGTGTCACCGTGCTCCCGCTGTTCGCCATTGGCTTGGCGATTCACCTGAAGCGCGAGTTAATCTTGCGCGACCAGACTTTTGCCCGGGTGGTGCTGGGCCTGGGCGCCAGCGCCGCCGCGCCGATGCTGACGCTGCTGCTGTTGCTCACGATGGGCCAGGCGCCGCTGCTGGGCTGGGGCACGCTGTGGCAACTGGTGGTGTTGAGCGTCGGCGGGGCCATCGCCACACCGATCTGTTTCGAGCTGTTCGGCTGGTTGCAGCGGACGCTGGTCCACCACGGTGCCACCGAAACCAGCTTCCGGCCCGACCGTGAAATCCGCAGGGGAAAGCTCTAAATGCTGATCTTCGACCAGCTCAAAAGGGACGATCCCCAACTGCGGTTGGTCGCCAGGGTGGTCCTGGGCAGCCTGGGCGTCTTGCTGGCCGGCTTATGGTGGGTGCAGGTGGTGTCGGCACGGGACTACCAGGCGAACCTCGAAACACAGTCGTTCCGGACGGTGCGCATTCCGGCCGTGCGCGGGAAGATTCTTGACCGCAACGGCTTTGCCCTGGCCGAGAACCGGCCCACTTATAACGTGAGTCTGTATCTTGAAGAATTGCACAAGTCTTTCAAGGCGGTTTATGCCGAGGAAGCCGTCCGCGCCCGAGCCGGGCTGAAACAGAAGCAGAACGAAATGGAGAAGAAGCTGAATCGCAAGCTCACCAGAGAGGAGGCAAGGCAGTTCGTCTTTACCTTGAAGGAACAGGCCCTGTTGCGGCAACAGGCGCGTTACGAGGTCGCCAGCAACGTGGTGAGGCAAGTCAGCCAGCGGCTGCGTCAGCCGCTCTGGCTGAACCCGACCAACTTCCAACGCCATTACGAAACACGCCTCGCCTTGCCCTGCCCGATCCTGACGAACCTGGACCCGGCCCAGATCGCTCTCTTCGAAGAGCAGTCCACCAGCCCGATGGGCGTTGACTTGGAGGTCCAATCGACGCGCTGCTATCCCTTTGAGACCACGGCGGCGCACGTCCTGGGTCATCTGCGGCGCGACGACGATTCAAAAGAAGGCGAAGAAGCTTTCTTCTCCTTTCGGTTGCCCGATTACCGCGGCATTGTTGGGGTCGAGTACGGTTTCGACAAAGAGCTGGGCGGCACCGCGGGCGCGAAATCAGTCCTGGTAAACAACGCCGGCTACCGCCAGACCGAGAACGTCTGGAGCCCCGCTGAGCCCGGCCAGACCGTAGTACTGACCCTTGATTTGCGCGTCCAGCAGGCAGCCGAGCGAGCGTTGCAGGCCGTCAGTGGTCCGGGGACGCGCGGCGCGGTGGTCGTCATGGATGTAACCGACGGTGACATTCTGGCGATGGCGTCCTCCCCGACGCTCAATCCCAATTCGTTTATTCCCAGTCTGTCGCGCACGGAGGCGCAGCGCATTTCCGAGTTGCAGGCAGAGAAGAACCGCGCCACGCAGGAGAATTATGCGGCGGGCTCCATTTTCAAACCCATCATCGGGCTGGCCTGTCTTGAGGCCGGGCTGAACCCCAATGCCACAATTTACAGCCCCGGTTACATTTACGTGGGCAAGAAGCGCTTCGGCGACCTCGCCCCGCCCGGCACTTACGACTTCCGCCGCGCCCTGAAAGCTTCATGCAACACCTATTTCATCAGCAATGGCCTCCAGGTGGCGGGGATTTCCAATATCGTGAAACTCGGTCAGCGCTTCCATCTCGGCGAACGGACGGGGCTGCCGACCCGCCAGGAAGTCAGCGGCATCTTCCCGACCCTGAAGCAAGTCGGCTCCGGCTGGTTTGACGGGGACACGGGCAACCTGTGCATTGGCCAGGGTCAAATGGCCGTGACGCCCATCCAAATGGCCGTGGTAACTGCCGCCCTTGCCAACGGCGGAAAAGTCCTCCGGCCACGCCTGGCGGATCGCCTGGAACCACTGGACGTGACTTTGGGAGGCCAGACGAATTATTTCCCAGGTGTCCAAGTGCGGGATCAGCTTGGGGTGAAACCGCGTAACCTGGAAATCCTGCGGGAAGCAATGCTGGCCGACGTGCAGGATTCCGACGGCACGGGGGTCCAGGCGTCCGTGCCCGGGATGAACATTTGCGGCAAGACCGGCACGGCCCAGGTAAAGAATGCGCAAGGCGCGCTGGTGGATCAGATCACCTGGTTCATTTCCTTCGCGCCGTACGAAAAGCCGCGCTACGCCGTCGTGGCCATGGTGGAGGGCGGCAGTTCGGGAGGCGGCACCTGCGCCCCGATCGCCCGGAAGATCTATACGGCCATCCAAGAGCGGGACCGGCCCGGCACCGGCAAAACAGAAACCCTGGCGAAAGCGAACTGAACTCATGTTTGAGGCTGATCTAAACGAACGCCAGTCGCGCCTCGACCGGATGCAGTTGGCTGCGCTGGTTGGGTTGATGGTGTTGGGCGGGCTATTTGTTTACAGCGCGACGATGGTCGGCGAATCGGCTGGCTTGGCGCCGTGGTACAACCAGAGTTGGTTCCGGCAACTGGTTTGGTACGGGCTCGGTGTCGGCGCGGCGGCGGCCTTGTGCTGCGTGGATTATCACACCGTCGCGCGATGGTCCATGGTCGCCTACTGGCTGGCCGTGCTGCTATTGACGCTGGTGTTGCTGCGCGGCACGGTGCGGTTTGGGGCGCGGCGGTGGTTCGACCTGGGCTTCTTCAGCCTGCAGCCGTCGGAGTTTGCCAAACTCGCTTTCATCCTGGCCCAGGCGCACTTTCTCAGCCGCCCGGTCGAGGAATTACGCCTGCGGCTGACTTTCTGCAAGGCCCTGGGGCTGATGGTGCTGCCGTTCGTTTTGATTCTGAAGGAACCGGACCTCGGCTCGGCGCTGGTGCTGTTGCCGACCGGATTGGCCATGTTGTTGGTGGCCGGAACGCCCAGGCGGTATCTGGTGCGGCTGCTCGGCAGCGTTGGAATCCTGGGCGCCTTGTTTTTGGTGGACGTGCTCTTCGCGCCACCCAATTGGCAAGTCAAATTGGAAGATTACCAGCGGCGCCGGCTGCTGGTGTATTTCGGCACAGAATATTCTCCGCCTCCCGGTGCGTCGAAGGCGGAGCGAGAACGCCTGCGCAAACAGCAGTTTGATGACTCCCACAACGTGCGCCAGGCGTTGATCTCCGTCGGCTCGGGCGGGCTGACGGGCAAAGGCTGGCGGCAGGGCACGCAGAATGCCCTGGGGTACCTGCCGCGGCCAGTGGCGCACAACGACTTCATCTTCTCCGTGATTGCCGAGGAGAGTGGATTCGTCGGCAGCGTGCTCGTGCTCACGCTCTATGGGGTGGTTCTGTTCACCGGAATCAGAATCGCCGGCCAGGCGCGCGATCGCCTGGGCAAGTTAATGGCGGTGGGCGTGGTCACGCTCCTCTTCAGCCATGTCTTCATCAATATCGGCATGAACATTCGGATTATGCCTGTGACGGGCGTGCCACTGCCGCTGCTAAGTTACGGCGGATCATCAGTGCTCGGCTCGTTGATCGCCATGGGCATTTTGCAAAACGTGTATATCTATCGAAAGGCCTATTAATTATGAGTGACAGAAGTTTTTCCCGGCGGCGGCGCGGCATGCGCTTTCGCCCCAGCGGCGGGCTGGGACATGGACAGCAACAGCCCGACCGCGAGGCCACCCAGGCTCGGGCGGACGCGGTAAGCGGCCCTCCCGCGCCGGAGAAGGTGTATGAGCACCGCCACGCGCACGAGATCGAACGCGCTGAGAATATCGCCGCGGGCCTGCCACCCGAGGGATTGCCCAGGGAAGCGGAGGAAGCGCCGCGCTCGGGCAGAGGCAATTTCCGCGAGCCGAATCTGGGGACCCCAGCGCAAGTGCAGGAAGAGAAACCCTTTGCGCCCGTGCCTATCAAGGAACCTTCACGGGGAATAGTCGAAAGCATTCGGGCCGCGGCGAGCACGCTGGTTAAAAAGGTCCAGCGGCTCATCAAGCCGGTCCAGAAGATTCACAAGGAAGTCCTCATCAACGCGGAAACGCTCGAAACCCGTGTCGCCGTGTCCGAGGAAGGCCGCCTCGAGGAATTCACGATCGAGCGGACGACTGAAGAGCGGCTGGTCGGCAGCATCTTCAAAGGCCGGATGCGCAACCTCGAAGACGGCCTCAAAGCTGCCTTCGTCGATATCGGATTCGAGAAGAACGCGTTTCTCCACTATTGGGACATTGTGCCGAACAGTTTCGACAGCGGGGTGGAAATTGTCGATCGGGGCGGCCGGCGGCGCGACCGGCCCAAGATCACGCAGAAGGACATCCCGCGCCTCTACCCGCCCGGCAGCGAGATCATTGCGCAGGTGACCAAAGGTCCCATCGGCACCAAAGGCCCGCGGGTCACGACGAACCTCGTCCTTCCGGGCCGTTATTTGGTGCTGCTGCCCAACTCAGACCAGAGCGGCATCTCGCGCAAGATCGAGAACCAGCAGGAGCGCCAGCGCCTGAAGAAAATCCTGCGCGAACTGGCCATTCCCGACGGCATGGGGGTCATCATGCGCACCGTGGGCGAGGGTCAGCAAAAGCGTTACTTCGTGCGCGACCTGGCCTTGCTGCTCGACGAGTGGAACCAAATCCAGGAGCGCATCAAGTCTCAGCCGCCGGCCAGTTGCGTTTTCCAGGAGCCGGATTTGATCGAACGGACCGTGCGCGACTTCCTGACCGAAGACGTCGAGCGCATCGTCGTGGACAGCCCGAAAGCCTGCGACCGGATGCGGGAGATGATTTCCAAAATCTCCAAGCGTTCTGCCGATAAGGTGAAGCTCTACACCGAGCCGCAGCCGATCTTCGACCGCTTCAACATCACCCGGCAATTGGAGAATGCCTTCTCCCGCCAGGTTCACTTGAAGAGCGGCGGCTACATCGTCGTGGACGAAACCGAAGCCCTGGTGGCCATTGATGTCAACACGGGCCGGCACAAGGGCGGCAAGGACCAGGAATCCACCATCCTCAAAGTCAATCTCGAGGCGGCCGATGAAATCGCCCGCCAACTGCGCCTCCGCAACATGGGCGGCCTCATCGTCCTCGACTTCATTGACATGAAATCCCGCCGCGACCAGCAGCAGGTCTATCAGCGCATGAAAGAGGGCTTGCGCCGCGACAAGGCCAAGACGCACGTCCTGCCCATCTCCCAACTTGGGTTGCTCGAGATGACCCGCCAGCGCCATTCCGAGAGCGTCCATTCGGCGGTCTATGACGACTGCCCGTACTGCAAAGGCCGGGGCAAGGTCAAGAGCGCCCTGACCATGAGCGTCGAGATTCAGCGCAAGCTCAGCGAAATACTCAAGCGGCGCGCGCGGGACGAGTCGGACTTCCAGTTGCGCATCGTGGTGCATCCGAGCATTCTCGACCGTCTCCGCACCGAGGATGAAAAGCATCTGATCGAGATGGAGAAGCGCTACTTCGGCAAGCTCTCTTTCCGCGCCGACCCGGCCCTCCATGCCGAGCAGTTCAAGATCGTGAACGTCGCGAATAATGAAGAACTGGCCAGCGCCGGCGGGTAGAAGCAGTTGATAGTTGGGCGAGTTGACAGTTGATAGTTAAATGACACGGGGCGCGGCCCACCAAAGCCGCGCCCCGTCTTTTTGGGCCGCCCGCTGCCTGTTCGCTGATAATGGCCGGAGCCACGAAGCGTTTGGAGTGCGGCAGCTTGCTGCCGCTTTGGTCGGGACCGGGCATTCGACAGCGGCAGCAAGCTGCCGCACTCCAAACGCTGGCGCGCAACTCGTCCGCTCAGCCCGCCAGCTTACCCGGCGCCGCGCGACGCCTAACCTGTTTCAATATCACGCCCCCGCCCCGGCGCAACTTCTTGTTGACGAGCGATAAACCGAGAAATACCATCGCCCCATGACGTATTTCAAGGCGTCCAATATGACGCCCATTACCTGTTAGGCCCCTCACGACTATACAGATGAAAGACTCGATCACAATTCACCCTATCGGCCATGTGTCTTCGACCGTCACCAACCAAATAGATGAGGGATGGGGGCAGGTCACGTCCCTTATCGAGGTCCTCCCGCCCCATCGCCAAGGCCTTATCGGTCTCGATCAGTTCTCGCACGTTATCGTCGTAACGTTTCTTCACCAAGCGGGCTTCGATCCGCATCGCCATCTGCGTCGGCGTCCCAGAGGCCTCGCATCTATGCCTGAAGTTGGCATCTTCGCTCAACGCGCTAAAGATCGCCCCAACCCTATTGGTATTACGGCTGTGCCCATCGTGAAAGTCTTGCCGGAGGCTATCGAGGTTCGGGGCTTGGACGCCATTCATGGCACACCCGTGCTCGACCTCAAGCCCTACTATCCTGCCTACGATCTTGTGCGTGGGGCATCTGTCCCGGAGTGGGTCGATCGCCTTATGGCCGGCTATTTCTGATGAACCGGTGCCTAACAAGTCGCCGGAGCCAACCGCCGTTGGCGCTGTCCGTTCCGCTGTCGCGGTTCGCGTCGCGAGTCGGCGGTGGTCCAGCTTTCTACGTTGAGACGGGCCGTTTCAGGGCTTGTGCTGGCGGGCGGGCGGGCGTAGAACTGGGGCGAACGGGAAACATTAAACAGGAATCAGTTACTTATGGCCTTCTCCCCAACCTTGCCCCAAACCACCGCGCCCATCGTGTCCGCCGAACGCCCCAGTTCAGCGCGCTGCAAGACCTGATTGACGCGTTGAACCGCGCGTAGGGAGCCGGTTGGGGAGGGCGAGCGTCCCCGCGAGCCGTGACTTCGCGGAAGAGTTTGGGCTCGCGAGGACGCTCGCCTTCCCAACCGAAACGGGAACCCTACTTCCGATAGCTGGCCACGACCCAATCGCTCAGGACCTTGTCCGGCGCCTGCACCGCATCGGTGTCAATGACAAACTCCTGCTGCCCTGAATTCTGGGCGATCAGTTTCAAGCCAAAGTGGAAATCCCTAAAGCGTTTCGCGCATAAGTCGCGCACCGACTGCGCTTTCTCCAGAGCCTCTTTCGCCAGCATTTCCGCCGCCGCCTCAGTGAAACGAATCTTCATTCCGTGGTTTTCCTGGAAGCGCCGCGCGAACTCCTCCACCAGTTGCCGCGCGACAATCCGCCCTTCCCGTTGCGGGTCCGCCAGTATCCGTTGCAGCTCGGCCCCGGGGTCTTCCACCAGCTCGCGCGTGACCACAAAGCGGTTCACCTTGGTGGACGGCAACTCGAACTTGATGTCGCGGAATACCCGTTCGCACACCGTCATCAGCCCGCGCGCACCCGTCTGTTCGTCGCCCGCGCGCTCGGCAATCCGCCGCAATCCTTCATCGGCAAACAGCACCTCGATGCCGTAGGCGGCGAAGTCCTGCTCGTATTGCCGGATGATGCTGCCCTCGGAGTTTTTCAGAATCAGAAAGAGGTCCTCGACCTTCAACGAATGGCAGACCACGCGCACAGGCAGGCGGCCGATAAACTCCGGCTCGAAGCCGAACTCGATGAAGTCCCTTGTTTGGGCGTGGCCCAGCACCTCCTCGGGGGTCTCCAGCGGACGCTCCTTGGCCCCAAAGCCGATCGTCGCCTCGCGCAGCCGCTGATGAATGATCTTCTCCAGCCCGCCAAATGCGCCGCTGACTATGAACAGGATGTGCTTCGTGTTGATGGTGCTCGGCGCTTTCCGGCCACGCTGGGTGAAGTCCATCATCGCCTGGATTTGGCCGGCGATGTCGTTGGGCGAGCGCGCCGGCACCTCCGTCTCCTCCATCAGCTTCAGCAGGTTGGTTTGCACCCCGCGCCCGCTCACGTCCCGGCCCGTCAGGTCGCTGGCGGCGGCAATCTTGTCGATTTCGTCAATGTAAATGATGCCGTACTGCGCGCGGGTCACGTCGCCGTCGGCTAGGCGCACCAGGTCGCGCACCATGTCCTCGACGTCGCCGCCCACATAGCCGGTTTCGGAGAACTTGGTGGCGTCCGCTTTGACAAACGGCACCCCAATCAGGTCCGCGGCACTGCGAATCAGAAAGGTTTTGCCGACGCCGGTCGGACCAATCAGAATGATGTTCTGTTTGGCGTAATTCGAGGACTCCTTCCCTTCGAGCGCCAGCCGGACATGGTGATAGTGATCGCACAGGGCGACGCTCAGCACCTTCTTGGCTTCGTCCTGTTTAATGACAAACCGGTCGAGGTAATCCTTCACCTCGCGGGGTTTGTAGCTGAAGTCGAATGGGTCCGCCTTCTCCGGGCGTTCGGCGCTCTCCGCCGCGCCGGCACTGTCGGCCTCCGGAGCTGGCTGCCCGCGCGCGCCCTGAAGATGCTGCCGCATGAATTCCGAAAGCTGCCGCTGAAACTCTTCCGGCGAAGGCGGTCCACTGGAAACTGGTCTGGTCATAATTCACCGCATCGGTTGTCCCCATTTGCCCACTTAACGCACTTAACTCATTTAACCCCTTAACTTATTTAACCCGTGTCACTCATTCAACTCTGCTTGCCACCCTACCGCACTTTTGCCATAAGACCAAGACTGTGACTGAGAAATTCCTGCCCCGGGACTCGCGCCGATTCGAAGCGGCGCTACGCCGGTTCGACGAGGAGAATGCCCGCGACCCGAATGTCGAACGAGTCGCAGGTGTCGCCCACCCTCGCGAATTGACCTACGCGCAATGGCTGACAGAATGGGTGCTCAAGCTCTGCCCCGAGGCTTCTGAACCGCTTCGTCTGGCCGCGCGCTGCCAGCACCTTTGCCGCTGGATGGTGCCGCGGGCTTCGTATCCGATGACGCGCGCGGGTTATTTGAAATGGCGCGAGGGGCTGAAGCATTTCCACGCCCAGAAGGCCGGCGACATCCTGCATGAAGTCGGCTACCCGGAAGAGGTCATCGCCCGGGTCCAGAGTTTGAACCTCAAGAGGGATTTGGCGCAGGACCCGGAGGTGCAGGTCATCGAAGACGCTCTTTGCCTGGTATTCCTCGAACACCAGTTTGGCGACCTCGCCAGCAAGACAGCCGACGATAAAATGGTCAACGCCCTGCGGAAGGCCTGGAAGAAGATGACCCCCGCTGCGCAAGCGCTCGCTTTAAAACTGTCTTACGGTCCGCACCAGCAAGCGTTGTTGGCACAGGCGCTGAAACCGGCTGGACCGAATCAGTAGCTGGGAGATGCCTCGCTCACCTGTAATTAATCAAATTGCAGAATCGTTCGGCGCGTCTGGACACCGCTTTGCCCGGCCGTTGAATCTGCGCCGGGACATTCCATAAGATGTAAAATTCAAAATCCGTTGGAGACCTGTGAACAGAGCGCTCAAACGCCGTGCAGCGATCCTGCATGGCCTCCTTGGCAACCAACAACGCATCCGCCGGCTTTGTCCAATCTGCGGTTGTGCGCGCGTAACGCCGCCAGACCTCAGGCTTGATCTGATACCGGGAAATCTCCCCGGCAGAACCCAAGGCACGATCGTCGTCGCCAGACTCAATCTGCGAAAGGGCGGTCCAGCGGTCCATCGCCTCAAGCCTTGGGCACAGGCCAAAGACCAACACCACCGCAGCGACCGAAATCTTCACTTCCATCCGGGCAAACATTGCGGCGCAACAGACAGCAGGAGCTATGCCCGTGAACCTCCCCGAATTGATTTCACTGCCCTGCGCTGGCCCCGGACCTTGCCTGTGCGGTAACCCGCGCCGGCGGACCTGACGACCGCTGACCGCTCCTGAATCCAGTGTCTCGTAATCTGCCGACGGCTAATTTCTTTAGAGACAAACCGGGCGGCTTCTGCGCATCATCCTTACAACAACATCATGAAGCATGGCTTGAATATCCCTAAGAGTGGGGCGCTGGACCTTGTGTCCCTCGGCGCCCTCGTCCACCGCCTGGACCCGGGCATCATCCCTTTCCGCAAGGCGACCCAATGCCAAATCCACGTCAGCGGCGGTGAGTTTAACGTAGCGGCCAACCTGGCCGATTGCTTCCGCCTCCAGACCGGTATCGCCACGGCGATGGTGGATTATCCCATCGGCGACTTGATCGCCGAACGGGTGCGGGCTATGGGCGTCAAGCCCTTTTACAAGCACTTCAAGCATGATGGCGTGCACGGCCCCAACATGGCCACCGTCTATAGCGACCGCGGCCAGGGCATACGCGCGCCGGTGGTCTTTTACAACCGCTGCAACGAGGCCGCTGCCCAGCTCAAGCCGGGCGATTTCGACTGGAAGGCGATTTTTGCCGGCGGCATCCGCTGGTTTCACAGTGGCGGCATCTTCGCGGCCCTCTCACCGACCACCGCCGAGGTGATCATCGAGGCCATGCAGGCGGCCAAGGCGGCCGGCGCCGTGGTTTCCTTCGACCTCAATTACCGGCCCAAGCTCTGGAACATCTCGGGCGGGCACGAGCGCGCCGTGGCGGTTTTGGATCGTATCGTGAAGCATGTCGATGTGCTGGTCGGCAACGAGGAAGACCTCCAGTTGGGACTCGGCATCCCCGGTCCGGAAGTTGCCGCCAAGTCCAAGCTGGACCCGAGCGCCTTCATCGGGATGATCGACAAAGTCATCAACAAGCATCCCCAGATCAAGATCGTGGCCACCACCCTGCGCGAGGTGCATTCGACCAACCGGCATAGTTGGGGCGCGGTGGCCTGGATCGACGGCCAGACCTGCATGGCCCCCACCTGCGAGCTGGACGTGCTGGATCGCGTCGGCGGCGGAGATGGCTACGCGGCGGGCTTCTTCTACGGCCTGCTCGCCGGGGAAGACCCGGCCGAAGCGGTGAAGTTGGGCTGGGCACACGGCGCCTTGCTGACCACCTTCCCTGGCGACACGACCATGGCCACCCTGGAGCAGGTGCGAGCCTTTGCCCAGGGTGGCTCGGCGCGCATTCAGCGCTGACGGGCGCGGGAGCACCTCAAGAAAAGTGGCGGAGAGAGGGGATTCGAACCCCGATACGGTTTTTGCTTCGACGTCTGCGCATTTCCTGGGAAAATGACAGCTTTGCGCGTTATGACTATGTTATGACCGATTTATGGCTAGTACCCCTGAACACGAAACCAGGCAGCGGCATTAGACGACGTGAGGGTCAAGGCGGTGGTGCTAACCGGGTTGCCGAGGTTGCTCCACACGAGGCCGGCCAGGTTGGTGGACATCTGCACTTGGTAGGGTGGGCTGCCGCCGGTCCAATTCAGCGTGATGTTGCCGCCGCTCTGGGCAATTCCCAGTTGGATGGGCCCCACTACGTCAATGTACATAGTTGCGCGGCTGGATAAGCCGCCGAAGTCCGTCGCGCTGACCTGGAATGTGTTCGTGCCCGCGTCCGAGTTGGCCGGTGTGCCGGAGAGCGCGCCGTTGGGCGCCACTGCCAGCCAGGCCGGGCCGCTCACCACGGCGAATGTCATCGTGTCGCCAAAATTCGGGTCCGTGGCGTTAGTGGAAATCGTTGCGGAATAGTGTTGCCCGGCGTGAGCGCGTGGCAGGGTGAATGGATTGGCCGTGAACACAGGCGGGCTGTTGGTGTTGACGGCGATGTTCATAGTCCCGATGGAGGTCAAGCCGCCGGAGTCAACCGCCAGCAGCAGGAACGTCCCGGGGCCGAGATCGGCGTTTGCCGGCGTGCCGGAGAGCAGGCCATTGGCCGCCACACCGAGCCAGCCGGGACCGGTGACTTTGTAGAAGGTGAGCGTGTCTCCGGCCGCAAGGTCGGGGTCTGTGGCGTTGGTGGCAATCGTGCCAGCATAGGGCAGGCCGACCGTGGCGGCGGGCTTGGTGAATTGGCCGGGCTGAAAGGCGGGCGGGCTGTTTACATAGACGTACATCATCGCGCTGTTGGTCAAACCGCGGTAATCCGTCACGGCCACCACGAAGGCGTTCGTCGCGGCATCGGTCAATTCCGGCGTGCCGGAAATGGCGCCGTTGGCCGCCACGCTCAGCCAGGCCGGACCGCTGAGCTTGCTGAAGATCAGCGTGGCCCCGGCGACCGGTTCGAGGGCGTTGGCCGCGATCGTTTCGGCATAGGGCTGGTCAACATTGGCCCACGGCAGGTTAAAAACATTGCTGGTGAAAAACGGCGGGCCTTCCACGTTGACCCACATCGTCGCGCTGTTGGACAAGCCGTCGTAATCTGTGACGCTGACGACAAAAGCATTTGTGCCGGCGTCCGCGGCGCCGGGTGTGCCCACGAGCGCGCCATTATTCGAAATGGTCAGCCAGGCCGGACCGCTCACCTTGGCGAACGTGAGCGTATCTCCGGCCGCAAGGTCGGGGTCTGTGGCGTTGGTGGCGATCGTGCCGGAATAGGGCACGGCGGATTTGGCGTCTGGCTTCGCCAAGAAATTAGTGAGGAAATAGGGCGGGCTGTCTGTGTTCACCGTGATTCTCATTAACGTGGTGGAAAACAATCCAACCGAGTCCTCCACACTCACGACGTACATGGGGGAGCCAACGTCGGCACTCGAAGGCGTCCCGGAGAGCAGGCCATTGGTGGCCACGTTGAGCCAAGCCGGGCCACTTCTCTTGATGAAAGTGAGCGTGTCTGCAATACCCGCATCCGGGTCGGCGGCGGCGTTGGTGGCAATGGTTCCAAAATAGGGCACGCCGACAACGCCAGACGGTTCCGAGAATGGCCGCACGATGAAGCTCGGCGTCGTGTACACATAGAGGGACATCGTCGCGCTGGCGGACAGGCCGCTGGAATCCGTGGCACTCACGACGAACGTGTTGGCGCCCGCGTTAGCGGCGGCAGGTGTGCCGGAGAGCGTGCCATTGGTTGCCACCGCGAGCCAGGAAGGGCCGCTGACCAGGGCGAAGGTGATCGCGTGTCCGGCGTTGGGATCGGTAGCGCTGGCTGCAATCGAGGCCGAGTAGGCGACGCCCACGGCGCCAAAAGGCGCGTTGAATGGATTGTTCGTGAAAGCAGGCGGTCCATAAACCTGGAGGTACATGGTCGCGGTATTGGACAGCTCGAGAAGATCGGTCACGCTCACGAGGAACGCATTGGCGCCGATGGCCGGGTTGGGCGGCGTTCCGGAAAGCGAACCGTTGGTCGCAACGTTCAGCCAGGCCGGCCCGGTGACCAGGGCGAAAGTGAGCGCATCTCCGATATTCAGATCGGTGGCGTTGCCTGCAATCGTGCCGGAATACGGCTGGCCGACGTTTACCGGCGGCACCGTGAAGGGGTTGCTGGTGAACGAAGGGGCCACGGCGGCCAACACCGGAACGAGCAGCGTCGCGCTCCCGGACCAGCCGTTGGCATCGGTCAGGCGCACGACGAAGGCATTGGTGCCGACGTTCGACTTGGCGGGCGTGCCCGAGAGGGCGCCGTTGGGCGCCACGCTGAGCCAGGCCGGGCCGTTGAGCAGGCTGAAGGTGAAGGTATCGCCCGGCGGAGCCGTGGCCTTGCCTGAGAGTGAGGTGGAATAGGGCAGGCCCGCGGTAACGGCCGGCATCGTGAATGGATTGCTCTCAAAGGCCGGCACGGTCAGTTTGAAAATCGTGCCCTGGCCGCTCATGGCCGTGCCGTTGAAACCCGTGCCGCCATAAACCGTCGTGCCGTAGAAGCTCCCATCAGTGGCCTGCACCAGCGTGGCCTCCGGATAGGCGCCGTTGAGGCCATCGAACCAGGCCAGTGTGGTCAGCGCGCCATTGGTGGTCAGCTCGAATACCGTTCCGTAATTGCCCAAACCGCCGGTTGCAGTCGTCCCGTAAAGATTGCCGTCGGTGCCCTGCACCAGCGCCGCCGCGGGATTTGCCCCGTTCGTGCCATTGAACGATACCAGAACGGTTAGCGCGCCGTTGGTGGCCCATTCGAACACCGTGCCGTCGCCGCTGGCCCCGCCTTCGGCGGTAGTGCCGTACAAATTGCCATTGGCGCCCCGCACCAGCGCCGCTGAGGGATTGGCCCCGTTCGTGCCGTTGAAGGATACCAGAACGGTCAGCGCGCCGTTGGTGGCCCATTCGAACACCGTGCCGTCGCCGCTGGCCCCGCCTTCGGCGGTAGTGCCGTACAAATTGCCATTGGCACCTTGCACCAGACCGGCATACGGATACGCCCCGTCGTTGCCTCCGGTGAAAGAGTAAAGCGGAGTTACCACGCCATTGGCAGTCATTTTGAAAATCGAGCCATAGCCATTCGTTCCACCCTGTGAGGCGGTGCCATAGAAATTGCCATCCGCGGCAGACAACAGTCCGGCGTAAGGATAAGCCCCGTCATTTCCATCGGTGAACGAGTAAAGCGGAGAGACCGAAGTGCCTCCCGAAGCGATCCGAAAGATCGTGCCATAGTAATTAGTCCCGCCGTTGAGCGCTGTGCCGTAAAGAAAGCCATTTGCCCCCTGCGCCAGACCGGCCACAGGGTTTGCGCCATCGTTTCCGTATGTGAACGAGTAGAGCGGAGTGACCGTCGCGCCTCCCGGAGCCATCCGAAAGATGGCGCCCGAGTAATCGGTCCCGCCGCCGGAGGCCGTGCCGTACAAATAACCGTCTTTGGCTTGCATCAAGCCCGCGGACGGGAAAGCGCCGTCGCTGCCGTCGGTAAACAAATGCGCGGTGGTCAGAGCGGCGAAGGGTGGGGAAACGGGAAAAACCGCCAGCGACGCCGGCGCGCTGGGCACCGAGGTAATCGAGTTGCGAACGATCACGGAATAAGCCCCGGCGTTCGCGGTCGTCAAATTGCCGATTGTCAAGGTGCTCGTGGCCGAGCCGGAAATCTGGCCGCCATCCGTCAAAGTGGTTCCGTTCTCCAGCCATTGATACGACAACGGCACGTCGCCGGTGGCTTGCACGCTGAAGGTGGCCGTTTCGCCCGCCAGCAGCGTTTGGCTGGCCGGCTGGCTGGTGATTTGCGGCGGGGACACCAGGACTTCGAGGAAAGCAGCATCACTGGCCACCGCCCCGTAGGCGTTGCTGACGATCACAGAATAGAGGGAGGCGTTGGCGGCGGTAACATTGGTGATCCGCAGAGTCGCGGTGGCGGAGCCGGAGATGTTTGCGCCATCGGTCAAATTGACTCCGCCCTGCTGCCACCGATAGGTCACGGGCAGACCGCCGAAGGTGGCCACGTTGAAGAGCGCGGTCCCACCCAGAAAGACCGCCTGGTCCTGGGGCTGGGAAGTAATTTGCAACGGGCCATTGATGCTGAGTTGAAAGACCGTGCCATAGCTGCCTGCCCCTCCGTCGGCGGTGGTGCCATAGAGGTTGCCATCCGCCCCCTGTGTCAAAGTGGCGGAAGGCGCCGCGCCTTCATAGCCATCGAAGGTCGCCACCGTGGTCAGCGGGCCGTTGGGCGCGATGCGAAATACTGTGCCGTCACCATAGGCCCCACCGCCCTGGGTGGTGCCGTAGAGATTGCCATCCGTGCTTTGCACCAGCCCGCCCCAGGGATTGGCGCCGTCACTTGTCCCGGTGAACGAGTAGAGGCTGGTGAATACCCCCGCAGCCGTTATCTCGAACACCGTTCCAAAACCGCCGTTCGACCCGCCGTCAATGGTGGTGCCGTAGAAGTTACCGTCGGTCCCTTGGGCCAAACCAGGGATGGGACCGGCGCCATCGTTGCCGCCAGAGAACGAGTAAAGGGTGGTCAGCACTCCTGCGGGCGTTATGCGGAATACGGTTCCCGCCCCGCCATTCGTGCCCCCGTTTTCCGTCGTGCCGTAGAAATTGCCGTCCGCCCCCTGCGCCAGCACGGCGGAAGGAAACGCTCCGTCGCTGTAATCGAACGATACCAGCGTGGTTCGCGCGCCGCCGGATGTGGTTTTGAATACCGTGCCGTAACCGTAGGCGCCGCCCTCCAGCGTCGTGCCGTAGAAATATCCATCGCTGCCCAGCGTCAACCCGGCGACCGGCAGCTCTCCATTGCCTTCGTTGTACGCAAACAGCGTAGTCAGGGCTCCATTGGTGGTGACGCGGAACACCGTGCCATCACCATTCGCCCCGCCTTCGAAAGCCGCGCCGTAAAACGCGCCGTCGGTCCCCAACGCCAAGCCGGCGTAGATGAAACCGCCGTCAGTGTAGTTGAACGAAAAGAGGGTATTGAATGCGCCGTTGGTGCTGATTCTGAACACCGTGCCATAGGAATTCGTCCCGCCCTCCAACGTGGTGCCGTAGAGCCTGCCATCCCGGCCCCTGGCGAGCGGGCCATAGGGAGAATCGCCAGCGAGGTCGTTGGTGGGGAAGGAGTACAGTGTGTTGAGCGCAAGCCCGGACACTGAGACCGGCACGAGGGCCAGCACCACCCCCGTGCTATAGACCGCGCCGAGGTCGTTGCTCAGGCGCACGGAATAGGTTCCCGTGTTCGTGGTCCAGACGCTGTTTAGCGTCAAGACGTTGGTGGTCGCGCCCGAGAGATTGCTGCCGTTGGCCAAGTTGGTTCCGTTGAGGCGCCATTGGTAGGAAAACGGCTGGTCGCCGATGGCCGCGACGGTGAAGGTCGCGCTGGCTCCGGGCAGCACGACCTGATTGGTCGGCTGCACGGTGATGACTGGGGCCGAGGGGACAATCGTCAACAGCGCATTGGAACTAACCTGCACCCCGGTAACGTTGCTCACGATCACCGAATAGCTTCCGACGTTAGCCGGGGCGGCGCTGCTGATCGTCAGTGTGCTCGTCGTCGAGCCGAGAACGCCGCCGCCATCGCTGAGATTACTCCCACTTTTCTGCCATTGGTAGAACAACAACGCATCGGGCGCCGTGCCCACATTGAATGTGGCTGTGGCCCCTTGCAGCACCGCCTGATTGGCGGGCTGTGAGGTAATCACCGGGGGCGTAACGACGGCCAGCGTCAGCGTGCGGTTCTGCCCGAAGTGATCGCTCAGATTGGTGAACTGCACGGTGGCGCTATAACTGCCCGCCACCAAATTGCTCGCGGCAGCAGTCAGGCTGACCACGACGGTCGCGGCCGGGCCGCCGCGGGTGAGGGTGCCGCTGCCCGGCGCGAGTTTGAACCAAGCGGAGGTGTTGACCAGTTCCCAGCTTACCGGACCCGGCCCGGTGTTCGTCAAAGAAAAGCTCTGCGTCGGCGGGGTGAATGGGCCGCCGGCCGGACCGCTGATGATGACGCCGCCCGCCGGCGTGATGCGCAACGGCTCCGGTATCGCCAGCGCCGTCAGGAGGTTGCTCCCGTAGGGCGTGCCCCACCCCGTGCACAAATCGTAGCCCGGCACGGCCGAGAATTTGGCCGGGCTGGAGGGACTCTCGTTATTGCCGGTGGTAATGTCGTGGAACAGGGTCGTGTAGCTCATAAAATTAGACCCCTTGCCGATGGCATAGACGGCTGGATTGACAAAGCCCAGGACCGGCTCGCCGCTGGCCAGGGCGAGCTGGTTGGCCAGCGCCGTAAAAGCCGCCCACAACGGCGTCGCACAACTGGTGCCGCCGAAGCTCCCCGACGCGCCGTTGCCGTAGGTGACATAAACGTTGTCCGCCGTCAGGGCGACATCGGGAATGTTCCGCATCGTCGTCGAGCCTTGGTTGGCGGACATGCTGATGCCCTGTTGCCAGATCGGGATAGCGTTGCGCGTGCTGATGCCTCCGCTGCTGCCGGTGCCGTCGCCCCAGTTCCATACCTTTTCCGACACCCACGAACCTCCGGGACCGCTGGTGGTCAAGGTCGTGCCGCCAACACAGATGATATTCGTGTCATCCGAGGGGGTGGGAATGGCCCCGGTATAGGCGTCGCTGTCGCCCGAAGCGTTGTAGAACGACTGGCCTTGCGCGGCCAACTCTTTGAAAATCTGGTCGGACGTCGCGTCAATGGCATACGTCCAGGACGCGCCGATTTGCTTGGCCAGATTATCGGTGGCCATGCGGTTCAAGATGTCATCGGTTACGGAACCCTCGTACACCAGGACGCCGGAAAGCCCCGGCGCCATGGAAATCGCCATCTCGATGTCCAGAGAAACTTCGTCATTGCCGTCGCCCGCGCCTCCGTTATAGCCATCCAGCAATACCGCCTGCACGGGGACATTGGGCAGGCCGGCCTGGTGCTCATATTTCGTGATGTCGCTCGCGTAGTAACCCGAATCGAACTCCAACAGCCCGACCGTTTGCCCCGTGCCGGTGAGAGCCGCCCCCGGAACATACGCGGCCCTGAAATCATAGCCCATAAAGGTGCCGCTCGGTCCTGAACCCGTCCCCGCTTCTTTGACCTGGCTCAGGGCAGTCTTTTTTAAACTCATCGGATGCGGCATGGTGAAGTCATCCAGGCCGCTGACGGACAGCACTGGCACGTCCAAATCTATCGCCGGCTCCTGGTCCGGCGCATAGAACGTCCTCGCTTCCGTCGGGTGCTGATAGACCCGCAATTTGACGTGGAATGTCCGCTCAATCTGCGGCACCATTCCTTTCACATCCAGCACGAGGCGATTTGGGTGCCGGGCGGTGACACTCAACCCGTGCGATTGCACGAAACGAATCAGCGCCTCGTAATCCTGTTCGGTGGGGCCAAATCTCTCGGTGAATTGCTCCGGCGTCAGGTAATGACGGTAGTTGGGGCCGGCAGGGTCGTTAAGCTCCCGCAGGAACGCATCAAGCGCCGCCTCATTGCGCAGAGGCAGCCCGAGAGCCAGGTTCAGGCGTTTCCACCCCACGCTGAGCGCGACCGGCGGCGAGTTCGTCACCGCCGAAGGCCGGCGATAGTGGATGGTCTGTCGTTCTGCCGCGCGAACCTGGGTGCCGGGCAGCGCCAGCAAAGCGGCGCAGATAGTGACGTAAAGTCCGTTGGCCATTGGGGCTTTGAGCTTGGTTTTCATAGCATCGTTTTTGCAAATTCGGATCGTATCTTTAGCCAATTCCTGTTCTTCACCCCTTACTTAAGCAGAATTGGGAAAAGGTTACAAGGAATAAGGGCGGCGGAGGAAGTTTAGCCCAAGCAGTGGCTATCCGTGCCAGGCCAGGACACGAAGTGCCGAAACTTTGTGTGCCTAGTTGTGTGTACTGTGGTGGATTTCCTGAGGAAAATGGCGGAGAGAGGGGGATTCGAACCCCCGATACGGCTTTTGACCGTATAACGGTTTAGCAAACCGCCGCCTTCAGCCACTCGGCCATCTCTCCAAACCATTGGTCTGCAGGCCCTCAATCTGAGTCACCTCTATTGGAATTACAAGGGCAAAGGTTGGGAGATTTCTGCCGACACAATGTACCGGCTGGCCCCGGGACGCGCCGAACAAAAACTGGCAGCCCGGCCGTGCCGGCCTTGCGCTCGCGGTATAATCTGGCTCACCTTGTCACAAATTCCCGGAGGTGCTGGAGCAACGCGGCGGCCTTGTCCGGAGAATCCGCCTCGACGAATAGACGCAGGATCGGCTCGGTTCCGGAAAAGCGCACCAGCGCCCAGTTATCGTTGCCCAAGTAAAACTTCGTCCCATCGGCATGGGAGAGTTTAACGACCAGGCAAGGACCGATATGATCCGGCGGCGTTTGGACCAGGTGCCGCGGAACCGCGACGCGCATCTCGGGCGTGGAGGGAATACTCTCTTCCAGGCTATAGAGGCGGCCGGTAATGTCGTAAACGCGACGCCGCAACTGCGAGATCTTTTCGTGCGTGCGAGCCAACATCTCGACGACCAACGCCGAGGCAAAAATGCCGTCTTTGCCGAGAATGTGCCCGCGAATGGTCAGCCCGCCGCTCGACTCACCCCCCAGCAAAGCATTGTGGGCGACCATCGCGCTCGCAATATGCTTGAAGCCGACCGGCACTTCGCTGCACTGTTCGCCGAAATGCGCCGCCAGCCGGTCGAGGAGATGGGTGGTGGCGAGGTTACGCACGACGCCGCCCCGTTCGCCGCGGACTTCGTGCAGATACCAATACACCAAGAGCAGGATATCATTGATAGTAATGTATTCCCCGCGCTCGTCCACGATTGCAATCCGGTCGGCGTCGCCATCGGTGGCCAGCCCGAGGTCGTAGTGATCTTCCACCACATGCGTCGCCAGGAGCCGCAGCGCGTCCAGGTTGGGCGCCGGGGAGCGGCCGCCGAACAATGGGTTATGGCGCTCGTGAATGAACGTCACCCGGCAACGCGCCTCGGTGAGAATTGTGCCGAGGGTGAGTTGTCCGACCCCGTACATCGGATCGACAATGACCTTGAGCCCGGCGCGGCGGATGGCTTCGAGATCGATCAGGGATTCCACCGCATCGACGTATTCATTCGTGAAATCGCTCCGCCGGACGACGCCGCTCTCCAGAGCGATATCCAGATCAATTTTGATGACCTCGTCGAGCGCAAGCCGGTTCGTCTCGGCCTGAATCTGTTCCGTCTCGTCGTCCAGCAGGAGCGAGCCATCGCCATGAAAGACTTTGAGGCCGTTCCATTCGGGTGGATTGTGGCTGGCGGTAAACGCCAGGCCGTAGGCGGCCTTCTGAATCGCCGTGGCGTAGGTGATGAGCGGCGTCGGCGCGTCTTCGCTCAACAGGGTCACCGGGATGTTATTGCCCGCAAAGACCTCGGCGGCGGCTTCGGCGGCGCGGTTGGATAGAAAGCGGCGGTCAAAGCCGATCAGGACGCCGCGCTTTTCATCGCCCCGGCGCGTAATCTCATTGGCGAGGGCCTGCGACAAGCGCCGGACGTTGTGGAGGGTGAAACCCTCCCCGATGATCGCGCGCCAGCCGCCGGTGCCAAACGCGACCTGGTTCTGTTCTTCCTCGCGGCGTGGGCGGAAGAGGCGTTTTTGCAGAATGAATTCGGCTTGCTCCAGGTCCTGGCAGGTGTTGATGCCCTGGATTTCATCCGGGTCGCAGATTTGATAGCTTTCGACCCGGAGACCCGAGCGGATAAGCTGGTGCACGCAATCCGTCAACTGATACTTGCCGTTCTGAGAGGGCGGCAGCTTTTCCAGCGCGGCAAAGATCACCGGCGCGGAAACGATGTAGGCGCCCACATTGAGTTCGTGGATTTCGCGCACGGCGGGCGACGCTTCCGTTTCTTCGATGATATCGATGATGCGCCCCCCGGCATCGCGAATGATGCGGCCGTAGGGCAAGGGCTTGTCCATGATCGCGGTCAACAGAGTCAGGTGCGCTTGCCGCAGGCCATGGCGGTTGAGCAACCCGCGAATCGACGCGGGCCGGAACAGGGGTGTGTCGCCGTACAGAATCAACAGATTGCCCTGATAATGCTTGAGGGTGGGGGACAATTGCAGGACCGCGTGCCCGGTGCCCAGCGGCTCCGGCTGAACGAGATAGTGGTACTCGCTTCCCAGTTCGGCGCGCACCGGGTCCTGCCAATCGCCGACCACGACATAGAGATCGTCGGCGGAGACGACCTGGCGTGCGTTCGCGAGGACATAGTCCAGAATCGTACGGTCGCCCAGCTTTTGGAGCACCATCGGCGGGTCCCCCTGGGCCGCTTCTTTTCCGCCCGCGAGGATAACGGCTTTCAGTTCAAGTTTTGGCTGTGGTTCCGGTTTTCTCATGCGTGTTCTGGACTGATTGGCTTCTATCGGCTGAATGGCAACGATGGATTCAGCCAGCGGCGCGCATTTGAAAGGGTTTGCCTGTGCTTGTCAATGGCAGGGTTTTGCGAGAAAGGGCACGCTGGATTGCTTTCCAGCGAAGGACGAAGAGGTCCGATCCTGGTGCCGCTTCCTTTCGGGGGTCGGGGCTTTGAGCTTCGGGTCCTTGAGAAACGGGGCGGAACTGCCGAGCCAGGGGGTGGCTGTTTGCGGTGTTGACCAAGTGGTGCGGAATTCGCGGGAGTTCGTGAGTTGATTTTAGCCTTGAAGGGGCGGCGGGGATGCGGCAGATTCGCAGTTGCCAGGGCCCATGGACTGTGGACTCACGAACCCCGCCAGGGCCGGAAGGCAGCAACGGTAGTCTGCTCTGCATCTGCCGTGGTAGCCCTGGCATTTGAATTTTGAATGCGGAGTGCGGAATGCGGAATGAGAACAGGCCCTGGTGTGCTGGACTTCATTCCACATTCCGCACTCCGAAATCCGCACTAACATGAGTTATCAGGTCATTGCGCGTAAATATCGGCCGCAACGCTTCCGGGAGGTCGTGGGGCAGGAACACGTGACGCAGACGCTCGCCCACGCGATCGAGCAGAAACGAATTGCTCACGCCTACCTGTTCTGCGGCCCGCGCGGGACCGGGAAAACGACCATCGCGCGCATCTTTGCCAAGTGCCTCAATTGCGGGGGCGGCCCGAAGGTTGATTTCGAGGAGACCGACCCGCGCTGTCAGGAAATTGCCGAGGGGCGGTCGCTGGATGTGCTTGAGATCGACGGCGCCAGCAACAACGGGGTGGAGCAGGTGCGGGAGTTGCGGGAGACGTGCAAGTACGCGCCAGCCAGCTCCAGGTTCAAGATCTACATCATCGACGAAGTGCACATGCTCTCGACGCCGGCGTTCAACGCGCTGCTCAAGACCCTGGAAGAGCCGCCGGAGCACGTGAAGTTCATGTTCGCGACGACGGACCCCGAGAAGGTGCTGCCGACCATTCTGTCGCGGTGCCAGCGGTTCGACCTGCGGCGCATCCCGGCGGCGCTCATCGCCAAACATCTCACGCAGATTGCCGGATTGGAGAAGGTTAAGATTCACCCCGCGGCGCTGTACGCGATCGCTCGCGGGGCCACGGGGGCCATGCGCGATGCGGAATCCGCCCTCGACCAGCTCATCAGCTTTTGCGGGGACAAGATCGAGGAAGCGGACGTGCTGTCGATGTTCGGCCTGACGGCGCAGGGCCAACTGCTGGAGCTTTCCCGGGCAGTGCTGGCCGGCGAAGTCGAAAAGGCCCTGCGCCAGTTAAACGACCTGTCCAACCACGGGAAAGACCTGGGCCGGCTGCTGTCCGATCTGCTGAACCATTTCCGCAACCTGCTCATCTTCCAGGTGTCGGGCGGCGACCTGAACATGCTGGAGGTTTCCGAGGCCGAAGCCGCGGCGCTGAAGGAGCAATCCCCGATGGCCGGCGCGGAAGGGCTGACGCGGATCATGGAAGTTCTGGCCGAGGCGGAGATGCGGATACGGGACGCGGCGTCGAAGAAGATACTGGTCGAAGTGGCCTTGCTCAAGGCTATCGAAGCGCGGAGCGCGGTGAGCATTGATTCGCTGCTCAAGCAGCTCCAGAGTTTGCGCGATGGAAAACCTGGTGAAGCGCCAAGCCCCTCCGCGCCCGCGGCGGCGGCCAGCCCGAAGCCTTTGCGAGCGGCGGCCGGCGCGGCGAGTCCGGCGCCGGTGCAACGCGCTGCCGCGGCGGCGACAATTCACGAACAACCGGGCGGCACAAGCCCGCCAGCACCCCCTGGAGATCTGGCCGAGCTGTGGGCCCGGTTGCTGGAGGCGGTTGGCCGCGCCAGCCAATTCACGCGCACCTACTTGCTCGAGGCGCACGCGGTTTCATTCCAGAAGAACGTATTGACGATTGGCTTTGACCCCGAGTTCGAAGATCACTTGGGCCTGGTGGATAACGCGCGCAACCATGCGCTGCTGCAAAGGAAGCTGGCCGAGCTCGGCCACCCGGACGTCCAGATTAAGTTTATCAAGGCCGAAGCGCCCGCACCCCGCACAGCGGCGCCGGCGGAACCGGCAGCAGCGCCCGCGCCCGCGCCCAACATTCCGCCGAACGGCGCCGGCGCCGGCAAGCCGACCGTTGCGCCCGCCGCGCCCGTCAAGGAAAAGCTGGCTGCGGTGCCGTTCAGCAAGGACGACTTCAAGAACGATCCCCTGATCCAGAAGGCGCTGGAAATCTTCAAGGGCCAAATCGTCGAGGTCCGGGCCTGACCCTTTTCAATCCGCCATCAACTGTTAACCCTTAACCCTCACCTTTCCAGCAATGTCAAGCATTGGCAAACTCATGAAGCAGGCTGCGCGGATGCAGCAGCAGATGGAACAAATCCAGACCGCCCTGGCCACCCGGACGGTCGAAGCGACCAGCGGCGGCGGCGCCGTAAAGGTCGTGGCGACGTGCAACGGCACGATTGCGTCGGTCAAAATTGACCCGCAAGCGCTCAGCCCGGGAGACGCGCAGTTGCTCGAAGACATGATTGTGACGGCGACCAACCAGGCGCTTAGCCAGGCCAAGGAGGTTTCCTCCGCGGAGATGGGCAAGGCCACCGCCGGGTTCAACCTTCCCGGACTGACGTGAGAGTTGATGGTTTGTGAGAGTTGATAGTTGATAGTCCGGAGGGCCTTCGGGCAAGACACACAACGCACCCCGTTCCCACATGGCCGCCCTTCCCGAACCGATAGCTTCCCTGATCGGAGCGCTGAGCAAGCTGCCCGGCATCGGGCCGCGGTCGGCGGAACGCATTGCCTTGCACCTCGTGCAAGCCGAGTCCGGCGCGGTCAAGCAACTCGCCGAGGCGATGCTCAACGCGCGGGAGCGGGTCCGGTGCTGCGAGGTCTGCGGGGCGCTGACGGAAACGTCGCCTTGCGCTCTTTGCCTGGACTCGCGGCGGGATGGGTCGCTGGTCTGCATCGTGGAGCGGCCGGTGGACATCATCAGCCTGGAGAAGTCGGGAACGTTTCGGGGCCAATACCATGTGCTGGGCGGCAAGCTCTCGCCGCTCAACGGGGTGGAGCCGGAAGACTTGCGCATCGGCGAGCTGGAACGGCGCCTGGCGGGCGAGCGGATCAAAGAAATCATCATGGCGCTGGGAACGGATGTGGAGGGGGACGCGACGGGTTATTACCTGGCCAAACGGCTGGCGCGGGAGGGGTTGAAGATCACACGCATCGCTCACGGGCTGCCGGCGGGCACGGGGCTGGAGTTCGCCGACGAACTGACCTTGAGCCGGGCCCTGGAAGGGCGGAGGGAACTGTTGTGAGCGTGAAACCGAATGAATGACATGATGGTTCCGAAAGCAGTGGTCTTCGACCTGGGTAAAGTACTGGTGGATTTCGACTATGGCATTGTTGCGCGGAGGATCGCGGCGCGCGGCAAAATGACCGTCGGGGAGATCGCGCAGTATATCAAGCAGTCGCCCTTGTTCGTTCAGTATGAGTCGGGCCGCATGACCACGGAACAATTCTACGACGAGATCCGCGGGGTCACGGGTTTCCGGGGCGACCTGGCCGAGTTCAGCAACTGCTTTGCCGACATCTTCGTCGCGATTGAACCGATGGTGCGGCTCCAGGCGGCACTGCGGCGGAAGGGGCTGGCCGCTTACGTCTTTTCCAACACCAACGAGCTGGCGGCCGGGCATATCCGGCGGACCTTCCCCTTTTATGCCAATTTCGACGGCTACATTTTGTCCTACGAGCATGGCGCAATGAAACCGGACGCGAAGCTTTACGAAGTCGTCGAACGGGAGTCTGGCCGGCGGAAGGCGGACCTTTTGTACCTGGACGACCGGCCGGAGAACATCGCCGCGGGCGCGGCGCGCGGCTGGCAGGTCATTCTGCAGGAGACTCCGGAGAAAAGCCGTGCCGCCGTTCAGAAGCTCGGGCTTTTGAACCACGCATAGGCGGCGGGCATGGAATCTGCGACCGCCCGAATCCCTGTGCGTTCACACCGCCAGGCGATGGACTGGAGCCTTGTGCTCGTGAGCCAGGGCATTGAGACCACCATCGAGCAGGCCGAGGACGGCAGCGGGTGGGGACTGCTGGTAGCCGGGCAGGACTATGGAAACGCGCTCAGGGTCATTCGCCAGTATCACCTGGAGAACCGGGGCTGGCCGTGGCAGCAGGCAGTTTTCCGGCCCGGCTTTCTGTTCGATTGGGGCGGCCTGGCTTGGGCGTTGCTGGCGTGCCTGTTTTTCTGGCTGAACACCCGCACCGACCTGCAATCCGCGGGGGTGATGGACGGCACCGCAGTAGCGCACGGGCAGTGGTGGCGGCTGTTCACGGCCATGTGGCTCCACGCCGACCTTGCGCACCTGGCGACCAATGCGACGATCGGCCTGGTACTGCTGGGCTTGGCGATGGGACGTTACGGCACGGGGGCGGGATTGCTGGCGGCTTACGTAGCGGGAGCGGGCGGCAACCTCGTTGCGGGACTGATCTCGTTGCAAACGCACCGGAGCCTCGGCGCCTCCGGCATGGTCATGGGCGCCCTGGGACTGCTCGCGGCGCAATCGTTTTCGCTGCGGCGGCAAACACCCCACGCGATAAGGTTCATTCTCAGCGGCATCGGCGGCGGCGTGATGCTTTTCATTCTGCTGGCGTTGACGCCGGGAACCGACGTCATGGCGCATTGGGGCGGGTTCGCGAGCGGGCTGCTATTGGGCGCGCTCTTGAGCCTTGTTCCCGGGATGGCGCAAAAGCCCACAGCCAATCTCCTCTGCGGCCTGGTTTTTACCCTCCTGGTCATTGTGCCCTGGTGGCTGGCCTTGCGGAGCTCCGCCTCATAACCGGGGGCTGGATGCGGGCGCTTTATTTGGTTGCCAACTCCGGTCCGATAACTAGATTCTCACCCCGGTTTATGGCTGCTCAGAGCAAACGTCACCAGGTTGCGCGGCGGAAGCGGCGTCATCCTTCGCGCCCCGCGGGCGCGCCGCGCGCGGCGGCGCGTTTGAAACGCCGCGCGAGGGCGGCAAGGAAGCAGGGATTGCCCGGGGACGAAAAGGCAGTGACAGCAGAAGAGCTGGCCAAAGAAGAAGCCCTCAAACCCCAGGAAGCCGAAGAGGCGGCCATCACTGCGGCCCCTGAAGGCGAAGAACTGCTTGGCTCGCGCGAGCGGGAGCGATCGGGTTACGACGGCGATACCGCCATCAAGCTGTACTTGCGCGAGATCGGGCAGGTCAAACTCCTGACGCCCAAGGAGGAAATCCAGTTAGCGGCGCGCATCAAGAGAGGCGACAAGAAGGCCCGCGAGCTAATGATCAAGGCCAACCTGCGTCTGGTCGTGAAGATCGCCCGCGACTACGAGGGCATTGGCCTGCCGCTGCTCGACTTGATCAGCGAAGGCAACATCGGCCTGATGAAAGCCGTCGAACGCTTCGACCCGGCCAAGGGCGGCAAGCTTTCGACCTACGGTTCGTGGTGGATCAAGCAATCGATCAAGCGCGCCCTGGCCAACCAATCCAAGACCATCCGGCTGCCGGTGCATTTGGTGGACAAGATTTCCAAGATGCGACGCACGGCGCTGCGGCTGCAGGAGGAGTTCGGCCGCGAACCCACCGACGAGGAGCTGGGCGAGGAGTTGGGGGTCACCGCTGCGCGGGTGGCGCAGATGCGCCTGGCGGCCATTCGGCCCGCCTCGCTCGATGCCCCGATCGGTGATGAGGATTCCAACAACTTCGCCGAAGTCGTCCAGGACGAAAACGCGGACACCCCGTATCAGCACCTCGAAGGGAAGACGGTCACAAAGATGTTGCACGAAATGGTCAAGACGCTCGACCATCGCGAGGCGACCATCTTGCGCTCCCGGTTCGGGTTGGACGGCGGCCCCCAGAAGACGCTGGAGGAAGTGGGCGTCAAGTTTGGCGTTACCCGCGAGCGCGTGCGCCAGATTCAAAACATTGCTCTGAAGAAACTGCGCAAGATGATCGAGAAGATGGAGGCGACCGGGGCCTGAGCCGTTGAAAGGCAAACCGCGTCAAGGGGCCACAACCTTAAATGAGCTAAAACCATGAGCCAACCTCGCCCGACGCCCGCGGACATCGAACGCGCCATTCGTAATATTCCCGACTTCCCCAAACCCGGCATCCAATTCAAGGACATCACGCCGGTGCTGGCTGATGCCCGGCTCTTCTCCGGCAGCATTGATTTGCTGACCGAGAAGTTCAAACCGGGCAGCGTGGACGCCGTGGTGGGAATTGATGCCCGCGGTTTCATTTTCGCCGCCGCCGCCGCCGTCAAGCTCCAGGCCGGCTTTGTCCCCGTTCGCAAGAAGGGCAAACTTCCCTACCAGACGCACGAACAACAGTACGACCTGGAATACGGCACCGCCACGGTGGCCGTCCACGTTGATGCCCTCAAGCCCGGCAGCCGCGTCCTGCTGATTGATGACTTGCTGGCCACGGGCGGCACCGCCGCCGCCGCCGCGGCCCTCGTTAAAAGGCTGGGGGCACAGATTCTGGAAATCTCCTTCCTGATCGAACTCGGGTTTCTGGGCGGCCGGCAGAAATTGAAGGACTATCCGGTGCGTTCGCTCGTCGTGTATTGAGCGCAAGCTTCCCTAATGCATTGGCTGCAAACCCTGGACGTTGAGCTGTTCCGGCTGGTCAACCTCACGTTGATCAATCCCGTCTTCGACGTGGTGATGCCTTTCTTGAGCGGCAACGCCCTGTTCCCTCCGCTGCTGATGCTGGCGGCCATTCTGCTCGTTTGGAAAGGCCGCACGCGCGGGGCCGTCTGCGTCCTCATGCTGGCGCTGATCGTGCCGCTGGGTGACGGATTGGTCTGCAACACTCTCAAACATGCCATCGGACGCCCGCGGCCCTATGCGGCCCTGCCGGGCGTCCATCGCCCGGGCAGGAGTGCCAACTCCGATGCCATGTCGGCTGCACCATCGCCCCGAGACGGAACGCCCGCGCTACCTTCGCACGGTGGAGGCGAACTGACCAGCATGCCCTCTTCACATGCCGCGAACTGGTTTGCGGCCACGATGATTTTCTTCATCTACTATCGCCGCAGCGTGTGGTTCATGCTGCCCGCGGCGATCCTGGTCGGCTTTTCCCGCGTCTATAATGGCGTCCATTATCCGAGTGATGTCTTGGCGGGAGCCATCCTTGGCGCGGGTTACGCCGCCGGGGCGGTGTGGTCCCTGGACGCGCTCTGGCAGTGGGCCGGGCGAAACTGGTTTCCGCTCTGGTGGGGAAGAATGCCGTCCCTGCTCGACCCGTCCATGCGCGCCGAATCGGACGAAACCGAGGAGTCGCCCTGCGCGTTCCGCGCTCCGCATTCCGGCGCGGACCAGCATTGGCTCCGCCTCGGTTACCTCTGGATCGCGGCTGGCCTGCTGGCCCGGCTGGCCTACGTGGCCAGCGGGACCATTCAACTCGGTGAGGACGAAGCCTACCAATGGCTCTGGTCCAAGCATCTGGCCCTCTCCTACTACAGCAAACCGCCGCTGATCGCTTACACGCAATTCCTTGGAACGTCTTTGTGGGGCGACACCGCCTTCGGCGTGCGCTTTTTTGCCCCGGTCATCGCCGCCGTCCTCAGCTTCCTCCTACTCCGCTTTTTCGCCCGCGAGGTCAACGCCCGCGCCGGGTTCTTCCTGCTGCTCATCGTCACCGCCACCCCGCTGATGTCGGTTGGCGCCGTTCTCATGACCGTTGACCCCTTGTCGGTCTTGTTCTGGACAGCAGCGATGCTGGCGGGCTGGCGGGCCGTGCAGCCGAACGCTGACACGTGGCCTTGGCTCTGGGTCGGTCTGTGGATGGGCCTGGGGTTCTTGAGCAAATACACCGAGCTGCTCCAGTGGCTCTGCTGGGGCGTTTTCTTCGCCCTCTGGACTCCCGCACGCGAACACCTGCGGCGCCCGGGGCCGTATTTGGCCCTGCTGATCAATTTGCTATGCGCCCTGCCGGTATTGGTCTGGAATTGGCAGCACCAATGGCCCACGGTCGCCCACGTGGCCAACGACGCGGGACTCGGCACCGCGTGGAAGCCGACCCTGAAATATCTGGGCGAATTCCTCGGAAGCGAAGCCGGCTTGCTGAATCCGGTCTTCTTCATTGGCACAGTCTGGGCAGCCGTCGCTTTCTGGCGCCGCGGACGTCATAACCCGCGCCTGGTCTTTTTCTTCAGCATGGGCGGGCCGTTGTTCCTGTCTTTCCTGGTCCACTCGTTTCGCTCGCGGGTGCTGCCGAACTGGATTGCACCGTCGGTCCTGCCCTTGTTCTGCCTGATGGTGATGTACTGGGACACGCGGTGGCGGCTGGGTGCGGCGAAAATCAAACTCTGGCTGGTCACCGGTCTGGGACTGGGGTTCGTCGCCGTCGTCCTCGGTCACAACACCGATCTGCTCCACAAGCCGACTGGCCGATATTTGCCCGTCAACCAGGACCCGTTGCACCGCGTCCGGGAATGGAGCGAAGTGGCGCGTGTCGCCGGCGAGGCCAGACGAGACTTGCTCGCGGAAGGGAAGCCCGTCTTTATCATCGCCTCCCATTATGGCCTGGCCGGGGAGATTTCCTTTTACCTGCCTGAAGCAAAAGCAGCCGTGACCAAAGAGCCGCTCGTGTTCTGCCAAACCAACCCGCCTCCCTCGAATCAATTCTACTATTGGCCCGGCTACGGCGACCGCAAAGGCCAGAATGCCGTCTTCATCCGCGAGTTGGACCGAGACAGAAAGTTCGATCCGCCGGCGCCGCCGGAACTGGAGCAGCAGTTCGAGTCAGTGACGGACCTGGGCGTTCGCGAAGTGCTCTATCATGGCCGGGTGGTGCGCCCGCTCCAAATCTTCGCCTGCCGCGGCTTGCGGTGACCGGCTTGGAAACCACGAAGGCCTTCGCCCTGCAGGACCACGATCTGGCCGCCACGTTCACCTGCGGCCAGGCATTCCGCTGGCAATGGCACGACCAGCGCTGGGCCGGCGTGATCGGAACCCACTGGGTCCGCCTCCACTCGGAGCAGAGTTCCATCACAGCCGAGACCGCCGAGCCGGTGTCAGACTGGCATTGGCTGACCCATTATCTGCAACTGGACGTTGATTTGACTGAGGTGGTGCGCGCGTTTCCCGATGACGCCCCGATGCGCGCCGCGGTCGCCGCCTGCCGCGGCTTGCGCTTGTTGCGCCAAGACCCCTGGGAATGCCTGGCTTCCTTCATCCTCTCCTCGACCAAACAGATTGTCCAAATCCAGCAGATCATCGCCGTGCTCTGCGAACGCTACGGCGACCCGCTGGCGGTGGCGCCCGCCTGTCCGCCGGCGTTCGCCTTCCCCTCTCCGGCGCGCCTGGCGCGCGCCAGCGAAGCCGAGCTGCGCGCCTGCAAGATGGGATTCCGCGCGCCCTATTTGCTGGCGACCGCGCGCTTGATTACGAGCGGCCAATTCGATCTGGCCCGGTTGCAGCGGCAGCCGCTCGCAGCCGCCCGCGCCGAGTTAATGCATTTGCCGGGTGTAGGGCCAAAGATCGCCGATTGTGTGTTGCTCTTCGCCTATGGCTTCCAGTCCGCCTTCCCCGTGGACGTCTGGGTGATGAAAGCGTTGCGGCAGTTGTACTTCCCTGAACGGCGAGTCAGCCGGCCACGCCTCGAGCGCTTTGCCGCCGCGCATTTCGGCCCCCGCGCCGGTTACGCGCAACAGTATCTATTCCATTACATGCGGACGAAGGCGAACGAGCCGGCGACGGTCCCACGCCGGCAAGGTGACCGCTGCGGGCCAGGGGGGCCATTGAGGCGGAGCGTTACCTGAAGGCAAGAGCGGGAAAAAGGGGTGGTATTCCACAGGTTAAAGGAGTTAAATCAATAGAGCGGTGGGGTGTCCAGATGGTGTCCGGGAGGTGGGGGCAGTTGAACCTAGCCCGGAATTCTCATACCTCGCACAAACTGCCTACAGGGTGTAGCCGCCGACGGCAGTCGGCGCCATCTTTCGGGACTGAGTATCAGCGCCGACTGCCGTCGGCGGCTACACACTATGAAATC